>NZ_JAPEOR010000001.1:1286374-1607967 GCF_026341125.1 Streptomyces sp. NBC_01142
CCGCAGATCGAGTTCCGTGGGCTGCGCGAAACGCGAGAAATTGTTCACGCACAGCACGAGGTCGTCCTTGTACTCGCGCAGGAACGCGATCACTGCCGGGTTGGACGACGGCAGTTCCGTGTACGAGCCGAGCCCGAAGGCGTGGTTCTGCTTACGGATCTCGATCATCCGCCGGGTCCAGTGCAGCAGTGAGGACGGCGAGGACATCGAAGCCTCGACATTGGTGACCTGGTAGCCGTAGACCGGATCCATGATCGTGGGCAGATACAGCCGTCCCGGGTCGCTGGAGGAGAAGCCGGCGTTGCGGTCGGGGGTCCACTGCATCGGGGTGCGTACCGCGTCCCGGTCGCCGAGCCAGATGTTGTCGCCCATCCCGATCTCGTCGCCGTAGTACAGAATCGGCGACCCCGGCAGCGACAGCAGAAGTGCCGTGAACAGCTCGATCTGGTTGCGGTCGTTGTCCAGGAGCGGGGCGAGCCGGCGGCGGATGCCGATATTGGCGCGCATCCGCGGGTCCTTGGCGTACTCCGCGTACATGTAGTCGCGCTCTTCGTCCGTGACCATCTCGAGCGTGAGCTCGTCGTGGTTGCGCAGGAAGATGCCCCACTGGCAGCTTTTCGGGATCGCCGGGGTCTTGGCCAGGATTTCGGAGACCGGGTAGCGGGACTCGCGCCGCACCGCCATGAAGATCCGTGGCATCACCGGGAAGTGGAACGCCATGTGGCACTCGTCGCCGCCGGCCGCGTAGTCGCCGAAGTAGTCGACGACGTCCTCGGGCCACTGGTTGGCCTCGGCGAGGAGCACGGTGTCCGGGTAGTGCGCGTCGATCTCCTTGCGTACCCGCTTGAGGAAGGAGTGGGTGGCGGGCAGGTTCTCGCAGTTGGTGCCCTCCTCCTGGTACAGATACGGCACGGCGTCCAGCCGGAAGCCGTCGATGCCCAGATCGAGCCAGAAGCGCAGTGCCGAGGTGATCTCCTCCTGCACCGCCGGGTTCTCGTAGTTGAGATCGGGCTGGTGGGAGAAGAAGCGGTGGAAGTAGTACTGCTTGCGCACCGGGTCGAAGGTCCAGTTCGACGTCTCGGTGTCGACAAAGATGATCCGGGCGTCCTGGAACTGTTTGTCGTCGTCCGCCCAGACGTAGTAGTCGCCGTACGGCCCGTCGGGGTCGCTGCGGGACTCCTGGAACCACGGGTGCTGGTCGCTGGTGTGGTTCATGACAAAGTCGATGATGACGCGCATGCCGCGTTGGTGTGCGGCGTCCACGAACTCCACGAAGTCGGCGAGATCGCCGAAGTCGGGGAGGACGGCGGTGTAGTCGGAAACGTCGTAACCACCGTCCCGCAGAGGGGACTTGAAGAACGGTGGCAGCCAGAGGCAGTCGACCCCCAGCCACTGCAGATAGTCCAGTTTGGCAGTGATGCCCTTGAGGTCGCCGATGCCGTCGCCGTTGCTGTCCTGGAAGGACCGCACGAGGACCTCGTAGAAGACTGCCCGCTTGAACCAGTCGGGGTCGCGGTCCTTGGCGGGTGTGTCCTCGAACGTGTCGTGGACGGGCTCATTGACGATCATGATGTGGGTGACCCTCCGATCGGCGGGGACGGTCGCAGAACGACGATGTGCGCGGGCGTGATGCCCGGCTCGAGGCGCACATAGTTGGCCCTGCCCCAGTGATAGGTCTCGCCGGTGAGCTCGTCGCGCACCGGTGCGCTCTCGTGCCAGTCGAGGCCGAGTAGCGGCATGTCCAACGAGACCGTGGCCTCCTGGGTGTGGTGGGGGTCGAGGTTGGCGACCACGAGCACGGTGTTCGAGCCCGCGTGCTTGGAGTACGCGATCACCGCGTCGTTGTCGGTGGAGTGGAAGTGGATGTCACGCAGCTGCTGGAGGGCGGGGTGCCGCCGCCTGAGCCGGTTGAGTGCCGTGATCAGGGGGGCGATGGTGCGGCCCTCGCGCTCGGCCGACTCCCAGTCACGCGGCCGCAGTTGGTACTTCTCCGAGTGAAGGTACTCCTCGCTGCCGTCCCGCAGGGGGGTGTTCTCGCACAGCTCGTAGCCGGCGTACACACCCCAGGACGGAGACATGGTCGCGGCGAGCACCGCCCGTACCTCGAAGGCGGGTCTGCCGCCCTGCTGGAGGTAGGCGTGGAGGATGTCGGGGGTGTTCACGAAGAAGTTGGGGCGCATGGAGGCGGCGGCGTCGCCGGAGAGCTCGGTGAGGTACTCGGTGAGTTCCTGCTTGGTGTTGCGCCAGGTGAAGTACGTGTACGACTGCTGGAAGCCGACCTCGGCGAGGGTGCGCATCATCGCCGGGCGGGTGAATGCCTCCGCCAGGAAGATCACATCGGGGTCGGTCCGGCTGATGTCCGCGATCACCTTCTCCCAGAAGATGACCGGCTTGGTGTGCGGATTGTCGACGCGGAAGATCCGTACGCCGTGGTCCATCCAGAAGCGCAGCACCCGCACGGTCTCCTGGAGCAGGCCGCGCATGTCCTGGTCGAAGGCGATCGGATAGATGTCCTGGTACTTCTTCGGCGGGTTCTCGGCGTACGCGATCGAGCCGTCGGCGCGGTGGTGGAACCACTCGGGGTGCTCGCTCACCCAGGGGTGGTCGGGGGAGCACTGGAGGGCGAAGTCCAGGGCGACCTCCATGCGCAGGGAGCGGGCCGCCGTGACGAAGTGGTCGAAGTCCTCGAATGTGCCGAGGTCGGGGTGGAGCGCGTCGTGGCCGCCCTCGGCGGAGCCGATGGCCCAGGGCACGCCGACATCGTGGGCGCCGGGGGAGAGGGTGTTGTCGGGGCCCTTGCGGTGGGTGGTGCCGATGGGGTGGACGGGCGGCAGATAGACGACGTCGAAGCCCATCGCGGCGACGGCGGGCAGCCGCTCGGCGGCGGTGCGCAGCGTGCCGGAGACCGGCGGCTCGCCCTCGGCCACGACCGCGCCCTCGGAGCGCGGGAAGAGCTCGTACCAGGAGCCGTACAGGGCACGCCGGCGCTCGACGAGGAGGGGCAACGGGCGGGAGGTGGTGACCAGTTCGCGCAGCGGGTGGCGGGCGAGCGCCGCTTCGGCGTCGGGGGCGAGGGCGGCGGCGAGCCGGGCGGCGGCGGGGCGCTCCTGGTCGCGCAGCGCGTCGACGGCGGCCAGCACGGCTTCGCGCCCCTCGCTCTTGGGCACCTCTGCGGCGGCGCGTTCGTACAGCTCGGCTCCCTCGGCCAGCACCAGGGCGGTGTCGATCCCGGCGGGGATCTTGATCTGGGCGTGGTGGCGCCAGGTGGCGACCGGGTCGCTCCAGGCCTCGACGGCGTACGTCCAGCGCCCCTCGGCGCCCGGCGTGACCTCGGCTCCCCACCGGTCGGTGCCCGGGGTGAGTTCACGCATGGCGGTCCAGGGGCCGGGGCGGCCGCTCGGATCGCGCAGGACGACATTGGCGGCGACCGCGTCATGGCCCTCGCGGAAGACGGTGGCGGTGACCTGGAAGGTCTCACCGACCACCGCTTTCGCGGGCCTTCTCCCGCAGTCGACTGCGGGGCGGACGTCCAGGACGGGGATGCGACCGATCATGGGATCACCTGAGGGCTGTGCGGGCAGGGCGGATTGAGCTGGTTGTGCCTTTTTACGTGGTTTGCGGGTTCTTTGTAGCTGCTCAGGCTTCGACTGGCGGGCTGCGGGCATGGCCGCTCCTGTCCGCGTTCACTCGGGTGGGCGGAAAGAATGTTGAGAGGGCTGCGATCGCATGCGTACCGGATGAGCCTTCCCCTGGTGCTCGGGTGGGCAATCCGGCAGCTTGTTAACTACTCGGACGTAACGAATTGCACAAGAACGTGGCGGGGTCCATTCGGGTTTCACCGCACATGGAACGCGGCGGGCCCATTCGGGTACCCCTGATCCCCCTGAGACCCCTGATACCCCCGAGACACAGAACAACCGGCCCCGTCGTGATGACGGGACCGGTCGCAGTGGGCCGGGCTGCTCGGGGCTGCTCGCGATGCCCGCCGACTCCGTCGACGACGCCTCGCGCGGCGACTGGAACCGGCCGGTCCCGGTCACCGGATTCCTGCACCACTACGAGGGCCGGGACTTCGACGGCGTCAGCGTCCCCGACGTCTCAGGGCCGCGAGGGGGCCTTCGAGTACCCGATGGTGGACCGCGAGCCGCTGGAGCGCCGGCCCTGCGGCCGTACGACACGGATCGGCGACGCCGCCCACGCCATGCACCCGATCGGCTCCACCGGTGCGAACCGGTCCGCGATGACCGGGCTTCAGCGGGCCAACCGCCTGCGGGGCCCGGAGGCCGTCATCAACCTCGCCCACCAGCGGGCGCCCGGCGGCTTCACCGATGTCCACGAGGTGATCCCGGCGGCGGAACTCGCCGAGATCTCGGCCCGTTACGCGGCGGCCGGGGCGTTCGCCCCCCCAGGCCGTCAGCCCGGGGTCACCGTACGACCTGGCGGTGCGTTCGATGCGCCGAATGCTCCGGCGAGCGCCCCGCGGACGGCCGCGCGCCGTGTTGAGCGCGGCGGGGCTGCCACTAACGTCAGGGTGATGGAGAGACGCACACCGTCGTGCGTCCCCTCGGATGCGTACCTCCCCTGCGAAGGTGGGACCTGTGAAGGCCATTCGTCGATTCACCGTCCGCCCCGTCCTCCCCGAACCGCTCCATCCACTCAGCGATCTCGCGCGCAATCTGCGCTGGTCCTGGCACACCGAGACCCGTGACCTCTTCCAGGCCGTAGACCCCGAGGGCTGGCAGGCCACGGGGGGCGATCCCGTGCGGCTCCTCGGGGCCGTGTCCGGCGCCCGGCTGGCCGAGCTCGCCTCGGACCGGCGTTTTCTCCGCAGACTGACCGCCGCCGCCGACGACCTGGACGACTATCTGCACGGGCGCAGGTGGTACCAGGCACACAGTGGCGGCACCGGGAACTCCGGCTCCGAGGAGCCGGAATTCCCGGTCGCCGTCGCCTATTTCTCTCCCGAGTTCGGCGTCACCGCCGCACTGCCCCAGTACTCCGGCGGCCTCGGCATCCTCGCCGGGGACCATCTCAAGGCCGCCAGCGACCTCGGCGTACCGCTCATCGGCGTCGGGCTGCTCTACCGCCACGGCTACTTCCGCCAGTCCCTGTCCCGCGACGGCTGGCAGCAGGAGCACTATCCCCTCCTCGACCCGAACGAACTACCCGTCAGCCTGCTGCGCGAGTCCGACGGGACACCGGCCCGGGTGTCCCTCGCGCTGCCCGGCGGGCGCTCGCTGCACGCGCACATCTGGGTCGCCCGGGTCGGCCGCGTACCGCTGCTGATGCTCGACTCGGACGTCGAGGAGAACGGCCACAGCGAGCGCGATGTCACCGACCGGCTGTACGGCGGCGGCAGCGAGCACCGGCTGCTGCAGGAGATGCTGCTGGGGATCGGCGGCGTACGGGCCCTGCGGACGTACTGCCGGCTGACCGGCCACCCCGGGCCCGAGGTGTTCCACACCAACGAGGGGCACGCCGGCTTCCTCGGACTCGAACGCATCCGCGAACTCGGCGACGCCGGTCTCGAGTTCGACGCCGCGCTCGAGGCGGTGCGGGCCGGGACCGTGTTCACCACGCACACTCCCGTGCCCGCCGGGATCGACCGCTTCGACCGGGAGCTCGTGGCCCGGCACTTCGGCGACCACGCCGAGCTGGCCGGAGTCCCCGTCGAGAAGGTGCTCCAGCTCGGCATGGAGACCTACCCCGGCGGCGAGGCCAACCTCTTCAACATGGCCGTGATGGGGCTGCGGCTCGCCCAGCGTGCCAATGGTGTATCCGTCCTGCACGGGGCGGTGAGCCGCGGCATGTTCGCCGGCCTGTGGCCGGGCTTCGACGTCGAGGAGGTGCCGATCACCTCCGTCACCAACGGGGTGCACGCGCCGACCTGGGTGGCCCCCGAGGTGTTCCGGCTCGGCGCACGCCAGATCGGCCCGGGCCGTACCGAGGACGCCCTGTCCGTGGGCGGCTCCGAACGCTGGGACTCCGTGAAGGACATTCCGGACTCCGACATCTGGGAGCTGCGCCGCGGGCTGCGCGAACAGCTGGTCCTGGAGGTGCGGAAGCGGCTGCACGCCTCCTGGCGGCAGCGCGGGGCCGGGGCGGCCGAACTGGGCTGGATCGACGGGGTGCTCGACCCCGACGTACTCACCATCGGTTTCGCCCGCCGGGTCCCCTCGTACAAACGGCTCACCCTGATGCTGCGTGACCGGGACCGTCTGATGGAACTGCTGCTGCATCCGACCAGGCCCATCCAGATCGTCGTCGCGGGCAAGGCGCATCCGGCGGACGACGGCGGCAAACGGCTCGTACGGGAGCTGGTGCGGTTCGCCGACGACCCGCGCGTGCGCCATCGCATCGTCTTCCTGCCCGACTACGGCATGGGCATGGCGCAGAAGCTCTACCCGGGCTGCGATGTGTGGCTGAACAATCCGCTGCGCCCGCTGGAGGCCTGCGGGACCAGCGGAATGAAGGCCGCGCTCAACGGCTGCCTCAATCTGTCGGTGCTGGACGGCTGGTGGGACGAGTGGTTCGAGCCGGACTTCGGCTGGGCGATCCCCACCGCAGACGGCGCGGCCACCGACGAGGACCGGCGCGACGAGCTGGAGGCGGCCGCGCTGTACGAGCTGATCGAGGAGCGGGTGGCTCCGCGCTTCTACGACCGCGGAGCGACCGGGCTGCCCGGGCGCTGGATCGAGATGGTCCGCCGGACCCTGACCACGCTCGGTCCCAAGGTGCTCGCGGGACGCATGGTGCGGGAGTACGTGGAGCGTCTGTACGCTCCCGCGGCCCAGGCGCACCGTTGCCTGGATGCCGGCACCGCACGGGAGCTGGCGTCCTGGAAGTCCCGGGTGCGGGCGGGCTGGCCCCAGGTGGCCGTCGACCATGTGGAGTCCTTGGAGCATTCGGCGCCGGCGGGCGGTACCGCCGAGCTGGGCTCGACTCTGGTGATGCGGGTGCGGGCCGCGCTCGGTGAACTCCAGCCGGACGATGTCGAGGTGCAGGCGGTGGCCGGCCGGGTCGATTCCGACGATGCGATCGGCGAGGCCCAGACCTTCCAGCTGAAGCCGGCGGGCGGTCCCGACCTGGACGGCCGCTGGGTGTTCGAGGGGCCGCTGGCCCTGGACCGTACGGGTCCCTTCGGCTACACCGTGCGCATTCTGCCGGCCCACCGGCTGCTCGCGGCCAGCGCCGACCTGGGACTGGTGGCGCTGCCGACGGAGGCGACGGGGGAGGGTGCGGGCGTACTGATGCGCTGAGTGCCGCGCCGGTCTCCGGTGCGGTGGGCCCCGGTCGCGCGTGCGGCCGGGGCCGCCTCTTGTCCCGCCGCCCGTCCAGGGCCGGGACCTCTCCCCGGAGGTCGCCGGCCGGCTCCGGCATGCGCTCGGTCCGCACGCCGAGCACCGGCTCGGCCCACGCCGGCAACCCCAGCCGGAAAGCACATCGGTCAGCGGTTCTCCTCGTTGTCCACGTCGACCACGATCGCCTTGGAGGCCAGCCGGCCGTTTGCGAAGCACAGCCGGTACGCGGGTGTCGCGCTGTATGCCTCCAGGCGGTAGTACTCGCACTCGCCCGCCCCGGGCGGCTCGGGATCCACGCCCTGGGGCGCGCCGTCCAGTTCGTAGCGGGGCAGGCGCGTCTCCACCTCGGCGCGGGTGTCGCCGACGCGGATGCGGTCGTAGCTGACGCGGTCCAGAACCGTGCGGGACCGGCTGTACATCTGGAAGGCCGCCATCAGCACCCCCAGGACGGCGATCACTGCCAGCGGCACGGTGATCGCCTGCAGCAGACCGCGCCGTACGCGCTTCCTGGCCCGGTCCAGCTCCCGCGCGGCGGTGGGCGCCTCGGGGCCGGCGGCGGTGCCGGCCGCGGTGCCGGCGGTCAGCGGCAGCCGGGCCGTCACCGCGAAACCGCCGTCCGCCGCCGGGCCGTGGACCAGGGTGCCGCCCGCGAGCCGTACCCGCTCGTCCAGGCCGACCAGACCCGTCCCGCCGGAGGCGAGCAGCGGCCGCGGGCCCGTGGGGCGTGCGGTGTTGGTGACGTTGACGGTGACCTTCTCCCCGTCGCGTGCGATCCGGACCAGGACGGCCGCGCCCGGTGCATGTCTGACGGCGTTGGTCAGGGACTCCTGGACGACCCGGCGGACCGCGCGGTCGGTCATCTCGGGCAGCGCCCCGGCCGCTCCTTCCTTGCCCGCCGCTCCCTCCTCGCCCGCCGCTCCCTCCTCGACCTGCGCGGTCTCTTCGGTCAGCTCCACCGCGACACCGGACTCCCGGGCCCGCTCGACCAGGGCCTGCACCGTCTCGTCGGCGGGCGAGGTCGGCGCGTGCTCGTCGTCCGCCCGCAGCACGCCGACGATGTCCCGCAGCCGGGCCGTGGCGTCCGCGGCCGCCTGCCGCAGCTCCCCGGCCGCGGCCTGCTGCCGCTCGCCGAGCGTCCGGTCGACCTCCAGGGCCGCCGCCCGTACCGCGATCAGCGACAGATCATGACCGAGAGAATCGTGCATGTCCCCGGCGATACGGGACCGTTCGCGCAGCCGCTCCCGGTCCGCGGCCGCCTTCTGCTCGCGCTCCATCCGGTCGGTCAACTGCCAGCCCGTGCCGACGAGTTGGGCGTACTGACGGACGTACCGCCCGAGCAGCCAGGGCACGACGACGGTGAGGAGCAGCGTGGTCAGCAGGGTGAACCAGGTCCACAGGTCGTCGCCGGTGACGAAGCACAGCAGCAGCCCCGCCAGGGCAATGCCCACAAAGGTGAACAGCGCGGGCCGGGCATGTGCCGCGCGGCGTCCGGCGAGATACCCGAACACAGCCATCGCCACGGTGTACGAAGGCGTGAACAGCTCCCGGTCGACCGACGCGCTGAGTGCCACGGCGACGGCGAGCGAGACCAGCGGCCAGGCACGGCAGAGCAGCACCGCGACCCCCGAAAGCGTCACGCCGATGCCGACCTGCCACCAGGAGCCGCCGTCGTTCGGGTCCCTCTTCAGCAGCACCAGGCAGCTCAGCGCCGCCCAGAGCGCCAGGTCGACGACCCGCTGCCGGGTTCCTTCTCTCCGCATGGCCCCACTGTGCCCGACGTGCCACAGCCGGACCCCCGGCGAAAGTAGGGGCTACGGCGAAGGCAGGGCGGCGAAGGCAGGGGCCACGGCGAAAGCAGGGGCTACGGCTGCCCGTTCGCGCCGTGTCCGCCGTCCGTTCCGTTCACGAGTCCGGCCTCGTACGCCAGAATCGCCAGCTGTACCCGGTTCTTGAGCCCGAGCCGCCCGAGTACGGCGCTGACGTGTGCCTTGACGGTGCCCTCGACGACGTACAGCTGTGCCGCGATCTCGGCGTTCGACAGCCCGGCCCCGACGAGCGCGACCACCTCGCGCTCCCGGCCGGTCAGCGGCTCCAGGGTCCCCTTCGCCTCGGCGGCCCGCGACAGCCGCCCCGGCCCGAGGTGTGTGATCACGCGGCGCGCCACCTGGGGGGAGAGGAACGCGGCTCCCTCGGCCACCGCCTGCACCCCCGCGATCAGTTCGCGCGGATTCCCGGACTTGAGCAGAAACCCGCTCACCCCGAAGCCGAGCGCCTTCGCGATGTACTCGTCCTCGGAGAACGTGGTGAGCATGACGAGGGCGGTCCCGGGCGCGGTACGCCGCAGCTCCTCGGCGGCCCGGAGGCCGTCGAGGAGCGGCATCCGGATGTCGAGCAGCGCCACGTCCGGCCGGTGCCTGAGGGTCAGTTCGACGGCCTCACGCCCGTCGCCCGCCTCTGCGACGACTTCGATGCCGGGGTCGGTGCCGAGGATTGCCCGTATGCCCGCGCGGATCATGGCTTCATCGTCGGCGAGGAGGACTCTTATACGTCTTACGGGGCTGGCGTCGGCAGGCTCGGTCATACAGCCAGAGTAGGCATCGGAGCACAGCGAAGCCCCGCCCGCCGGCCCGGTGGAGGCGGCGAACGGGGCTCACGGGGACTCAGGCAGGGTTCCTGCCCCGCCCGCTTCCCTCATCTCCTCGGCCGGACCCTTTGGCCAGACTGAGGAGGGGCTTCGGGCACTACGCTCTTGCCATGGCTGAGGCTTTCGTCAGTGGCGACGTCCACCACCTTGCTTGCGGAATCTGTCCATCACGCCGCTTCCCTGTTGGTGAGTTCGACGTGTTCGAGCGCCCGTCTCGGGAATGCCCCTTCGACGCTGCTGACGGCCATCGCTATACCGCTGATGGCGTGCCTGTTTGCGTGCACCCGGACAAGGTCGGGTTGCCTGTCGGCCGGTACAAGAGCGACAACGCACCGGTGACGGCCGACCTGGTGTTGCCGGCTGACGAAGCTGATTTGGTTCCGTACCTTCGGGGGGTGCTGTACGGCGCAGCGCCGGTCTTGCTGGATGGACTCATTGAGCGCGCCACTGCCGAGATTCCTCGTGCCTTCCCCGGCGTGGACGTGCTTGCGACGCTGCGCCGCGCGCTCAGCTAGCCGTTACGCGGCAGCGAAGTCGAACGTGTGCGCCTTGCCCGACCGCAGGAACCCCGCCGCTTCGTACTTGCGGTCAAGGATCTCCAACCGCCGGTTGGCTTCGGAGTGGTCCAGCCAGTAGCGCACGGCCGGCTCGCCCCACGCCAGCGTGTACGCCGTGTGCGTGTAGTCGCCGCTGGCATAGTCGTGGTGCTCCTTGTCCGTCTGGTGGATGACGGAGATTCCGACCCGGTCAGCGATGCGCGCCAGCAACTGAGGTTGAGCAATCATGGCGTGCATCATCTCGTCCACGGGGACGGCGACCGGGATTTCGGTCATGTCCTCGTCCTGGCCGCCCAGCTCGAAGACGGCCGCCTTGAGGGACAGGGCGCGGAGTCCTTCCGTGAGGAGCGGGCGCTTGTCGGTGTCCAAGTCCCAGTTGCTGATCACAGGGAAGCCGGTGAAGCAGGTCCAGGCTTCGTCGTACTTGAGCGCGGCGGCCGTGAAGGCGCCGAACTCCGGGTCGGCCTCAATGGCCGACATGATTTCTTGGGCCCGTCGTGCCACCTGTTCGGGGGCTGGCAGGGCCTGAGCCGTGTTGGTCACTGTTGCACTCTCCTTTTGGGTTACGTGCATTCCTGAGGGCCCCGGACGCGTGTCGGCTAGTGCTCGGCTGCAACGCCCAAGGCTACCCATCCCGTGAGAAATGGGGGTTTGCCCGCCCCTGCCAGGGGCGTTCTCTTGGGCCGTGTCTGGCGGCAAGATAGTGCATCCTGGCAAGGGCGGAATCTAGGGAGATTTCCTGGGGCGCCTCTTATGGAAGAAGGTGAGCACCGTCTTCCGTTCCCAGTCTTTGCCCCACTTGAGGACCAGCCAGCCACCGCCCTTATCCTTCGGGATAGAGCGAAGCATCATGTCGTGGCGCTGATCTCGATTGTGTGGGGGTAGCTCACACACGACTATGCGCGGAATCCGGACCGTGTAGCGGTTGTTCTCAGGGTGGCAGCGCCGCGCCTTTTTGATGTGCTGCACCCTGAGCCACGCCTTAGAACCACATACGCGCCTCTCCGCGCTCACCAGTTCATCACCAGCGATGTGCCGAGAAAGAGGCCACAAGAGCCGCTGATCATCGCGATCATGAGCGTACCGCGTAGTGCGCGACCCGGTCATGCGATCGCCGTATGGCGCTCTCCGCTGTGCTCCCCTTGAGTTCTGCAATTCCTTCGACAGCGTGCCGTACGAGAGCTGAGACAGCGGCCCCTATGGCTGCATGCCATTCCTGGACTTCCTTCTCTTCAAGAATCCGAGCCAATCCCGCGTCCAAGACGGCGCGTTGTTCGGTTCCCCGTGTCGGGACCGCTGTCCCTGTGCTCACATCGGCGCCCATGCTGTCAGCTCAGCCCATACGGTTTTGCCGGTCGGCCGATCTTCGACCCCCCATTTGGCGGCCAGCGCCTCAATGAGCCTCAGCCCATTCCCGCCTTCGCCGTCAGTGGACCGCCGCACATGGGGCCGGCTCTCTCCGCGTGCGTCGGCCACGGCTACGCGAAGGGTGCCGTCCGTCAGTTCAAGCCGGAGCTCGAAGTCACGCCCGGGATGCGCCCGTGAGTCACCGCGTTGGCGGCAAGCTCCGCGATCACCAGCGCCGCCGTCTGAGATCGTTCGCTGTCCAGCGGGGCACCCCAGTCGTGCAACTGGATGAGCGCCAGGTGCCGCGCCAGTCTGGCGCCACGCCGGGTGCTGCTGAACCTCTGCCGCCATACGGTCGGAGTCACCGTGACGTTCATGCGATCACGCACCCAACAGAGTCGGTTGGTTCGTCGGATGCTTCGGCGGGCATCGTGCCGTCGTGGTGGCCCGGCGTCAGCCGGATGAAGACCCGCGCCTCTATCGCGCCGGCCAGCTCCGCCGCCACGTCTTCCGCCGGTCTGGTCATGGTGGTGATGCTGGTCATGGTCGGCTGTCGTCGCCTTTCGCATCGCCTTGTGGGTTGAGCCCTGCTCGCTCTAGGTAACTGCTTGGCCACGCACGGCGGTACCGTTGCAGCAGCAGGAGGACTTAAGAGCTTTAAGTGCGCCAGCAACAGGAGGAGTTGAGCCCGGTGCCGACACCTGAGCCGAACGCCGGCCTTGAGCGGCTGTACCGCGAAACCGGCTGGACGCTGCGCCAGTTCGCGCAGGAGGTCAACCGGATCGGCACCGAAAGGGGGACGCCCCTCAGGTACCGGGAACCCTCGGTTCACCAGTGGTTGAAGGGGCACGTCCCGAAGGAGGAAGTGCGACCGCTGATCTTGGAAGTTCTCGCCCGGAAGCTGCACCGGCCAGTCACCCGTGGTGAGGCGGGATTTCCGTCAGTGCCTCCGGGGGAGTCGAACGCCCTGCCAAGTACGGTGGAGGGGCTGATCGACTTGGGGAGGCAAGATATGGACCCGTCCCGCCGCAGCGTCCTGAGCGTGGGGCTGTTCTCCGTCGCCCTCACCATTCCGGATTGGTCGGATGTGGTGGGCCGAATTGAATCCGCACAGAAGGGCGAAGTGCGGCGCATAGGAATGTCGGACGTCCAAGCCGTGATTGCCATGACTGAGCGCATCTCGGAATTGGACGACCAATTCGGCGGGCGCATCGCCCGCCCCATGGCTGCCGCGTTCTTGGTGAATGCAGTCACCCCCTATCTGCGGGCTGACGCTTCCGAAGAAATCCGCAAAGCAATGATGGCCGCCACCTCCGACCTTTGCTATCTCGCGGGATATATGGCCGTGGATGAGGGTGTGCACGGCCTTGCTCAGCGGTATTACCTCAAGGCGTTGGAGCTTGCCGGCGCTTCAGAGGATCATTCTACCTACTGTACGACGCTGCGAGGAATGAGCGTCCAAGCCGTGGATTTGGGCCACGGTAGTGAAGGCTTGCGCTTGGCCGACGCCGCCTCCGCAGCCTCTCCACAGGCAGGCCCAAGAATGCGAGCTTTCCTAGCCGGGCAGCAGGCGCACGCGTCTGCTCAGGTTGGACAGCGAAGTAAAGCTCTGATGTATCTCCGTGAAGCCGAGACCGCAATGGAAAAGGCCGAATCCAGATCGAAGACGTTTGGGTCATACAATCCTGCGTCGTTGGCCTATCACATTGGCCAGGTCCGCTATGAGTTGGGGGACGTTCGCGGTTCTATTTCCGCGCTGCAAGAATCCGACAGGATGCGCCATGGTTCGTTCAGGAGAACCCGCATCCGATACCTTTCCATGCTGGCGGAGCGGCAGCTTGAGATTGGGCATCTTGAGGCAGCGTGTGAGACGTGGGGGGAAGTTGTGGATATCTACCCGCATGTGCAATCAGGACAGTGCGACCGCAGCGTAGCAAGGATGCACAGCCGAATTCGCCCCCACCTCAAGAACCACAATGCCCGCAACTTGTACGAGCGGGCTCGGCTCGTTACGCCAACAGCACTCTTGTCCCGCTAACGGACCCAGGAATTCCGCCGACGGAGCAACCGTCGCGTGGCGATGAAACGCGAAAGACTCCTTCCCTACCTTCCGCACGGCGTAGCCGTTGTGGTGCCCCAGCGGTGTCCCTGCTCCTGCTGAGAGCCAGTGCTCTGATCGCGGCGGTGGTCGTCGTCCCTCAGACGCTTCGACTTGCGGACGTAGAGGGCCACGGCGTTCGGCTCGGTCTTGCCGCAGATGGTGCGGACGTGTTCAGCGGACATCGGGCGCGCTCCCGGTAGGCGTTACCCCTTCGGAAGCACCTGGAGCGCGACGGTTCTTGCGAAGAGCGCTGGTCAGCTCGAGGTGTCTAAGGGGTGCCTCCTCCTCAGCCAGCAGCACCCTGATCACGCGGTCACGATATGTCGCCCCTGCCCTGCCCGAACCGGCGTTCGCCCTGGACCTGGTGAGATCCTGCGCGCCCCCCGCCCCCGTGAAATTGGTCAGGGCGCTGCCCGGGAGCCTTGAGGCATCCCGGGCAGCGCCCCTGTCAGTGGCGGGTGTTCATCCCCTCCAGCGGTGTCGGATCGATGGGATCCCGGCGTACGAAGAGATCGCAGCGTTCGGGGCGCTCGCTGTGGCTCAGAAGGTGAGCTTGAAGCTGTTGATGTAGCCGACGTCCTGCGCCGCCACGTCCTGGACCTTCAGCTTCCAGGTGCCGTTGGCGACCTCGCTGGAGGCGTTGACGGTGTAGGTCGTCTGGACGTTGTCCGCCGAGTCGCTGCCGCTGGAGTTCTTCAGGCGGTACGCGGTCCCGTCCGGTGCGAGCAGGTCGATGACCAGGTCACCGCGCCAGGTGTGGACGATGTCCACGCCGACCTTGAGGGCGGCCGAGGCGTTGCCCGTGCGGCCGGCGACGGTGATCGAGGAGGTGACGGCCGCGCCCCTGTCCGGGATGGCGACGTCCGTCGTGTTCTCGAAGACACCGCCCGGGTCGGGGTCGCCGCCGCCGGGACGGGCGCCGACGTTGATGCCGGCCCACGCGTCGGTCACGGACTTGACCTCGGCGCTGGTGGCTCCGTACAGCTCCGTGGCGACCGCGATGGTGCCCGCGCGGGCACCCGCGTAGTCGGTACGGGAGTTGAACTTCGTGGTGAGACCCTTGAACCAGATCAGCGCGGCCTTCTCCCGGCCGATGCCGGTGACCGGCAGCCCGTCCGAGGTCGCGGAGTCGTAGTTGACGCCGTTGATGGTCTTCGTGCCGCTGCCCTCGGAGAGCAGGTAGAACCAGTGGTTCGCCGGGCCCGAGGAGTAGTGGACGTCGACGTTGCCGATGCCCGCGTACCAGTAGTCCTTGGACGCGCCGTCCTTGCTCGGCTTGTCCATGTACCGCAGCGGGGTGCCGTTGCCGCGGATGTCGATCTTCTCGCCGACCAGGTAGTCGCCCAGGTCCTGGGCGTTGTTGGCGTGGAACTCGACGGCCGCCGCGAAGATGTCGGACGTCGCCTCGTTGAGGCCGCCGGACTCACCGCTGTAGATCAGGCCCGCGGTGTTGGCGGTGACGCCGTGCGTCATCTCGTGCGCCGCGACGTCGATCGAGGTGAGCGGCTTGGCGTTGCCCGAACCGTCGCCGTACGTCATGCAGAAGCAGCTGTCCTGCCAGAACGCGTTGACGTAGTTGTTGCCGTAGTGGACCCGGGAGTACGCGCCGACGCCGTCACCGCGGATGCCGCTGCGGCCGTGCACGTTCTTGTAGTAGTCCCAGGTGAGCGCCGCGCCGAAGTGCGCGTCCGCGCCGGCCGTCTCGGCGTTCTGCGGAGTGCCGTCGCCCCAGATGTCGTCCGTGCCCGAGAAGAGGGTGCCGGTGCCGGAGCTGCCGCGGTTCAGGTTGTACGTCTTGTGGTTGCCGCGGCCGGTGTCGGTCAGCGTGTACGAGGGGGCGGTGCCGAGCGTGACCTGCCCGCTGTACTGGGTGTTGCCGGTGCCGTTGTGGACGGCCTGGCGCTCGAAGAGCTTCTTGCCGGTGGTGGCGTCGGTGATGACATGCAGCTCGTTGGGAGTGCCGTCGTGCTGGAGGCCGCCCACGACGGTCTCGTACGCCAGAGTCGGCTTGCCCTGCGCCAGCCAGACCACCTTGCGCGGTGCGCGGTCGGCCTTGGTCTTCGTCGAGCCCTCCGCCTTGGCCGCGCCCAGCGCCTGCTTCTCGGCGGTGGCCGGGGCGACATCGGCGCTGGTGTCCACGTTCTTGAGAGCGGCTGTGGACGCCTTGGTGACCGACTGCGTCGCGCCCGCCTTGGTCTCGGCGACCACCAGGTCGCCGCCGAGGACGGGAAGCCCGTCGTAGGTGCGCTCGTAGCGCGTGTGTGTGGTGCCGTCGCGGTCCTGGGTGACGTCCCGGACGACGAGCTTCTCCTGGGCGGTGAGGCCCAGTTCCTTGGCGGTTGCCGCCGTGGTGGCGCTCGCCTTGCGTATCAGCTCGGCGCGCTGGGCGGGGCTGAGATTCTTCGGCAGGGCACCGGGGTCGGCGCCCTTCGCCGCGGCCGTCGCGGCGGGTGCCGCCGGCTCGGCCGAGGATGTACCGGTCTGGAATCCGACCGCGAGGAGGGCGGCGGTGGCGATAAGAGCTCCGGTCGCGGTGGTGCGCCGGCGAGGCGTGGGTCTCACGCGAACTCCTTCTGCGAGGGGGGTACCGGTCTGCTGGGTGGGCAGGCCGGGCAGAGCATGCGGAGAGGTGATGCGTGGGTCGGGGGAAGAGTGGCAGCAGCGAACGCTTCCTGTCAGGAGCGCGTCAACAAAATGGCCGGAATTCGTCCGTTGTCCGAAAGGTCATGTTCGTTGAGCGGACATTTCGCCGGCCATCACCGCGATGCCGTCGAGCGTTCACCGAAGCCCGCTCTCGAAGAGCGTGTTGAGGTCCGGAACGAACTCGTCCTGTTTCAGGGGCTGTTGAGCAAGAGAGGGTTCACGGCTACGGAGATCGCCACGTACGGTGTCTCGTTCCGTGCCGCCCACTCGTTGTCCGCGATGCCCGTGTCCTGCTCAGTCCGCGTTTCCCACTCGGAGGCGATGGCCGGTCCTTGGACGTACGCGAAGAGCGTGAGAAGGGTGTGGAACATCTTCTGAAGGGAGTGGGCCGAGCGCATCCGCAGGGCGCGCAGCACCCGTTCGGCGAGGTTCATCGCGCTCGCCGAGGCGGCCGGACGCGTCAACGACGCCGCCGGGTCGGCCGTCCAGGGGTGGCGGGCGTAGACGGCGCCCGGCCACCGCGCCCCGATTTCGACCCCGGTGCGCCAGTCGGCCGGAACCGGCCCCAACGGCTGATCGCGCGCGACGGGCGCGGCAACCTGCCGGAGGGGACCGCACTGAGGGGTCAAACAGAGGCGCTCGTACGGGCCCGCGTCACGGCCGTCACCCCACCACACTGTCGCGCCACGCCCGGTGCAGACCCGCGAAGCGGCCCTCCCCGGCGATCAGCCGCTCCGGCGGGCCGTCCTCCACGATCCGCCCGTGCTCCATCACCAGCACCCGGTCCGCGATCTCCACCGTCGACAGCCGGTGCGCGATCACGACGGCGGTACGCCCGTGCAGCACCGTGTCCATCGCGCGCTGCACCGCCCGCTCGCCGGGGATGTCGAGGGAGCTCGTCGCCTCGTCGAGGATCAGCACCGCCGGGTCGGCGAGCAGCGCGCGGGCGAAGGCCACCAGCTGCCGCTGCCCGGCGGAGATCCGCCCGCCCCGTTTGCGTACGTCGGTGTCGTAGCCGTCCGGCAGAGTGCTGATGAAGTCGTGTGCCCCGATGGCCTTCGCGGCCTGCTCGATCTCCTCGCGGGTGGCGTCAGGACGCCCGATCGCGATGTTCTCGGCGACCGTCCCGGAGAACAGGAACGCCTCCTGGGTCACCATCACCACCCCGCGCCGCAGTTCGGCCGTGGCCAGGTCGCGCAGCTCCACTCCGTCGAGGAGGACCCGCCCCTCGGTGGGGTCGTAGAGCCGGGCCAGCAGCTTGGCCAGCGTGGACTTGCCCGCGCCGGTCGAGCCGACGACGGCGACGGTCTGGCCGGCCGGGATCGTCAGATCGAAGCGAGGGAGCACCTCGCCCCCGGTGCGGTAGGCGAAGCGGACGCCGTCGAAGACGACCTCGCGGCCCGGGTGTTGGGAGCGCAGGGCCGGCAGTTCCACGGGGTTCTGGGCCTGCGGAACGGACGGCGTCTGAGCCAGCAGACCCGCGATCTTCTCGAGCGAGGCGGCCGCCGACTGATAGGAGTTGAGGAACATGCTGAGCCGGTCGATCGGGTCGTACAGCCGCCGCAGATACAGCACGGCGGCGGCCAGCACGCCGAGCGCCATCGTCCCGGAAGCCACCTGGTAGGCGCCCCACAGCACCATCCCCGCGACCGCGGTGTTGGCGACCAGCCGGGAGCCGACCACGTAGCGCGCGTTCTCCAGCATGGCGTCCCCGTTGCTGCGCTCATGGCGGCGGTTGAGGACCCGGAAGTCCGCGTCGTTCGCACGCTCGCGCCGGAAGGCACGCACCGGCCGGATGCCGTTCATCGTCTCCGCGAACTTCACGATGACCGCGGCGATCGCCGTCGAGCGGGTGCTGAAGACGACCGCGGCGCGGCGCTGGTAGAGGCGTACGAGCAGATAGAGCGGTACGAACGAGAACACGGCGAGCCCGCCGAGCCCGAGGTCCAGCCAGAGCAGCATCGCCGAGATGTAGACGAAGGCGAGGACGACTCCGATCAGTTCCTGGAGCCCCTCGCTGAGCAGCTCCCGCAGGGACTCCACGTCCGTTGTCGAGCGGGAGATCAGCCGGCCGGAGGTGTACCGCTCGTGGAAGTCGACACTCAGGGCCTGGGCATGGCGGAAGATCCGCCCGCGCAGATCGAGGAGCACGTCCTGGTTGACGCGGGCGGAGACGCGAATGAAGGCGTACTGGAGGAGGCCGGCACCCAGCCCGCACAGCGCATACCCGACGGCGACGGCGATCAGCGGCCCGTAGTCGTGGGCGCGGAAGGCGGGTACGCCGCGGTCGATGGCGTACGCGACGAGGAGCGGACCGGCCTGGACGGCGGCCTGTTGGAGCAACAGGAGAAGTGCGGCGACGGCGACGCGTGCCCGCCGGGGCGCCAGGAGGGAACGCAGCAGCACCCCGGTCGCGCCCTCGGGCGCCGGGAGGGAGTCCCGGTCGAAGGGGTCGTCCCCGCGGGGCGCGGGCGCCGGCTCCGCCTCCGCTGCGGCCGGCGCGCTGCCGCCCGGGGGGCCGTCCTCGTCCTCGCCGTCGGCGTACGGCTTCGCAGTCGTCGATGACGTCATCGGGCCCCCTCCTCGGCGACAGCGGCAGCGGCAGCGGCAGCGGTGCCGGAATCGGTGTCGGAATCGGAATCGGCCCCCGACATCAGCCATGCGTACTCCGCGTTCGTACGCAGCAGTTCCTGATGCGTCCCCACCGCCGTGATCCGCCCCTCCGACAGCAGCGCGACCCGGTCGGCGAGCATCACCGTCGAGGGACGGTGCGCCACCACCAGCGCCGTCGTGTCCTGAAGCACCCTGCGCAGGGCCGCCTCCACCAGGGCCTCCGTATGCACATCGAGCGCCGACAACGGGTCGTCGAGGACCAGAAAGCGCGGCCGGCCGACGACCGCACGGGCCAGTGCCAGGCGCTGTCGCTGCCCCCCCGAGAGGCTCAGGCCCTGCTCGCCGACCTGGGTGCCGGAGCCGTACGGCAGGTCGGCGACGAAGCCCGCCTGCGCGATGTCCAGCGCCCGGCCCAGCGCCTCTTCGTCGCGCGCGCCGTCCGCCCCCATGAGGACGTTCTCCCCGACGCTCGCCGAGAACAGCGTCGGCTCCTCGAAGGCCACGGATACCAGCTCGCGCAGTCGCTCCCGGGGCATCGCGGCGATGTCCTGGCCGTCGAGCGTGATCCGCCCGGCGGTCACCTCGTGCAGCCGAGGCACGAGCGCGGTGAGCGTGGTCTTTCCAGAGCCGGTGCCACCGACGAGCGCCATGGTCTCGCCGGGCCGCACCCACAGATCGATGCGGGCGAGCACGGGCGCGGCGTCCCCCGGCGCGTCCGGGTAGCGGAACTCGACGCCCTCGAAGGCCAGTCCGCCCCTGCCCGTCCCGCCCGTCCCGCCCGTCCCGCCCGTGTCCTCGCCCGAGCCTCTGCCCGTGCCGTCCTGCGCGCTTGCCCCGCCGGTTTCGCCCGCCCCCGCCCCACAGGAAGTCTCGCGCTCCTCCTCCGCGTCCATCACCTCGAAGTACCGCTCCGTCGCCGTCGCCGCCTCCTGGCTCATCGCCAGCAGAAAGCCCATCGATTCCACCGGCCACCGCAGCGCCAGCGCCGTCGACAAAAACGCCACCAGCGTGCCCGCCGACAGAGCGCCGTCCGCGACCTGGACCGTGCCCAGCACCAGCGCCGCGCCGATCGCCACCTCCGGGATCGTCGTGATCAGCGCCCAGATCCCGGCCAGCAGCCGCGCCTTGCCCAGCTCCGTACCGCGCAGCCGCTCCGAGAGCCCGCGGAAGGCGAGGGCCTGGCTGCGGTGGCGGCCGAAGCCCTTGATGATGCGGATGCCGAGCACGCTCTCCTCGACGACCGTCGTCAGATCGCCCACCTGGTCCTGGGCGCGCCGCGCGACGATCGCGTACCGCGACTCGAAGAGCGAGCAGACGATGACCAGCGGCACGACGGGCACGAGCAACACCAGTCCCAGCGTCCACTCCTGCGCCAGCAGAATGACGAACCCCACCAGGATCGTGGTGGTGTTGACCAGCAGGAAGGTCAGCGGAAAGGCCAGGAACATCCGCAGCAGCATCAGATCCGTGGTGCCGCGGGAGAGCAACTGCCCCGACGCCCACCGGTCGTGGAAGGCGACCGGCAGCCGCTGCAGATGCCGGTAGAGGTCGGCCCGCATGGCCGCCTCCACCCCGGCCAGCGGCCGGGCCACCAGCCACCGCCGGAACCCGAAGAGCACCGCCTCCGCGACCCCCAGCAACAGCAGCACCAGCGCCCCGAGCCACACTCCGCCGGGGTCCCGGCCGGCCACCGGCCCGTCCACGATCCACTTCAGTACGAGCGGGATGACCAGGCTCAGACAGGAAGCCACGATGGCGACGAATGCCGCACTGAACAAGCGCGTTCGAATGGGCCGTACGTACGGCCACAGCCGCCGCAGCGAACGTACGGCGGACCGGTCCTCGATGGCTGCATGTGTGTCGGACATCAGGAGCGAGCCTACGGTTCACCACTGACAGTGTTCATCCGGATTTCCGCGGGCGCGTGGTCGTAGCCCGCCGTCAACCGATCGGCTGATGCCGTTTCGAGCGTGATGGGCGATGCCCCGCACCCCCGCCGCCCGGAACCCTCGTACCCATGGCGATTATCGAAGTGAACGGCCTCCACAAGGCCTACGGCGGCCGCCCCGCCGTCGACGGAGTGAGCCTCGACGTCGAGGAGGGCGAGATCTTCGGGATCCTCGGCCCGAACGGCGCCGGCAAGACCACAACCGTCGAATGCGTCGAGGGGCTCAGGACCCCCGACTCCGGCACCATCCGGGTGGCCGGGCTCGACCCGGTCGCCGACCACCAGCAGCTCACCCGGCTGCTCGGCGCGCAGCTCCAGGAGAGCGAGCTGCAGCCCAAACTCACCGTCCGCGAGGCGCTCGAGCTGTATGCCGCGTTCTATCCGGGCCCCGCCGACTGGCGGCCCCTCGCCGAGCGGCTCGGTCTCGAGGAGAAGCTCACCACCCGGTTCGCCAAGCTGTCCGGCGGACAGAAGCAGCGGCTGTTCATCGCGCTCGCCCTCATCGGCAACCCGCGCGTCGTCGTTCTCGACGAGCTGACCACCGGCCTCGACCCGCGTGCCCGCCGCGACACCTGGCAGCTGATCGAGGAGGTACGGGACTCGGGCGTCACCGTCCTCCTGGTCACCCACTTCATGGAGGAGGCCCAGCGCCTCTGCGACCGTATCGCCGTCATCGACAAGGGCCGGGTCGCCGCCCTGGACACCCCGGCCGGGCTGATCAGCCGCTCGACGGCCTCCACCGTCATCTCCTTCACCCCCTCCGCCCCGCTCGACGAGCACGAGCTGGCCGCGCTTCCGCGGGCCACGTCCGTCGACGTCGGCAGGTCACCGGATGGCCGGATCGTCATCAACGGCACCGACGAGACCGTCAACGCAGTGATCTCGCTGCTCGCCCGCCACCGCATCACCGCCCGCCAGCTCCGCGTCGCCGACGCCTCCCTGGACGACGCGTTCCTGGACCTCACCGAGCGGAACGACCAGCAGGAAGAGAGGGTCTGAGATGACCTCCGCGTCCTTCGCCGTACTCAGGACCGAGGCGCGCCTGTTCTCGCGCGAGCCCGGCAGCCTCTTCTGGATCATCGCTTTCCCGACCGTCCTGCTGACGATCCTCGGTCTGCTCCCGTCCTTCCGGGAGGTCTCCGACGACCTCGGCGGCCGCCGGGTCATCGACCTCTATGTCCCCGTCGCCGTACTGCTCGCCACGATCATGGCCGGGCTCCAGGCGATGCCGCCGGTCCTCACCGGCTACCGCGAGCGCGGCATCCTGCGCCGGATGTCCACCACCCCGGTCCGCCCGGCCTCGCTGCTCACGGCCCAGCTCACCCTGCACGGTGTGGCCACCCTGTGCTCCGCCACCCTTGCCGTCGCCGTGGGCCGTGTCGCCTTCGACGTACGTCTGCCCGAGAAGTTCGCGGGATACCTGCCGGCGCTCGTCCTCACCACGGCGAGCTCGCTCGCCCTCGGCGCGACGGTCTGCGCGGTCGCCCGTACCCAGAAGATGGCGACCGCCATCGGCTCGGTGGTGTTCTTCCCGACGATGTTCACCGCCGGCGTCTGGGTCCCCGTCCAGGCCATGCCGGACGCCGTGCAGCGCATCGTCGAGCTCACCCCGTTCGGCGCGGCGTCCGAGGCACTCGACCGGGCGGCGACCGGCGGCTGGCCGGGCTGGCTGCACCTGGGCGTGATGGCCATCTGGACGGTACTGCTCACCGCGGCGGCCGCCCGCTGGTTCCGCTGGGAGTGACCGGGACGGCGGGAGAGACTGTGCCCATGACCAAGACCGGGGCTGCGACGGAGACGGGGGCCGTAAAGGCCGGGGCCGGGAAGACGGGAGCCACGAAGACCGGGGCCGTTGCGGCCGGAGCCATGACGACGGTCGACAAGCGCTGGCATCAGTACTACCGTCACGGCCCCTATGCCCTGCTGGGCCTCGCCACCCTGCTGGGCGTCGCCGCCGCCGATCTGTTCATGACCCGTCCCGAGATGTACGCCACCGGGGTTCTGGTCCTGGCGGCGCTCGCACTCCAGGTCTGGTGGGGTGTCAGACGGCCCGGGCTGCCGGAACACGCGGTGCCGGGCCAGGTGTACTACGCCCTGCGCACCGTCCTCGCGTTCGCGCTCACCTGGTTCAACCCGTTCTTCGCCATCTACGCCGTCCTCGGTTACTTCGACACTGCGCAACTGCTGCCCAACCGCCTGGTGCGCGCCGGCCTGATCGTCACCGCCGTCACCATGGCCGGCTCACAGTCCGGCGGACTGCCGCCCCCCTCGACAGTGAGCTGGATCGCCTTCGGCGTGCTCTTCGTCCTCAACGTCTCACTGTGTCTGCTGTTCGCCAACATCGGCATCCAGGAGGCCGAGAACGCGCGGCAGAAGGCCGCCACCATCGCCGAACTGGAGCGCACCAACGCCCGTCTCGAGCAGGCCCTCGAGGAGAATGCCGGTCTGCACGCCCAACTCCTGGTCCAGGCGAGGGAAGCAGGCGTGGCCGACGAGCGCCGCCGGCTCGCCGCCGAGATCCACGACACCATCGCGCAGGGCCTGACCGGGATCATCGCCCAGCTCCAAGTGGTCACCTCCACCGGGGACCGCGACCCGGAACTCGCCCGCGAACACCTCGCCCGCGCCGCCGCGCTGGCCCGCCACAGCCTGGGCGAGGCGCGTCGTTCCGTGCTGAATCTCAGCCCGGTCGCCCTGGAGCACGACACCCTCCCCGAAGCCCTGAAGAAGACCGTCGCCGACTGGGGCGAACGCACGGGCATACGGGTGCAGTTCACCGTCACCGGCACCGAGGAGGGGCTGCACGACGAGGTCGCGGCGACCCTGCTCCGTATCGCCCAGGAAGCCCTCGCCAACACCGCCCGGCACGCGCGCGCGACACGCACCGGGGTCACCCTCTCCTACATGGGCGACGAGGTCACCCTGGACGTCCGTGACGACGGCCGGGGCTTCGACCCGGCCGCTCTGCCCCCGCGCTCGGGCGCCGGCGGCTTCGGACTCGACGGCATGCGGGCCCGCGCCGCACGCATCGCGGGCACGGCCTCCGTCGAAACCGAACCCGGCCAGGGAACGGCCGTCTCCGCTCGCGTACCGTTGGTCCGCCATGGCTGAGAAGAGCATCACCCTGATCCTCGTCGACGACCATCCCGTCGTACGGAACGGCCTGCGCGGCATGTTCGAATCGTCCCCCGGCTTCGAGGTCCTCGGCGAGGCCGCGAACGGTGTCGAGGGCGTCGAACTGGCCACCCGCCTCGACCCCGACGTCATCCTGATGGACCTGCGGATGCCGGGCGGCGGCGGAGTGGCGGCCATCGCCGAACTCGGCCGCCGCGGCGCCCGTTCCAAGGTCCTGGTGCTCACCACGTACGACACGGACTCCGACACGCTCCCCGCGATCGAGGCGGGCGCGACGGGATACCTCCTCAAGGACGCTCCCCGCGACGAACTCTTCACGGCGGTCCGCGCCGCGGCCGACGGCCGCACGGTGCTCTCGCCCGCGGTCGCCTCCCGCCTGGTCTCCCGCGTACGCACCCCGGGCGCCGCGGGCAACGAGCCGCTGTCCACACGCGAGCGCGAAGTCCTCGAACTGGTCGCCAAGGGCACGTCGAACCGCGCGATCGCGGCGGAGCTGTTCATCAGCGAAGCCACGGTGAAGACCCATCTCACCCATATCTTCGCCAAACTGGGAGCGAAGGACCGTGCGGCGGCGGTGGCGGTCGCGTACGACAGGGGCGTCCTGGGCGGATAAGGGGCGGCCCGCAGGGGAACCTTCAGGTCCTGACCCGCAGCAGCAGCACCGACCGCGCCGGCACCGTCATCGTCTCCCCGCCCCGGTGCACCGTTCCCGGCGCCGTCCCCTGCTCCTCCCGTGAGGTGTCGACCACCAGCTCGTACGCCTGTGCCCAGGGCGGTCCGGGCAGTTGGAAGCTCGCCGGACGGTCGGAGGCGTGCAGGACCGTCAGGAAGCTGTCGTCCGTCACCTCCGCTCCCCGCGCGTCACGCCCGGGAATGTCGCGGCCGGAGAGATAGAGCGCGAGCGTGGAGGCCGGGGCGTACCAGTCCCGTTCCGTCATCTCCGTGCCGTGCGGCGTGAACCAGGCAAGGTCCCGCAGGCCGTCAGCCGCCCGCGCGCGGCCCGAGAAGAAGGCGCGGCGGCGCAGCACCGGATGGGCGTGACGCAGGGCGAGCAGCCGGGTGGTGAGCTCCAGCCGTCCGTGCGGCCCCGGCTGCTCCAGCAGTGACCAGTCCACCCAGCTGACCTCGTTGTCCTGGCAGTAGGCGTTGTTGCTGCCGCCCTGCGTACGGCCCATCTCGTCGCCCGCGACCAGCATCGGCACCCCCGTCGACAGCAACAGGGTGGTCAGCAGGTTGCGGACCTGCCGGCGCCGCAGCGCGTTGACGGCCACGTCGTCGCTCTCGCCCTCCGCGCCGCAGTTCCAGGACCGGTTGTCGTTCGTGCCGTCGCGATTGCCCTCCCCGTTGGCCTCGTTGTGCTTGCGCTCGTAACTGACCAGATCGCGCAGGGTGAACCCGTCGTGCGCGGTGATGAAGTTGATGGAGGCATACGGCCGCCGCCCGCCCCACGCGTACAGA
The DNA here is from genome assembly GCF_026341125.1 of Streptomyces sp. NBC_01142. Taxonomy (NCBI): domain Bacteria; kingdom Bacillati; phylum Actinomycetota; class Actinomycetes; order Kitasatosporales; family Streptomycetaceae; genus Streptomyces; species Streptomyces sp. NBC_01142. The sequence goes on from NZ_JAPEOR010000001.1 coordinate 1,312,122, forward strand.
TCGCTGGACCCGGAGAGCCGGTACCCGAGATCCCGTACGTCGGGCAGCGCGCCGCGCCAGAAGTCCCGTACGGCGTCCCGGTACCGGTCGTTCCACTCCGTCCACAGCGGTGGGAACGCACCCACCTGATAGCCACCGTTGCCCACGTCCCACGGCTCGGCGATCAGCTTGACCCTCCTGAGCACCGGGTCCTGGGCGATCACCGCGAGGAAAGGGGAGAGCATGTCGACGTCGTGCATCGAGCGTGCCAGTGCCGCCGCGAGGTCGAAACGGAAACCGTCGACCCCCATCTCGGTCACCCAGTAGCGCAGCGAGTCGGTGATGAGCCGCAGCACATGGGGCTGCACCACATGCAGTGTGTTGCCGCACCCCGTGTAGTCCGCATACGTCCGGGCGTCCGACTGCAGACGGTAGTAGCCGCGGTTGTCGATACCGCGCAGCGACAGCGTCGGACCCCGCTCGTCCGCCTCCGCCGTGTGGTTGTAGACCACGTCGAGGATGACCTCGATCCCGGCGGCGTGCAGCGCCCGCACCATCCGTTTGAACTCGCCGACCTGCTGACCGGTGGTGCCGCTCGCGGAGTACGCGGCATGCGGCGCGAAGTAGCCGATGGAGTTGTAGCCCCAGTAGTTGCGCAGCCCGCGCCGCAGCAGATGGTCCTCGTGCGCGTACTGGTGCACCGGCAGCAGCTCGACCGCCGTCACCCCCAGCCCCACCAGATGCTCGATCGCCGCGGGGTGCGCGAGACCCGCGTACGTGCCCCGCAGCTCCTCGGGAATCCCCGGATGCAACCGGGTGAATCCCCGCACATGAAGCTCGTAGATGACCGAGTCGGCCCAGGGAGTCTTGGGCCTGCGGTCGTCCGCCCAGTCGTCGTCGTCATGGACGACGACACCCTTGGGGACGTACGGCGCCGAATCCCGGTCGTCGCGCACCGTGTCGGCGACATGCTGCTGCGGCCAGTCCCGCACATGCCCGTACACCTCGGCGGGCAGCACGAAGTCGCCGTCCACCGCGCGGGCGTACGGGTCGAGGAGCAGCTTCGCCGGATTCCAGCGCGCACCCGTCCACGGGTCCCAGCGGCCGTGCACCCGGAAGCCGTACCGCTGCCCCGGCCGGACATCGGGCACGAAGCCGTGCCAGATCTCGTGGGTCAGCTCGGTCAGCGGCAGCCGCGTCTCCCTGACGGGCCTGCCCGGATCTCCCGGCCTGCCCGGCTCCCCGGGCCCGCCGGCATCGTCGAACAGACACAGCTCGACAGCCTCCGCCCCGCCCGCCCAGAGCGCGAAATTGGTGCCCGCGACCCCGTCGGGGCCGACCCGGAACCGTGCCCCGAGCGGCGTGGGCGCCCCCGGCCACACCGACGGCCCGGCGACGCCCGGATCCCTGTGGCGGCCGTTGACCCCGGCCGCCGGAGGTGGGCCCGGCCGGTCGCCCGGCACCCCCTCCTGCACCGTCTCCTGCTCGGCTGCGCTCGACACCTGCCGGCCTCCCGCGGCTCGTCGGGCCCCGCTGGGGACACTCCCGGGCCCGAAGGGGTCTGGGGGAGTCCGGCTGCTCACGGCGTCCCGGCCGCGGCACCCCACGCGTGGTCCTCCCACCTGTTCTGCCCGCACTGCTCTCATCCCAACATCGCCCCGCACACACGTTTCCCCTGGAGGGGGGTGGTCGTTGGGCGGTACGTGAGACATGTACTGAAGCGGGCAGGGCACGGTACGGCCGTCGCCCTGACATGGGCAGGACTGATGGCCGGGCTGGCCGGCTGCACCGGCGGGGGGATCGACATCGCCGGCAAGGCACGAGGATCCGAGGAAACGATCCGGGTCACCCCCGAGGACGGGGCGAGGGGGGTGCGCCCGGACGGCGAGTTCGAGGTGAGGCTGCCCAGCGGGCGGCTGGAACGGGTCAAGGTGATGCAGATCGAGGACGCGCAGCCCGTCGAGGTGCATGGGCGGGTTTCCGAGGACGGCCTGCGCTGGAACCCCGGGAAGGGCACCCGGCTCGAGCTGGCGGCGAAGTACAGCGTCGACGTAGTGGCGCTGGACGCACACGGTCGCCGCTCGGCGCGCCACACCACCTTCACCACCTACGTCCCCGAGCGGCGCTTCATCGGCTACTTCAAGCCCGAGAACCGCTCGACCGTGGGCACCGGCATGATCGTCTCCTTCGGCTTCAACCGGGAGATCGAGAACCGCGCGGCGGTCGAGCGCGCCATCCGCGTCACCTCGGAGCCGCCGGTCGAGGTCGTGGGCCACTGGTTCGGCAAGGAGCGCCTGGACTTCCGGCCGCGCGAGTACTGGAAGCCGGGCACCAGGGTCACGGTCGACCTGCGGCTGAGGGACGTCCAGGCGGCGCGGGACGTGTTCGGCATCCAGGACAAGAGAGTGTCCTTCACCGTCGGCCGCTCCCAGGTCTCACGGGTCGACGCGGCCAAGCACACCATGGAGGTACGGCGCGACGGCGAAGCCGTGGCGACCGTGCCGATCACGGCGGGAGGGTCCAAGACGCCGACGTACAACGGAAGGATGGTGGTCACGGAGATGCACGACGTGACCAGGATGAACGGTGCGACGGTCGGCTTCAAGAAACGGGACGGCAAGGGCGAGTACGACATCAAGGACGTACCGCACGCGCTGCGCCTGACCGCCTCCGGGACGTTCCTGCACGGCAACTACTGGGCTGCGCCCGAGACGTTCGGCTCGGCGAACGTCAGCCACGGCTGCGTCGGGCTGCTCGACAACAAGGGCGGCGGCGGGGACACCCCGGCCGGCTGGTTCTTCGACCGCACGCTGATCGGCGATGTCGTCGAAGTGTTCAACTCGCGGGACAAGACAGTCGCTCCCGACAACGGTCTGGGCGGCTGGAACATGGACTGGAATCTCTGGAAGACGGGTTCCGCGCTGGGCTGACCCTCGCCGCTGACCTGCAAGGCCCGCACCGTCTCAAGTGAGCCCGCCGGACAAGTTGGGACTGAACGGTGACATCCGCGGGGAGTTCACGCGACGCGCGGTGTGATTGTCTATCGCCGTGCGTGCGTGAGGCGCGCGGGGGTGCGGGCCGTGGCGGGGCCAGGCCGTGCGAGGGGAGACGACCATTTTGAACGGGCAGCCGATATCCGGGGCATCGGCAGGGACCACAGGCGGGGACGGCGGACGCGGGCGCCGGGGCACCGCGTTGTCGGCTCTGGTGCTGGGGGCGTTGCTGGTGCTGGTGACGGCGTGCGGCGGCGGGGGATCCGACAAGGACAGCGCCGACAAGGGCAGGAAGGACGGGAAGGCCGAGAACGCGGCCTCCCAGGCGGTGGTCACCATCGCACCGAAGGACGGCGCCAAGTCGGTCGCCACGAGCGGCGCACTCAAGGTCACCGCGGCCAAGGGCAAGCTGTCGACGGTCACGGTCAAGGACGACAAGGGCACTCCGGTCGAGGGCAAGCTCGCCGCGGACGGCGCCAGCTGGCAGCCGCTGCAGCATCTCGCGGGCTCCACCAAGTACAAGGTGCACGCCATCGCGAAGGACTCCGAGGGCCGTGAGTCGGCGAAGGACGCCACCTTCACCACGCTGGTCCCGCAGAACACCTTCATCGGTCACTACACGCCGGAGGACGGTGCGACCGTCGGCGTCGGCATGCCCGTCTCGATCAACTTCACCCGTGGCATCACCGACCCCGAGGCCGTCGAGAGGGCCATCAAGGTCACCGCGGAGCCGAACGTCCCGGTCGAGGGCCACTGGTTCGGCAACGACCGCCTCGACTTCCGCCCGGAGAAGTACTGGGCAGCGGGCACCAAGGTGACGGTGAAGCTGAACCTGGACGGCGTCGAGGGCCGTCCCGGGGTGTACGGCGAGCAGGCCAAGACGGTGAAGTTCACCATCGGCCGCAGCCAGGTCTCCACCGTGGACGCGAGCGCGCACACCATGAAGGTCGTACGGGACGGCAAGCAGATCAAGGACATCCCGATCACCGCGGGCGCGCCGTCGACGACGACGTACAACGGCCAGATGGTCATCAGCGAGAAGTACAAGGTGACCCGGATGAACGGCGCCACCGTCGGCTTCGGCGGCGAGTACGACATCAAGGACGTGCCGCACGCGATGCGCCTGTCCACCTCGGGCACCTTCATCCACGGCAACTACTGGGCCTCGTCCGGGACGTTCGGATCGGCCAACGTCAGTCACGGATGTGTGGGTCTGCGGGACGCGCGCGGGGCGAACGACAACGGCACCCCGGCGGCGTGGCTCTTCGACAACTCGCTCATCGGCGACGTGGTGGTCGTGAAGAACTCCAAGGACAAGCTGATCGCGCCGGAGAACGGCCTGAACGGCTGGAACATGTCCTGGGCGGACTGGACCAAGTAACGGTCTTCTTCCGGCTGCTCCTCGTACGGCCCGGTGCTGTGACACACAGCACCGGGCCGTACTGCGTTAACCACCACTAACCTGCTGCCATGACTGTGCTGCATCTCCCGGGGGACAACCCCCGGACCCCCGCCAGGCTGCATCTCCCGGGGGACGACCCCCGGACCCCCGCGAGGAAAGGCAGGCGCACCCCGTGACCGTTGCACTCGAGGTCTCCGAAGGCGTCGGCACCATCCGACTGGACCGCCCGCCGATGAACGCTCTGGACATCGCTGTCCAGGACCGGCTGCGTGAGCTCGCCGAGGAGGCGGCCCGCCGTGACGACGTACGGGCCGTGATCCTGTACGGCGGCGAGAAGGTGTTCGCGGCCGGTGCGGACATCAAGGAGATGCAGGCCATGGACCATACAGCGATGGTCGTACGGTCCCGTGCCCTGCAGGACTCGTTCACCGCCGTCGCCCGCATCCCCAAGCCCGTCGTCGCGGCTGTCACCGGCTATGCGCTCGGCGGCGGCTGTGAGCTCGCGCTCTGCGCCGACTTCCGTATCGCCGCGGACAACGCCAAGCTCGGCCAGCCGGAGATCCTGCTCGGCCTGATCCCGGGCGCCGGCGGCACCCAGCGGCTCTCCCGGCTGATCGGCCCGTCCAAGGCCAAGGACCTGATCTTCACCGGCCGTATGGTGAAGGCGGACGAGGCGCTCGCACTCGGTCTGGTGGACCGCGTCGTTCCGGCCGCCGAGGTGTACGAGCAGGCGCACGCCTGGGCCGCGAAGCTCGCCCAGGGGCCCGCCCTCGCGCTGCGTGCGGCCAAGGAGTCCATCGACGCGGGCCTGGAAACGGACATCGAAACCGGCCTGGCCATTGAACGCAACTGGTTCGCGGGTCTGTTCGCGACGGAGGACCGCGAGCGGGGAATGCGCAGCTTTGTCGAGGAGGGGCCGGGCAAGGCCAAGTTCCTCTGATCGCACCCGCGTTGGACACTTCCGAGTGGAAGGTCAATCCGGTGCGCAGCTTAGCGGAGGCTTAAAGAAGCCTTAAGGCGGAGCGGCCACATATGCTTGGCGATCATTCGCATACAAGGCGTTGGTGCAGCTCAGAATGGGTATTAGGCCCCGCGGACTGCCACCGTCATATGCCATTACCTGCCCCCGGAATAACTCATTCCGGGGGCCCTATTCCCGTGGAACGGCCCCGCAAGGCGCGTGTTACGGCCATGATGGGGGCATGGCGGGCCTGGAGGGTGTGGAGCAACCGCGGCAGCGCGGCAGCGCTACCGCCGCGCGGTGGGTGCCGGCCGTCGAGGACGAACGGGCACTCAAGGCGCTGGAGTTGTTCGGCGATCCCACGGACGAGGAAATCCGCCTGCCCTCCCGCCCCGAATCCGCCGCCACCGCGCGACGGCTGACCCAGTGTGTGGTGCTGCGCCAGTGGGCGCTCTCCGCGCAGACCGCCGAGCATGCGGTCCTGCTCGTCTCGGAGCTCGTCGGCAACGCGGTACGTCATACCGGCGCGCGCGTCTTCGGTCTGCGCATGATGCGCCGGCGCGGCTGGATCCGGATCGAGGTACGTGATCCCTCGCGCGGCCTGCCCTGTCTGATGCCGGTTCAGGAGATGGACGTCAGCGGCCGGGGGCTGTTCCTGGTCGACAAGCTCTCCGACCGATGGGGCGTGGATCTGCTGCCCCGCGGCAAGACCACCTGGTTCGAGATGCGGGTCTCCGAGCGCTGAAGCACCCCGGAAACACAGAAGCCCCCTGAGCGGGGGCTTCTGCGGAGCGCTGTGGATCGGGGGGGTGTATCCACGGCTCGTTTCAAACGACCTGGCCCGGGTCAATGGGGGTCGCGTCATCGACTATGGCAGACGAAGGGCTCACCGCCAAAAGCCCATACTCGGGCGTAGTCGGCAAAAAGTGACGTAGCGGAAGTGAATCGTAGGCGAACTGACCTACCGGCCTAGTAAATGCTGAGTAAATATGCTCAGTGTCGGGTGTTTCATCGATGCGTTCATCCCGGGGGGCCCGGGAGGGGCGTGACTCGAAACATCATAAATTGGGTCAATCGTTATTTTTTGCTCGCTTCGCCCCTACTGTGCATTTCCGTGACCTCGATCGACCGCCGCGGCACACTGCGCGCGGGGGTGGGGGCTGCCCTCACGGGCGTCCTCGCCACGGGCTGCACCGACGGCGGCCCCTCCCCGGCGCAGCCCGCACCGCCCGCCACACCGTCCCGGCCTTCCCGCAGACCCCGTCCCGCATCCGCACCCGGCCCCCGCCCCTTCCCGGGGCAGCCCGTCGAGATCGAGCACGGACCCCGCGACCGCGACCGGGTGGCCCTCACCTTCCACGGTCACGGCGATCCGGCCACCGCCAGGGCCGTCCTCGCCGAGGCCGAGCGGGCCGGCGCCCGTATCACCGTGCTTGCCGTCGGCAGTTGGCTCGACACGTACCCGGAGCTCGCGCGCCGGATCCTCGACGGCGGCCACGACCTCGGCAACCACACCCATCGCCACCTGAGCATCTCGACGATGTCCGCGACACAGGCGTACGCCGAGATCAGCGACTGCGCCGAACGGCTGCGGCAGCTCACCGGGTCGATCGGCACCTGGTTCCGCCCCTCGCGCACGCAGTACGCCACCCCTCTCGTCAGCAGGCTCGCCCGCCGGGCCGGCTACCCGCACGTTCTCTCGTACGACGTCGACTCCCTCGACTTCACCTCACCCGGCGGTCCGGCCGTCGCCCGCAACGTCGTCGGGCAGACCCGGCGCGGGTCCGTGGTGAGCCTGCACTTCGGCTATGCGGACACGGTCGCCGCACTGCCGGCCCTCCTCGACGGACTCGCCCACCGCGGCCTGCGCGCGGTGACCACCACGGAGCTGCTGATCTGATGCACCCGACGACTCCCTTCCCCACGCGGACCACCGCGCTGCTCGCCGGCGCCCTCCTCGCCCTGCTCGCGGGCTGCGGCTCGCCCGCCGAGACGACGCAGGCGCGGGGCACCGACGCCGCCGTGCCGCCCGTCAAGCCCGAGAAGACCGTGTCGCGCGGACTGCCCGGCATGCCGCCGGTGCTCGATCCGGACGACGTCTACGCGGCCGACCGGCCGAACCTGCTCTCACCCACGGTCAGGGGCTTCCCGTCCCGGGTGTACGTCCCCAACACCAACTCCAACACCGTCTCGGTCATCGACCCCACGACGTACAGGGTCATCGAGACGATCCCGGTCGGCGCCCAGCCGCAGCACGTCGTCCCCTCCTGGGACCTGAAGACCCTCTGGGTCAACAACAACCGGGGGCATACGCTCACCCCCATCGACCCGGCCACCGGGGTCGCGGGCAAACCGGTCGAGGTGCACGACCCGTACAACCTCTACTTCACGCCGAACGGCAAGTACGCCGTCGTGATGGCCTCCCTGGACCGCGAGCTCGTCTTCCGCGACCCGCACACCATGGACCGGATCAAGAGGGTGCCCGTCTCCTGCTACGGCGTCAACCACGCCGACTTCTCCGCCGACGGCCGGTACTTCATCGTCTCCTGCGAGTTCTCCGGCGAGCTGCTGAAGGTCGACACCGAGAAGATGGAGGTCATCGGCCAGCAGAAGCTGCCGTTCGGCGGCGCGATGCCGCAGGACGTGAAGATCTCGCCGGACGGCAGGACCTTCTACATCGCCGACATGATGGCCCACGGCATGTGGGTGCTCGACGGGGAGAAGTTCACCACCCCCCGGCTGCTGCCCACCGGCAAGGGCTGTCACGGCCTCTACATCGGCCGTGACTCCCGGGAGATGTACATCACCAACCGCGGCGAGGGCTCCGTCTCGGTCTTCGACTTCAAACAGAACGAGCTGACCAGGAAGTGGCGGCTGCCGGACGGCGGCAGCCCGGACATGGGCGGTGTCTCGGCGGACGGCAACGTGCTGTGGCTGTCGGGGCGCTACGACTCCGAGGTGTACGCCATCGACACCAGGTCGGGTGAGCAGCTGGCCCGTATCGCGGTGGGCAGCGGCCCCCACGGACTGGCGGTCTATCCGCAGCCCGGCCGCTACTCGCTCGGCCACACCGGGATCTTCCGTTAGGCGACTGCCGGGCTCTGTCCCGGATCCCGCGACTCGGCCGGCGGGGCCGGACAGTCCAGCCCCGCCGGTGATCGAGGACACGGCCGAAGGCCGTACGGGGCGGCCTCCGGTTACGGGAAGGGGCGGGCGGGGGAGCGGCCTTCGGCAGGACCCTGGCTCACCACAGCACCGGCAGCCGTTCCGGCAGTCGTTTGATGAACCCCGTACGCCACACCAACTGCTCTTCCGGGACGGCGAGCCGGAGCCCGGGCAGCCGGTCCACCAGCGCGGCCAGCGCCACCTCCGCGTGGGCGCGGCCGAGCGCGGAGGCCGGGCAGAAGTGCCGCCCGCCGCCGAAGGACAGATGGGGATTGTGCGTACGGTCCAGATCCAGGCGCTCAGGGTCCTTGAAGACCTCCGGGTCGAAGTTGGCGCCCTCGACCAGGACCAGTACCAACTCGCCCGCGCGGACCAGGACGTCGCCGAGCTGTACATCGGCAAGGGCGAGGCGCGGCAGACCGTCGCCGATCGACAGGTTCCAGCGCAGCAGCTCGTCGACGGCGCGGCCCATCCGCTCCGGGCGCTCGCGCAGCGGGCCGATGAGCTCCGGACGCTGCAGCAGCGCCAGCACGGCCAGGACGAGGAAGGCGGAGGTGGAGACCGCCCCCGCACCGAACAGCGACACGGCGACCGCGCCGAGCATCTCGTCGGTCAGATGCGCCGACTCCTCGTCCTCCCGCAGTGCCGCCAACTGGCCGAGCAGGCCCGTGCGTTCGGACTCCGGAACGTTCAGCCGCTCCACCATGTACTCAAGGTCCTTGTACCAGTTGAGCTGCGACCCCTCAAACGTGTGCGGGCTGGTCATGAAGGCGATGTCCAGACCGGACATCAGCCGTCGCCAGTCGCCGAACGGCACCCCGATCACCTTGCAGTGCAGCGCCGCCGAGAAGGGGTCGGCGAACCCCGCACGGAGGTCGAACGGCGGGCCCTCGGCGAGCATCTGGCCGATCAGCTCATCGGCGGTGGCGCGCAGCCAGCCGTGCAGCCCTTCGCCCGCACGCGGGCTGAGTGCCTTCATCACCGCCTGGCGCAGCCCCGCGCTGTTGATGTTGCCCATGTTGTTGACGACCTCGGGCGGGATCGTCAGCGCGTACTGCCGTGGCGCACCCGGGGCGGCCGTGTCCTTGAGGCTGAACCGTTCGTCCCCCAGCACCTGTTTGGCCAGCGGGTAACTGCTCACCAGCCAGGCGCTGTCCCCGGTGAGGGTGCGCACCCGGGCCACCGGCTGCTTCTCGCGCAGCCGGGCGCACTCCGCGGGGAGGACATCGCCTCGCCGGGAGAGCGGGAAGTCAAGCTGCTCGACGGTCATCGTCCGCGGTCCTTCCGACGGATTCGGGTCGTACGACGGCATAGGCCTGGTTGCGGGCGGCGCGCAGTCCGCCGCCCTTTGCGTAGAGCAGTTCCGTGAGCGGCATCAGGTGGTGATAGCAGGACACGGAGCTGGGGACGTCGAGAATTCCCGGAGTATCGAGAAAGAAAGGGAGTTCCGCGGCGATGTAGGCGAGACAGGCGGACCGCTGCCGGGCGGTCATGGGCAGGCCGCCGGGCAGTCTCGCGCCCAGGAAGTGTTCCACCATCGCATCGCAGCTCTTGCGGAATTCCTCGTCGGTGGCGAGGAAGTGCTGCACGCGGCGGTGCAGGAGTTGGTACACCGGGTTGCCGGAGAATTCCGACAGCGCCCGCACGTGGACGGTGAGGCCGTGCGGTGCGGCCGCCTCGACCCCGGCCAGGATGCGCCGGCGCACGGCCTTGAGCTCCTTGGCCGCGCGCCGGGCGGCATGGTCGTCGGTGTGGCCGAGGGCCGCGAACATCTCGGCGACGTGCAGATCGGCGTAGACGAAATCCACCGCGGTGAAGTGTGCGGCTGCCCAGCGGGTGAGTTCCGCGATGCGCCGGGCATTGAAATAGCTGTTCCCGGGGGAAACCCCGATCAGAACGTGGTCGCCCTCGTCCCAGGTGATGTGGCAATGGGGGCTGTAGGGCTGGAACGTGAATGTGGCGGTAGTGATCGTCACTGTGAGAACGCCCTCGCGTCGCTTGTCCCTGGGAGCCCTGCGCTCCTGGTGTGGCGACGACGCCATGAAGTTATCTCCGGGCGGCGGAGAGTGACGAAGGGCCTCGAGTGATTTGGCGCGAACTCGGCCCAACGGGGCGGAAAATACCCTTCCGTAATACGGAAGGGTATTTGAAGCCTTTTCTGTCGCCCGGCTCACCGGCCTCCGGGGTCACCATCCTTCCGGGGCGCGCGACACCCCCGGCTCACCCGGCGACGAGCGGCGCCTCCGACAGCCCGCGCAGGTGCGGCGGCGACCGGGCCGTTAATCTGACTGCCGTCAGTAATGCACCAAGAAGGGGCGGAAGCAGTGGCGGACATCGAAGAGGCGCGCAGGGCGTTCGAGCGCTACGACCTGAACGGCGACGGGCTGATCACCGCGGCCGAGTACAAGAGCGTGATGGCGCAGCTGGGCGACTTCAATGTCACCGAGACGGTCGCCGAAGCAGTGATCAAGACCAAGGACGCCAACGGCGACGGTCAGCTGACCTTCGACGAGTTCTGGGCCTCGCTGAACAAGGCCTGATCCACCGAAGCGGCTCCGCGGCCCCCAGAACTCCCGTCATTGGGCCGGGGGCCGCCAGGAGCCGACCCTCACCGGCTCGGCAGGCGCCGGCGCCCGGCCCTCGCTGACACGGCAGAAGGAGACCGCGCCCGCGCGAGGTGCTCAGCACTCGATGATGTTCACCGCGAGGCCGCCGCGCGCGGTCTCCTTGTACTTCACCGACATGTCCGCGCCGGTCTCCTTCATGGTCTTGATGACCTTGTCGAGGGAGACCTTGTGGCTGCCGTCGCCGCGCATCGCCATCTTCGCGGCCGTGACGGCCTTGACCGCCGCCATGCCGTTGCGCTCGATGCAGGGGATCTGGACCAGACCGCCGACCGGGTCGCAGGTCAGACCCAGGTTGTGCTCCATGCCGATCTCGGCGGCGTTCTCGACCTGCTCGGGGGTGCCGCCGAGTACCTCGGCGAGCGCGCCCGCCGCCATCGAGCAGGCGGAGCCGACCTCACCCTGGCAGCCGACCTCGGCGCCGGAGATCGAGGCGTTCTCCTTGAAGAGCATGCCGATCGCGCCGGCGGAGAGCATGAAGCGGACGATGCCCTCCTCGTCCGCACCGGGCACGAAGTTCATGTAGTAGTGCAGGACGGCCGGGATGATGCCCGCGGCACCGTTGGTGGGGGCGGTGACGACGCGGCCGCCGGCGGCGTTCTCCTCGTTCACGGCCATCGCGTACAGAGTGATCCACTCCATCGCGCGGGCCAGCGGGTCGCCCTCGGCGCGCAGCTGGCGGGCCGAGTTGGCCGCACGGCGGCGGACCTTGAGACCGCCGGGCAGGATGCCCTCGCGGGACATGCCGCGCGAGACGCAGGCCTGCATGACCCGCCAGATCTCCAGCAGCCCCTCGCGGATCTCCTCCTCGGTGCGCCAGGCCTTCTCGTTCTCCAGCATCAGGGCGGAGATGGACAGGCCGGTCTCCTGGGTGAGCCGCAGCAGCTCGTCGCCGGTGCGGAAGGGGTACTTCAGCACGGTGTCGTCGAGCTTGATCCGGTCCTCGCCGACGGCGTCCTCGTCGACGACGAAACCGCCGCCCACCGAGTAGTACGTCTTCTCCAGCAGCGGGGTGCCGGAGCCGTCGTACGCGAAGAGCGTCATGCCGTTCGCGTGGTAGGGCAGGGCACGGCGCCGGTGCAGGATCAGCTGGTTCGGCTCGTCGAAGTCGATCTCGTGAGCCGTCCCTATCTCCGCGCCCATCAGACGCAGCCGGCCGGTCTGCCGGATGCGCTCCACCTCGGCGTCCGCCGTCTCGACGTTGACCGTGCGGGGAGAGTGGCCCTCCAGACCGAGCAGTACGGCCTTGGGCGTCCCGTGACCGTGACCCGTCGCACCCAGTGAGCCGAAGAGCTCGGCGCGGACCGAGGCCGTCTGGGCGAGCAGTCCGTCCTTCTTGAGGCGGCCGGCGAAAATGCGGGCCGCCCGCATCGGGCCGACCGTATGCGAGGACGACGGGCCGATGCCGATGGAGAAGAGATCGAAGACGGAGATGGCCACGGTGACGGACTCCCTTGTCTGCTCGTGGTGGGCGGTGCGGTAAGGAGAGCTTTGGTGCGGTAAGGCGTATTTGTAGAAGACGAGCGTAACTCGATCGAGTGACAAGACCGGCTCGGAGGGGTGTCGGGCGAGACTCGACTCACAGCCTGGGCGGCAGAACGGCACGGGACGGGCCCGCACCCCTTGTGGCGGGGTACGGGCCCGGGCCCTGCGACGCCCGTTCGCTCAGAGCGACGGGTACAGCGGGTGCTTCGCGGCGAGCGCCGAGACGCGCGCCTTCAGTGCCTCGGTGTCGTACGTCGGCTTCAGTGCCTCGGCGATGACGTCCGCGACCTCGCGGAAGTCCTCCTCCTCGAAGCCGCGGGTGGCCAGCGCCGGGGTGCCGATCCGCAGACCCGAGGTGACCATCGGCGGCCGCGGGTCGTTCGGGATGGCGTTGCGGTTGACCGTGATGCCGACCTCGTGGAGGCGGTCCTCGGCCTGCTGGCCGTCCAGCTCGGAGTTGCGCAGGTCGACGAGGACCAGGTGGACGTCCGTGCCGCCGGAGAGGACGGAGACGCCGTGCTCGGTCACGTCGGCCTGGACGAGGCGCTCGGCGAGGATGCGGGCACCGTCCAGCGTGCGCTGCTGGCGCTCCTTGAATTCCTCGGAGGCCGCGATCTTGAAGGAGACCGCCTTCGCCGCGATGACGTGCTCCAGCGGACCGCCCTGCTGACCGGGGAAGACCGCGGAGTTGATCTTCTTGGCGAGCTCCTGCGTCGACAGGATCACACCGCCGCGCGGACCGCCGAGGGTCTTGTGCGTGGTGGTGGTGACGACATGGGCGTGCGGCACCGGGTTGGGGTGCAGACCGGCGGCGACGAGACCCGCGAAGTGGGCCATGTCGACCATCAGGTACGCGCCGACCTCGTCCGCGATCCGGCGGAAGGCGGCGAAGTCCAGCTGACGCGGGTACGCCGACCAGCCGGCCACGATCAGCTTCGGGCGGGACTCCTTGGCGAGGCGCTCGACCTCGGCCATGTCGACCTGACCGGTCTCGAGGTCCACGTGGTACGCGACCACGTTGTAGAGCTTGCCGGAGAAGTTGATCTTCATGCCGTGGGTCAGGTGCCCGCCGTGGGCGAGGTTGAGACCCATGATCGTGTCGCCCGGCTTGAGCAGCGCGAACATCGCGGCCGCGTTCGCCTGGGCGCCCGAGTGGGGCTGGACGTTGGCGTGCTCGGCGCCGAACAGCGCCTTGATGCGGTCGATGGCGATCTGCTCGACGACATCGACGTGCTCGCAGCCGCCGTAGTAGCGGCGGCCCGGGTAGCCCTCGGCGTACTTGTTGGTGAGGACGGAGCCCTGGGCCTCCATGACCGCGACCGGAGCGAAGTTCTCCGAGGCGATCATCTCGAGGGTGGACTGCTGACGGTGGAGCTCGGCGTCGACAGCAGCGGCGACATCCGGGTCCAGCTCGTGGAGCGGGGTGTTGAGAAGCGACATCTCGATCCCTGTCGTGGTCGTGGGCTCAGTTACCGGAGAACTCGGAGTACTCGTCCGCGGAGAGCAGATCCTTCGGCTCCCCGCTGACGCGCACCTTGAAGAGCCAGCCGCCCTCGAAGGGGGCGGAGTTCACCAGCGACGGGTCGTTGACGACGTCCTCGTTGGCTTCGGTGATCTCACCGCTGACCGGGGAGTACAGATCGCTGACCGACTTGGTCGACTCCAGCTCACCGCAGGTCTCGCCCGCGGTCACCGTGTCGCCGACCACCGGGAGCTGGACGTACACGACATCGCCGAGCGCGTTGGCCGCGTGCTCGGTGATACCGACCGTCGACACGCCGTCCTCGGCGGCCGACAGCCACTCGTGCTCCTTGCTGTAGCGCAGCTGCTGGGGGTTGCTCATGAGCTGAATTCTCCTGTACGCGGGGGAGTGCTGGGAAACGGGCAAGGGAGAGTACTGAAGGTCACTTCTGGCGCTTGTAGAACGGCAGCGCGACGACCTCGTACGGCTCGTGGGCGCCGCGGATGTCGACGCCGACGCCCTCGCTGCCCGGCGCGGCGTGCGCCGCGTCCACGTATGCGATGGCGATCGGCTTGCCCAGCGTGGGCGACGGCGCGCCCGAGGTGACCTCGCCGACGACCTGGCCGCCGGCGACGACCTGGTAGCCGGCGCGGGGAACGCGGCGCCCCTCGGCGATCAGGCCGACGAGCTTGCGCGGCGGGCTGGACTCGGCGCGCTCGGCGGCGGCCGTCAGAGCCGTACGCCCGACGAAGTCGCCTTCCTTCTCGAACTTGACGACCCGGCCGAGACCGGCGTCGAAGGGCGTCAGCGCGGTCGTCAGCTCATGCCCGTACAGCGGCATGCCCGCCTCCAGGCGCAGCGTGTCGCGGCAGGAGAGGCCGCAGGGGATCAGACCGGCCGGGGCGCCGGCCTCGGTCAGCGCCACCCAGAGCTTCTCGGCGTGCTGCGGCTCGACGAAGAGTTCGAAGCCGTCCTCGCCGGTGTAGCCCGTACGGGCGATCAGCGCGGGAACTCCGGCCACCGTGCCGGGCAGACCCGCGTAGTACTTCAGCCCGTCGAGGTCGGCGTCGGTCAGCGACTTCAGGATGCCGGGGGACTCGGGGCCCTGGACGGCGATCAGCGCGTACGCGTCACGGTCGTCGCGGACCTCGGCGTCGAAACCGGCCGCCCGCTCCGTGAGGGCGTCGAGCACCACCTGGGCGTTGCCCGCGTTGGCGACGACGAGGTATTCGGGGGTCTCGCTCCCGCCGAGGCGGTAGACGATCAGGTCGTCGAGGATTCCGCCGTCCGGGCGGCAGATCATGGTGTAGCGGGCGCGGCCGACGGCGACGCCGCCGATGTTGCCGACCAGCGCGTAGTCGAGCAGCGCGGCGGCCTGCGGTCCGGTGACGGTGATCTCACCCATGTGGGAGAGGTCGAAAAGACCGGCCTTGGTACGGACGGCGTTGTGCTCGTCGCGCTCGCTGCCGTACCGCAGCGGCATGTCCCAGCCCGCGAAGTCGGTCATGGTCGCGCCCAGCGAACGGTGCACGGCATCGAGGGCGGTCAGACGGGGGGCGTTGCTCATAGATGTGACTCCCAGGGCAATGGCCGGCGAGGACAATCCTCCCCATCTGTCATCGGAACCTGAGAGGTTCGCCGCGACCACACGTCATGATGGTCGTGACTTGCACCTTGGGTGGAGCCACTCGACAGCGGCTCGCTTTTCAGATCTGCCTCATCACACGCGGTACGGGGCCTGAGAGATTCAAGGGAGGGACTTGCTCCTTCGGCGCCCGGCGCACACAGTGGCCAGGACTCTCCCGCGTGGATTCAAGCGGCCGGTATGCAGTTGGCGCGCACATCATTGCACGCATCGTGGGGGAGTGGGGTGTCCGGCCCACGGTCGAGCCTCAGCCGCAAAACGGTTGTGCTGTATTACCGTTTCTTTACACTTCATGGGCAAGGGTGGGATGACCCGACATGGGGGAGGCTGATGACGTTGCAGCGGCCCGAGGCTTACGCAACGACCGCGGGGGTGCCCGCCCGGCGGCTGTTCGGGGCGCCCGCGCCCGTCCTGCGCGACCTGAGGGACCGGTCCGGGCGCAGCCCGCGCAGCCTGGACTTCGCCGCGGGTGACGTGGTGGTCGTCTCCGGCCTGCCCGGCAGCGGGAAGTCCACCCTGATCCGGCGGGCGGCCAGCAGCCGGGGAATCGACTCGCAGGACACCCGGGACCGGTGGGGCGCGCGGATGCCGCGGCTGCTGCCGTACGCCGTCTACCGCCCGCTCGTACGGATCGCGCACTACGCCGGACTGCGACGCGTACTGCGCTCGGGCGAGAGCGTCGTCGTGCACGACTGCGGCACCCAGGCGTGGGTACGGCGGTGGCTGGCCCGTGAGGTCCGCCGCCGCGGGAGCGGCCTTCACCTGGTGCTGCTCGATGTCACCCCCGCCGTCGCCCGTGAGGGCCAGCGCGAGCGCGGCCGCGGAGTCTCCGGCTACGCCTTCGCCCGGCACCGCCGCGCGGTGGGCCGCCTGATCGCCGACGCGGAGTCCGGCAGCCTGCCCAAGGGCTGCGCCTCGGCAGTCCTCCTCGACCGCGACGCGGCGGGCACGCTGACCCGGATCGGCTTCGAGGGCCCGTAGGGGCCGCGTCCGGCGTGCCGCCCGCAGCTTGGGGGCCGTCCCGCTCTCGGTGCGGCTCCACGGCGGCGTTAGGGTCGGAGCGCGAGACCGTGGGAAGCAGGGGGAGAAGGACAGCACATGGAGACACCGGAGCACGCCCATCCGTATCCGCACGGCGGCTGGCCGGGGAACGAGCTCGAAGAGGTGCTCGGCGCCTCGCTCGGCAACCCCTCGGCCGGCGGGCGGCTGGTCGAGGTGCTCGGGCGCAGTCATGTCTGGGTGCCACTGCCCAACGGCGGCGGGCCCGACAGCCCCGCCCTCGATCTGCCCACGATGGAGATCGACGGGGCTCCCTACGTACCGGTCTACAGCTCCGAGCAGCAGTTCCTGCAGTGCGTCGGCAGCCATATGTCCTTCACCGTCGCCCCCGCCCGCGAGTTCGCCCGCGGACTGCCCCCGCAGCTCGGCATCGCCGTCAATCCGGGCGGCACCGTCGGCACCCCGCTGCCCCCGCCCGCCGTCGCCGAACTGTGCCGGGTGGGGCGCACGCTCCTCGACGGACCCGCGAGCGGCGGCAGGGTGCGGCTCTTCGAGCCCGACTGGCAGGAGGAACCCGTCGACTTCCTCGCCGCCGCGGCAGGCGAGTTCGAGGCCTGTGGCGTCGTACTGACCGCACGCCGCGCGCTCGCCTCCATCGAGGGCGACTCGCCGACCCTCTTCATCGGCGTCCAGCTCTCCTCCTGGGAGGGCGCCGACCGCAACGCCCCGATGGACGCGCTGGGTCGCGCACTGGGCCGGGCGCAGGTCGGCTGGCCGGTCAGCCTCGTTCTGCTGGACGTGACACAGGACCCCGTCGGCGCATGGATGCTGGAGCGGGTCCGGCCCTTCTATCAACGACAGCACGTGTAGTCGTCAAGTCGGTGTCAGCTCTGCCGATTAAGCTGGTTTCATGGCTTTACCGCCGCACCGTGTGCCCGGTGGGGGCACCTCCCACGCCGCAGGCTGTGGGGAGGTCGTGCTGAATGGTCGATCGAAGAGGGGCGGAACCCAGGGTGAGTGCGTCAGGCACCGCGGCGGCCGGGCAGGTCGAGCACATGCTGCGCCAGGTGACTCCCGGACGCTATGACGCGTACGAGGCGCTGCTGCACGCGATCGCCGACCCGTCGAGCGGCCAGATCTGGATGCTCCTGTGGCACGGCCAGGCCGGCTCGCCCGACGCCCAGTACGGGAACATGGAGGTCGACGGCGTCGGTTACGCCCCCTGTGTGACCTCCGCCCAGGAACTCGCCGTCTCCGGCTGGACCCGCGCGCACGAAGTGGTCACCGGCCCGGACATCGCCCGCGCCCTGTACCCGGACCGCTGGGGAATCTGGCTCAACCCGCACGCCCCGGGCGGCGGCGTCGGCATTCCCTGGCTGGACCTGCGCCGTATCGCCACCGGCCTCGACCGGATGCCCGCGGGCCCCCTGCGGCTGTCCGAACCGGCCATCGAGATTCCGCACTTCTACGCCCTGCTCTCGCAGAACGCCCACCGCACGCCCGCGGTCCGCTCCCTGCGCCGCGCCTGGGTGCAGCCTGTGCTCGGTGCTCCCTATCTCGCCATCGGGCTCGATCTGTACGACACCAGCAGGCAGTCCGTGGAGGCGGTGCGCGCGATGATGCAGCAGTCGATCGCCGCCGTCCCGGACGGGCTGCCGGTCTCCACCGTCGCCATGTCCGACGACTACGACCCGGTGTCGATGTGGCTGCGGACCAATGCCCGGCCCTTCTACGACCGTGACGCCCACGGCGGCGCTCCCGCGGCCGGCGGCTACGGCTACCCGCCGCCCCACGGCCGCTGATCGGGGAGCAGCCGATCTCCCCGGGCCGCCCTCCGCGATGAGTTGAGGGCTTGACTCTTCACGACCGCACCCGATCCGGGGCGATCGTGAGGATCTCAACCCGCCCTGCCTGGGCGCGCCTACCCGGGCCACCTTGGCGTATCCGCTGCGCGGCACGCGTCGGCCTCACACGTATCTCGGCTTTGCAAAGGAACGACAGCAAACCTTGCCGAAGGTGAGGGCCGGGAGACGGTGTTGAGCCCACGTCGGTGGCCGCCAAACCCGTTCAGTCGATCACGATGTCCGCATTACGGATCGAGGCTGGCCACATCACGGTTGCGCATCCATTCCCCGTGGGGACTGGCAGGTGATCGCGAGAGCGTTGAAGACTCCCGGCAAGCGGGGGGCGTCGGACGTGTGTGCAGTTGAGGTCAATGACTCGACGCCTCACCTGTCAGAACCACCCGAACACCGGTAATACGGCAGCAAATCGACCGCACCGTCGACCCGGAGCGGGCCGCCAACGCACCGTCGGCAACCGCCGGCACGGGCAAGCACGAGGGACGATGACCGCACCCATTGAGACCACTGGATCGCAGACCGACGTTGCGCCCGAGGCTGTGCTGAAGGGCGTCAAGTCCCAGCAGATCGAGGGCCGTTCGCTCGGGCAGATCGCCTGGACGCGCTTCAAGCGCGACAAGGTGGCCGTCGCCGGCGGCATTGTCGTGGTGCTGCTCATCCTGATCGCCGCCTTCTCCAGACCGCTCCAGGCGCTGCTCGGGCTCGACCCGAACCAGTTCCATCAGGACCTCATCGACCCGAACACGACCCTGCCCACGGGTGATTTCGGTGGAATGAGCTGGGATCACCCGCTTGGTGTGGAGCCGAAGTTCGGCCGTGACATCCTCGCCCGCATCCTCGAGGGCTCCTGGGTGTCGCTGGTGGTGGCCTTCGGTGCGACGGTGCTCTCCAACGCGATCGGCACGGTCCTCGGTGTGATCGCCGGGTACTACGGCGGGCGGGTCGACATGATCATCAGCCGCCTGATGGACACTTTCCTGGCGTTCCCGCTGCTTCTCTTCGCCATCGCCATCTCCGCCACCCTGCAGGGCGGCGCCTTCGGCCTCGAGGGCTTGCCGCTGCACATCCTGGTGCTGATCTTCGTCATCGGCTTCTTCAACTGGCCCTATATCGGCCGTATCGTCCGCGGCCAGGCGCTGGCGCTGCGTGAGCGGGAGTTCGTGGACGCCGCGCGCGGGATGGGGGCACGTGGCCCGTACATCCTGTTCAAGGAGCTGCTGCCGAACCTCGTCGCGCCGATCATCGTCTACTCGACGCTGCTCATCCCGACCAACATCATCTTCGAAGCGTCGCTCAGCTTCCTCGGTGTCGGGATCCAGCCGCCCCAGGCCTCCTGGGGCGGAATGCTCGACCAGGCAAAGGACTCCTTCGAGGTCGACCCGCAGTACATGGTCGTGCCCGGCCTTGCCATCTTCGTCACCGTGCTGGCGTTCAACCTGCTCGGTGACGGCCTCCGGGATGCGCTCGATCCTCGCAGCCGCCGCTGACGTCTGCCGGGCTGAGTCCCAATCAAAGTTTCCGACAACGAAGGGGAGCCGACCATCATGCGAAGGTCAGCAGTGGCCGCAATCGCGGTCATCAGCAGTGCGAGCATCCTGCTCGCCGGCTGCAGTAAGGCCGAGGACAAGGACGGCGGCGACGCCAAGGGCGCCGGCGTCAATGCCGCCACGAAGGGGGTCGTCAACGCCTCCGACAAGAAGGGCGGCACGGTCACCTACGCGATGGCCGACGCCCCGGAGTCCTTCGACCCGGGCAACACGTACTACGCCTTCATCTACAACTTCAGCCGGCTCTACGCCCGCCCGCTGATGACCTTCAAGCCCGCTGCGGGCGAGGCGGGCAACGAGCTCGTCCCCGACCTGGCCGCGTCCAAGGGCACGCCGACCGACGGCGGCAAGACCTGGACGTACAAGCTCCGCGAGGGCGTCAAGTACGACGACGGCACCGTGGTGACCTCGAAGGACGTCAAGTACGCCGTCGAGCGCTCCAACTTCGCGCGTGATGTGCTGTCCCTCGGTCCGAACTACTTCCAGCAGCTGCTGGACGACCCGGACAAGTACAAGGGTCCGTACAAGGACAAGAGCGACAAGGGTCTGTCGTCCATCCAGACCCCGGACGACAACACCATCGTCTTCAAGCTCAACAAGCCCTTCGCGGACTTCGACTACCTGGTCAGCGCCCCGCAGACCGCCCCGGTGCAGAAGGCCAAGGACAAGGGCGTGGACTACACCAAGTCCATCGTGTCCTCGGGCTCGTACAAGTTCGAGTCCTACCAGGAGGGCAAGCAGGTCACCCTGGTCCGCAACCCGAACTGGGACGCCAAGACCGACCCGCTGCGCAAGCAGTACCCGGACAAGATCGTCCTGAACCTGAAGGTCGCGCAGTCGACCATCGACAAGGACCTGATGGCGGGCACCACGCACATCGACCTGGGCGGCAAGGGTGTCGACACCCAGACCCAGGCCCAGGTGCTCGGCAAGCCCGCGCTCAAGGCGAGCACCGACAACACCGCCGGTGGCCGTCTCGTCTACGCGGCGATCAACACGAAGGTCGCGCCGTTCAACAACGTCGAGTGCCGCAAGGCCGTGCAGTACGCCATCGACAAGGTCTCCACGCAGACCGCGATGGGTGGCCCGATCCGCGGTGACATCGCCAGCACCGTGCTGCCGACCGACATCAAGGGCTACGAGAAGGCCGACGCCTACGCCACCCCCGACAACAAGGGTGACACGGCCAAGGCCAAGGAGCACCTGAAGGCCTGTGGCCAGGAGAAGGGCTTCAAGACGGTCATCTCCGCGCGCAGCGACCGCCAGACCGAGGTCGACGCGGCCACCGCGATCGTCGAGTCCCTCAAGAAGGTCGGCATCGACGCGAGCATCAAGCAGTACCCGTCGAGCAAGTACTTCTCGGACTACGCGGGTGTCCCGACCTTCACCAAGAAGCAGGGCATCGGCCTCATGATGATGCAGTGGGGTTCCGACTGGCCCACCGGCTACGGCTACCTGCAGCAGATCGTGCACGGCAAGGCCATCGGTCAGTCCGGTAACACGAACCTGTCCGAGCTGGACGACCCGGCCGTCAACAAGCTCCTCGACGAGGCCATCGCGAACACCGACGAGTCGGCCCGCAACACGGCCTACACCGAGGTCGACAAGAAGGTCATGGAGCAGGCGGTCATCGTCCCGCTGACCTACTTCAAGATCCTTCTGTACCGCTCGCCGACCGCCACCAACCTGGTGTCCACGGCTGCCTTCAGCGGTCAGTACGACTACCTCAACATCGGCACCACGAAGTAGCAGCCCCGGAAGGCAGGTGAAGGCATTGGTGCCCGCGGGCTTCGCAGCCCGCGGGCACCAGCGCCGGTCCCCGTGATTTCGTACATCCTCCGCCGGACAATCGCAGCAGTGATCCTGCTCCTGGTTGTCACCGCGGTCACCTTCGCCATCTTCTTCCTGCTGCCGAGGATGGCCGGCCAGACCGTCGACCAGCTGGCACAGCAGTACATCGGCAAGAACCCCACGCCCGAGGACATCGCGGCAGTCAAGCGGAACCTCGGCCTGGACCAGCCCATCTACACCCAGTACTGGGAGTTCATCAAGGGGATCGTCGTCGGTGCCGAGTACGACCTCGGCCCCACCACCGCGCACTGCAACGCACCCTGCTTCGGCTACTCCTTCAAGGACCACCTCGAGGTCTGGCCCCAGCTGACCGACCGCCTGCCGGTGACCATCTCGCTGGCCAGCGGCGCAGCGGTGATCTGGCTGCTCTCCGGAGTGACCGCCGGTGTCATTTCCGCGCTCAAGCCCGGCTCGATCTTCGACCGCGCCGCCATGAGCGTCGCGCTCGCCGGCGTCTCGCTCCCCATGTTCTTCACCGGCCAGCTGGCCCTGCTGCTGTTCAGCTACAAGCTGGAGATCTTCGGCAGAACCTACGTTGCTTTCACCGAGAATCCCGCGCAATGGGCCAACACCCTGTTCCTGCCGTGGTGTTCGCTCGCGCTGCTCTACTCGGCGATCTACGCCCGGCTCACCCGCTCCGGCATGCTGGAGACGATGAACGAGGACTTCATCCGTACCGCACGTGCCAAGGGCCTGCGGGAGCGGACGGTCGTCGGCCGGCACGGACTGCGTGCGGCGCTCACCCCGATCATCACCGTCTTCGGCATGGACGTCGGTCTGCTGCTCGGAGGTGCGCTGATCACCGAATCGGTGTTCTCGCTGCACGGAATCGGCGAATACGCGGTCCAGGGAATCACGGCCAACGACCTGCCGCCGATCCTCGGCGTCACCCTCGTTGCCGCCTTCTTCGTCGTGATCTGCAATCTCCTGGTGGACCTGCTGTACGCCGCCGTCGACCCGCGGGTGAGGCTCTCGTGACCGAACTTTCCAAGACCGGTGCCGCTGTGGGCGAGCCGGTGAAGTCCGGGGACTCACCCGCTCCGGACGCCTTCCTCGAGGTCCGCGACCTCAAGGTGCACTTCCCGACCGACGACGGCCTGGTCAAATCCGTCGACGGGCTCACCTTCCAGCTGGAGAAGGGCAGGACCCTCGGCATCGTCGGCGAGTCCGGCTCCGGCAAGTCGGTGACCTCGCTCGCCGTGATGGGACTGCACCGCCAGGGCGCCGCCGGCAAGAACGTGCGGATGTCCGGCGAGATCTGGCTCGGCGGCAAGGAACTCGTCGGCGCGGACCCGGACGAGGTACGGCGGATGCGTGGCCGCGAGATGGCGATGATCTTCCAGGATCCGCTGTCGGCGATGCATCCGTTCTACACGGTCGGCAACCAGATCGTGGAGGCGTACCGCGTCCACCACGACGTGAGCAAGAAGGTCGCCCGCAAGCGCGCGATCGAGATGCTCGACCGGGTCGGCATCCCCGAGCCCCACAAGCGTGTGGACAGCTACCCGCACGAGTTCTCCGGCGGTATGCGCCAGCGCGCCATGATCGCGATGGCGCTGGTCAACAACCCCGAACTGCTCATCGCCGATGAGCCGACCACCGCCCTGGACGTCACCGTGCAGGCGCAGATCCTCGACCTGATCCGGGATCTGCAGAAGGAGTTCGGCTCCGCGGTCGTCCTGATCACCCACGACCTGGGCGTGGTCGCCGAGATCGCCGACGACATTCTGGTGATGTACGGCGGCCGCTGCATCGAGCGCGGGCCGGTCGACGACATCTTCTACGCTCCCCAGCACCCGTACACCTGGGGCCTGCTGGGCTCGATGCCGCGCATCGACCGCGACCAGACCGAACGCCTCATTCCGGTCAAGGGCTCGCCGCCCAGCCTCATCAACGTCCCCTCCGGCTGCGCCTTCAACCCGCGCTGCCCGTACGCGGACGTGCCGAAGGACGGGATCACCCGTACCGAGCGCCCGGAGCTCCGCCAGGTCGGCAGCCGGCACTACTCCGCCTGCCACATGTCGCAGGAGGACCGCACGCGGATCTGGACCGAAGAGATTGCGCCGAAGCTGTGAGCGAAACGAAGAAGACGGCCGCGGACACGATCCCGGAGCAGGCAACCGCCTCGCCCGAGCCGCTGCTCAGGGTGCAGGGCCTGGTCAAGCACTTCCCCATCAAGAAGGGGATCCTGCAGCGCCAGGTCGGCGCGGTGAAGGCCGTCGACGGCATCGACTTCGACGTCCGTCCCGGTGAGACGCTCGGCGTTGTCGGCGAATCGGGCTGCGGCAAGTCGACGATGGGCCGGCTCATCACCCGGCTGATCGAGCCCACGGGCGGCAAGGTCGAGTTCGAGGGCAAGGACATCACGCATCTCGGCACCCGCGGGTTGCGGCCGATGCGCCGCGATGTGCAGATGATCTTCCAGGATCCGTACGGCTCGCTCAATCCGCGCCACACGGTGGGTTCGATCGTCAGCGCGCCGTTCCGGCTTCAGGGCGTCGAGCCCGAGGGCGGGGTCAAGAAGGAAGTCCAGAACCTCCTCGAGCTGGTGGGGCTGAGCCCCGAGCACTACAACCGCTACCCGCACGAGTTCTCCGGCGGCCAGCGCCAGCGCATCGGCATCGCGCGTGCGCTCGCGCTCAAGCCGAAGCTGGTCGTGGCGGACGAGCCGGTCTCGGCGCTGGATGTCTCCATCCAGGCGCAGGTGGTGAACCTGCTCGACGACCTCCAGGACGAGCTGGGCCTCACGTATGTGATCATCGCCCACGACCTGTCGGTGATCCGCCATGTGTCGGACCGGATCGCGGTGATGTACCTCGGCAAGATCGTGGAGCTGGCGGACCGCAAGTCGCTGTACGAGGCGCCGATGCACCCGTACACCAAGGCGCTCATGTCGGCCGTGCCGGTGCCGGATCCCCGGCGGCGCGGGGCCAAGAGCGAGCGCATCCTGCTCACGGGTGATGTTCCTTCACCGATCTCACCGCCTAGTGGCTGCCGGTTCCACACACGGTGCTGGAAGGCGACGGAGATCTGCGTGAAGCAGGAGCCGCCGCTGCTGGCGCTGAAGAGCGGTCACCAGGTGGCCTGCCACCATCCGGAGAACGCGGAGGACCAGGCGCCGGACGATGTGGTGCCGGCGTCGGCACGCGGGGTGATCGAGATCACCACGATGCCGCCGGTCAAGGCCACGGCCGCGGAGGCCAAGGCCGCGGAGACCGAAGCTGTCCCCGCCGGGACCAAGGGTGCCGAAGCCGTGTCCGCCGAGAGCAAGGCCGCCGAGGCCGGGCCCGCCGCGGGCAGGACGGACCTCGCCGAGGGCGAAGTCCAGGCTGCTGCCGACGGCGACGGCGACGGCGAAAGCAATGGCGACGCCGCGGGCGAGGAGGCCCCGGCCGGGGCTGACGCATCCGATGCCGAAGGTGGCGCGGCTGCCTCCGAGACCTCGGGGGACATCTCCAAGAAGTAGAACCGGCACAATCGTCCGGTGCTCCATGAACTGTTCACGCCCTCCGTCCAGCATGCGCTCGAGCTCGTCGGGATCTTCGTTTTCGCGATCTCCGGCGCACTGCTCGCCGTACGCAAGAATTTCGACGTCTTCGGCATCGCGGTGCTCGCCGAGGTGACCGCGCTGGGCGGAGGGATGTTGCGTGACCTGATCATCGGGGCAGTCCCGCCGGCCGCCTTCACCGATCTCGGGTACTTCGTGACGCCGCTGGTGGCGGCCGTCCTGGTGTTCTTCCTGCATCCGCACGTCGAGCGCATCCAGGTCGGTGTCAATGTCTTCGACGCGGCGGGCCTCGGACTGTTCTGCGTCACCGGCACCACCAAGGCGTACGAGTACGGGCTCGGCCTGACCGCATCGGCGGCGCTGGGTCTGGCCACCGCTGTCGGCGGCGGTGTGCTGCGCGACGTACTGGCCAATGAGGTGCCTTCGCTGCTGCGCTGGGACCGCGATCTGTACGCCGTCCCCGCGATCGTCGGTGCCGGGATGGTGGTGCTCTGCATCCGCTTCGACGTACTGAACTCCGCCACCAGTGGAGTCGCCGTGGTGACGGCGTTCGTGCTGCGGCTGCTGGCGATGCGCTTCCACTGGCGGGCCCCGCGCGCCTGGAACCGACGCTCGGCGGCCGCCGAGGAGGGGTAGCCCGCCCCCGGGAGAAAAAAGCTACCGCTCAGTAGTGTTCTGTTGTACCGTGCCGCCATGGCACAGGCAGCAGAGGTGGCGCAGACAGCGCAGGCAGTACAGGCGACGATCGGGGACAGCGAGTTCGACCGGGACACCGCTGTCACCCCGCGCGAACCGGGCGTCTACGACGCGGAGCTCTCGGCGGGCTGGACGATCATCCACGCCGTCAACGGCGGCTACCTCCTGGCTCTGCTCGGCCGCGCCCTCGGTGACGCCCTGCCGCACCCCGACCCGTTCACGGTCTCGGCGCACTACCTCACGGCGTCCCAGCCGGGCCCCGCGGTGATCCGTACCGAGGTCGTACGCACCGGCCGCACCCTCTCGACCGGCCAGGCCTCGCTCTTCCAGTACGCGGAGGACGGCACCGAGGTCGAGCGCATCCGCGTGCTCGCCTCGTACGGAGATCTGGACACGCTCCCGGATGACGTGCGAACGACGGCAGAGCCCCCGGCCATCCCGCCGTTCGAGCACTGCTTCGGGCCGTCCGACGGTCCCGCGCCGAAGATCCCCGGCAGTTCGGCGATCACCGACCGTCTGAACATCAAGCTCGACCCGGCGACCCTCGGCTGGGCGATCGGCGCGCCCTCCGGCAAGGGCGAGATGCGCGGCTGGTTCGGGCTCGCGGACGGCCGCGACGCGGACCCCCTCTCGCTGCTGCTCACGGTCGACGCGCTGCCGCCGACCTCGTTCGAGCTGGGCCTCAAGGGCTGGACCCCCACGGTCGAACTCACCACCCACATCCGCTGCCGCCCGGCCCCGGGTCCGCTGCGTGTCTCCATCACCACCCGCAACCTGGCGGGCGGCTTCCTGGAGGAGGACGCGGAGGTCTGGGACAGTGCGGACCGTCTGGTCGCCCAGTCCCGCCAGCTGGCGAAGGCGCCGCGCTAGCCGCTGCTGCTCCGTTCCTTTGCCCCGGAGACGCCCACACCGTGAAGTCCGACCGGCTGCTCTCGATCCTCCTGCTCCTGCAGACCCGCAGCGTCGTTCCCGCCGGTGAGCTCGCCGAGCGGCTCGAAGTCTCCGTACGCACCATCTACCGCGACGTCGAGGCGCTCTCGGCGGCCGGCGTCCCCGTCTACGCCGAGCGCGGGCGGCACGGCGGGATCGCCCTGCTGCCCGGGTTCCGTACCGACGTCACCGGGCTGACCGCCGACGAGTCCCGCGCCCTGTTCGTCCTCGCCGCCCAGGGCGCTCATTCCGCGCTCGGCCTCGACCAGGCCCTCGGCTCCGCCCTGCGCAAGGTCATGGCCGCACTCCCCGAACCCCATCGCCCCGCCGCCGAGTTGACGAGCCGCCGGATCCTGGTGGACCCGGCCCGCTGGATGCGGGTACCGCGGCCGGCCGTCGACCTGGACGTACTGAACTCCGCCGTCTTCAGCGACCGGCGGCTGCGACTGCGCTACCGGCACAGCGGGACGACCGAGCCGCGTACATACACCCTCGATCCGTACGGCCTCGTCGTGAAGGCGGGCGTCTGGTACCTGATCGCCGACCACCGGGCGGTCCCCCGGCTCTTCCGCGCGGACCGGGTGGTCGCCGCCGCCCTCACCGATGCGCCGGTCCGGCGGCGCGCCGGTCAGGAGCTGGCGGACGTCTGGCAGGTGCTGCGCCGCCAGGTCGAGGACCGTCAGGCGGACGTACGCGTGACGGCGCGGGTGAGGGCCGACCGCCTGGAGCTGTTTCTGCGGATCCAGGAGGGCCAGGTCACGGCCGAGCCGGTGACCGAGGGGGAATGGGCGCACGTGGAGCTCGCCTTCCCGTCGGTCGTGGCGGCCCGCTCCCTGCTGGCCTTCGGCGAGAATCTGGAGGTGCTCTCGCCGCCCGAGGTCCGCGAGCTGCTGGCCCGTTCGGCGGCCATGGTTGTCGAGCTGTACGGCCTCAGTCCAGCCAGTGGCGGCGGCCGAGACTGACCAGTCGCAGCTGACGCCGGGCGACCGAGCCGACCCGCTCCTCGCCCTCGGGGCCGGCCTCCAGGAACGCGGAGGCCGTCATCACCATGTGGTCGACATAGACGCCCGCGAGCATCCGCAGATCCGCCTCGCTCCACCCCGCCGACTCGGGATCGTGCGCGAAAGCCGCCGCCACCTCGTCCGCGAACAGGCGCAGTTGCGCGCCTATGGCCTCGCGCACGGGCTGTACGCCGCCGTGGCGCTCGCGGGCGACGAAGCGGACATGGGCGGGGGACGTACGGACCAGGGCGGCGATCAGGGCGACGGTCCGGTCGATGCGTACTTCGTCGCCGGTCTCGGCGAGCATCTCGCCGATCGTGGCGTGCAGGCTGCCGAGCGTCTCCTCGACGAGCGCGACCCCGAGGTCGGCCGTGTCCCGGAAGTGACGGTAGAACGCGGTCGGCGCCACACCCACGGCCCGGGTCACCTCGCGCAGGCCGAGACTGCTCAGACTCTGCTCCTCGAGCAGCTGGAGCGCGGCATCCAGCAGGGCCTGACGGGTCTTCTGCTTCTGGGCCTGGCGGATCCCGGCGGTGTGACTGTGACTCATGCCATTCAGTAAACAACCGTTCTCCGGATAAGGGAACTGTAGACTCAGTAGTCAGTGAACAGTCGTACTCACAAGTGTTCACCCAAAATTGGAAAGGAAGATGATGCTCGCCCTCGTCGCAGCGCTCCTTCTGTTGGGGATCATGCTGGGCGCCGTGGTCCAACTCCCCTTCTCCGTGTCCCTCGTGGCCGGTGCCGCCATCGGCGGCTGGCTGGTCGTCTTCGCCGTGCGCGAGCGCCGCGCGCGTCACCACTGAACCGGAAGGAGCCGAACCCACCATGCAACTCACCGCTACCGCACGCAGCGAGAACCGCCTCGACACGAGCACGAGTACCAGCGCGAGCCCGAGCTCGAGCTCGAGTGCCGGAACCGGCAGCCGTCCGGCGGGCGAGCGCCCCGGCACGGGCCGGGACGCCGACCGGGACACCGGCCGGGACGGGGACCCGCACGACGCCGACGGCATGGCCGTGGCCGCCTTCGTCCTCGGCCTCGTCGGCCTGCTCGTGATGAACATCGTGCTCGGCCCGATCGCACTCGTCCTGGCCGGCCTCGCCCTCTGGCGCGGCACCGCACGCCGCGCCCGCGCCCTGCTCGGACTTGCCCTCGGCCTGGCCGACCTCGCGGTCCTCGCCGTACTCGTCACCATGAACGGAACGGTCGTCTGGGGCTTCGGCAACTGACCCTGCCGAGCCCGTCCGCGGCGCCCCTGCCCGCACCAGGGGCGCGCGCCGAACGCCCGTGCACCCCTGCGCCGCGCCCGCGCCCCCGCCACGCCTCGTAGAATCGTGGCCACCATGGCTTACCTCGACCACGCCGCGACCACTCCGATGCTGCCGGAGGCCGTCGAGGCGATGACCGCCCAGCTCACCGTCACCGGCAACGCCTCCGCGCTGCACGCCGCCGGGCGCCGCTCCCGACGCGCCGTCGAGGAGGCCCGCGAGACGCTCGCCGAGGCGCTCGGCGCACGGCCCAGCGAGGTGGTTTTCACCTCCGGTGGCACCGAGGCCGACAACCTCGCCGTGAAGGGGCTGTACTGGTCGAGACGTGATGCCGACCCGGCCAGAACCCGGGTGCTGGCCAGCCCCGTCGAGCATCATGCCGTCCTCGACGCCGTGGACTGGCTCGGCGAGCACGAGGGTGCGACGGTCGAGTTCCTGCCGGTGGACGCCTACGGGCGAGTGCATCCCGAGGCGCTGCGCGAAGCCATCGAGCGCAATCCCGACGATGTGGCGCTCGCCACCGTGATGTGGGCCAACAACGAGATCGGCACCATCCTGCCGGTGGCCGAACTCGCTGCCGTGGCAAGGGAGTTCGGCGTCCCGATGCACGCCGACGCGGTGCAGGCCTTCGGGCAGCTCGAGGTCGACTTTGCCGCCTCTGGCCTCGCCGCCATGACCGTCTCCGGGCACAAAATAGGCGGTCCGTACGGCATCGGCGCGCTGCTGCTCGGCCGTGAGTACAGCCCGGTCCCGGTTCTGCACGGCGGCGGCCAGGAGCGCCACGTACGCTCCGGCACCCTGGACGCTCCCGCGATCGCCGCCTTCGCCGTGGCCGGCCGCCTCGCCGCCGAGCGCCGCGAGGACTTCGCCCGTGAGATCGGCGCACTGCGCGACGAACTGGTCCGCGCGGTGCGCACCGCCGTCCCGGACGCGATCCTCGGCGGCGACCCGGACGGCCGCCTCCCCGCCAACGCCCACTTCACCTTCCCCGGCTGCGAGGGCGACTCCCTGCTTCTGCTCCTGGACGCCCAGGGCATCGAGTGCTCCACGGGCTCCGCCTGCACGGCCGGCGTCGCCCAGCCCAGCCATGTGCTCCTCGCCACCGGTACCGACCCGGACCTGGCGCGTGGCACGCTGCGCTTCAGCCTCGGCTCCACCTCCACCAAGGCCGATGTGGACGCGGTTGCCGAGGCCATCGGTCCGGCGGTGGAACGGGCCCGTACGGCCGGTCTGGTCTGATCCGCTCCCGACCGGACGGAGGGGGCGCACGCACAAGCGGAATGCCGTCGTATACGTCACAAGGCGTATGGCTCGAACTCGACTTCAAAGGCAAGAAATGGGAAGTACGAGAAGAAGCGGGCGGTGAAGGCCGAAGAGAGCCCGACGGCAGGCGGTGAGCGCGGGCCCGGTGCCGGCCGTCCGCCGGGCAGGCCCCCGGCCGCCCGCCCCTAGCGGCCCCGGGTGCGCCCGGGGGGGTGGTGAGGCGGGTTACGAGGCGGCGACGCGGGCGTCCCGCACCAGCTTCATGTAGCGGTTCCAGTTCCAGTGCGGCCCCGGATCGGTGTGATCCGTCCCCGGCACCTCCACATGCCCGATGACGTGCTCGCGGTCCACCGGTATCTCGTAGCGCGCGCAGATCCCCGCCGTCAGCCGCGCCGACGACCGGTACATCGCATCCGTGAAACCGGCCGGCCGGTCCACGAATCCCTCGTGCTCTATACCGATGCTGCGCTCGTTGAACGAACGGTTCCCGGCGTGGAAGGCCACGTCGAGCTCGCGGATCATCTGCGCCACGTGCCCGTCCTTGCGGACGACATAGTGCGTCGCGGCGCCGTGCCCCGGGTTCTTGAAGACCTTGAGCGCCGTCGGATAGCTGCCCTGGACAACATGGATGATCACGCGGTCGATGCCGTAGTCGTCGGGCCGGTCCGCGAGCCGCCAGTTCGCCCGGGAGGCGGCCGTCCACTCCGCGCCCGAGTGATCGAGCTCACCCTCCTTGCGCGGCTTCGCCATCCCCGGCAGCCGCCACCAGGCGCGCCTCAGCTCGTCCTGCGCCAGGACGCCGCCGCCCACCAGCACGGCTCCGCCGCCGATCAGCGCGGCACGCCGGCTGATGCGCCGCTCAGTGTCCCGGCCTCTGCGGCCCCCGTGCTCCGATTTGCTGCCCATGCGATCCACAACGCTTACTCGCGAGCGTTCGGTTCCCCGGGCCCCTTACCCTGGTAGGGCTATGACTCAGACTTCCCAGCGCCCCCTCCGTGTGCTCGCCGCCATGTCGGGCGGCGTGGACTCCGCCGTCGCCGCCGCCCGCGCCGCCGAGGCCGGGCACGATGTCACCGGTGTGCACCTGGCACTCTCCGCGAACCCGCAGTCCTTCCGGACGGGTGCGCGGGGCTGCTGCACCATCGAGGATTCGCGCGACGCCCGCCGCGCCGCGGACGTCATCGGCATCCCCTTCTACGTATGGGATCTCGCCGAGCGCTTCCGCGAGGACGTGGTGGAGGACTTCATCGCGGAGTACGAGGCGGGCCGCACCCCCAACCCCTGTCTGCGGTGCAACGAGAAGATCAAGTTCGCTGCGCTGCTCGACAAGGCGCTCGCGCTCGGCTTCGACGCGGTCTGCACCGGCCACTACGCCACGGTCGTGATGAGCGAGGACGGCAGCCGCGAGCTGCACCGCGCCAGCGACATGGCCAAGGACCAGTCGTACGTCCTCGGGGTCCTCGACGAGCGCCAGCTGGCGCATGCCATGTTCCCGCTCGGCGACACCCTCACCACCAAGGACGAGATCCGGGCGGAGGCCGAGCGCAGGGGACTCGCGGTCGCCAAGAAGCCCGACAGCCACGACATCTGCTTCATCGCGGACGGCGACACCCAGGGCTTCCTCGCCGCACGGCTCGGCACGGCCGAGGGCGACATCGTCGACGAGTCGGGTACGAAGCTGGGCAGCCACGACGGAGCGTTCGGCTTCACCATCGGCCAGCGCAAGGGCCTGCGGATCGGCCACCCCGCGCCCGACGGCAAGCCGCGCTACGTCCTGGACATCTCCCCGGTGAACAACACGGTGACGGTCGGACCGGTCGAGGCCCTGGACGTCACAGGCCTGACGGCCATCAAGCCGCGCTGGTGCGGGGCGCCTCCGGCGGGCCCGGGGACGTACACCGCTCAGCTGCGCGCGCACGGCGGCGAGACCGAGGTGAGTGCCGAAATGATCGACGGCACCCTTCAGGTCTCCTTCGCCGAGCCGGTGCGGGGCGTGGCGCCCGGCCAGGCGATCGTGCTGTACGACGGCACGCGGGTGGTCGGCTCGGCAACGATCGCAACGACGGAGCGGGCGGCCGCGTCGGTCGCCTAGACGCGGCGAGCAGCCGGACCGAGGTGGGGGTGTCCTGGCCCGCTGCCGGTTCCGTTGGTGAAGAACTCCGCCGGCAGCGGGGCCGGCACTGTGCCGACTCATCGCTCGGCCACAGGACTTCCCCGGTCAGGCCTGGACGACCTCGGTGTCGTAGAAGCAGAAATAGCCCTTGATCCGCGCCACTTGGTCCTTCGGCTCGGGATATGACCACACCAGATCGGGTGCGCCCGCCACCGACCAGTAGTCGGCGTCACCCTTGAACGGACAGTGCGTGTGGGTGTCCGAAGGCTTGAGGAGTTCGATGCGTACGTCGTCGGGCGGGAGGTAGTAGCGGACCGGCAGACCCGACTCGTGCAGCAGCAGGGGCCGCCGGCTTTCGGCGAGCAGCTGCCCGTCCCGCACGACCCGTACATGGTCAGTGCCCTGCTCCACCGTGATGCGGTGTCCCTTGGGCCCGTTGCCCGGCTGTCCGTGCTGTGGCTGCCCGTGCTGCGGCTGCCCGTGCTGCGACTGTCCGTCGTGCGTCTGTCCGTTGTGCGCCTGTGTCATGGCGGTCGGATCCCTTCGGTGAGGCCTTCTCCGGTACAGCGTCCGAGGCATCCTTGTTCTTCCGGATCCTGGCTCCGAATCCGTCCGGATGCCGCCCGGGTTCGCCGGCCCCGGCCCACCCGGACGAGCCTGCCGGGGTGCAGGAGTGCGAGCATGGCGGCATGGCTACACACCTGATCACCGGGGCAGGCTCCGGCATCGGCGCGGCCGTCGCGCGCCGGCTGCACGAGCGCGGAGACGACCTCGTGCTGCTGGCGCGCGACGCGGGACGCGCCAAGGAATTCGCGGGGCAGTTCCCCGGAGCCCGTACGCTCGTCGCCGACCTGGCGGACCCGGACCGCATCTCCTGGGCGCTCGGCCATCAGCCGATGCCGGACCGGCTGGACTCCCTGCTGCACATCGCGGGCATCGTCGACCTCGGCCCGATCGTCGAGCTGCGCCCCAAGACCTGGCACGAGCAGCTCAACGTCAACCTCATCGCCCCGGCAGAGCTGACCCGCCTCTTTCTGCCCCAACTCCGCGCCGCCCAGGGCCAGGTGCTCTTCGTCAACTCCGGCGCGGGCCTGAACGCCCATGCCGAATGGGGTGCGTACGCCGCCTCCAAGCACGGACTGAAGGCCCTCGCCGACTCGCTGCGCCACGAGGAGAAGCCGAACGGCCTGCGGGTGACCTCCGTCTACCCGGGGCGTACGGCCGGCCCGATGCAGGTCAAGGTGCACTCGCAGGAGGGCAAGGAGTACGACGCGTCCCGCTGGATCGACCCGGAGTCGGTCGCGACGACGATCCTGACCGCGCTGGATCTGCCGCGCGACGCCGAGATCAACGACCTGACGGTCCGGCCGGGCCACTGAGAGACCGGGCCACTGAGAGACCGGGCCAGGACCGGCCTGCGGAGGCGAACCGGCATGATCGCCCCGTCGGGAATCACCGGTCGTGCCGCTGATACCCTGCCGCCCTCGCCCTGCGGTGTCCTGTCTCTCCCGCGGGAGGTTCTCTCCGATCCGTACAACGCAAGAGGTATGCATGAAATCAGGCAGACCCGGCCCAATGGCCGTGCTCGTGGGCGCCCTGGCCATGACGGCGCTCACCGCCGCTCCGGCGCAGGCCGCGTCCACCGGCATCACCGTGTCGGACGTCGTGGTCAACGGCGGCAGGCCCATCGTGGTGGGGACGGCGGACGCGAAGGAGCCGCCCGTCTCTTTCCGTATTGCGCTGCCCGCCGGCTACAGCACCGCCGATCCGTCCCGCTACGACGCGTCCCCCTTCCTGTACCACGACACCACGGCCGCCAAGGGAGCCGACACCGGCGGCCTCCACATGGGGTCGTACACCCTGCTACGAGGAGAGCGCCCGGGCGGCGCGCTGCGAGGGCAGCCTCTCCATCGACCCGCGCTATGACCTCGACTCCCACAACGACGCCACCACGTGGAAGATCGGCGTCAGCAAGCGTCTGTGGAATGCCAACGACACCCTCAAGGCCGAGGAGTACACCACGGCCCCCGGCAGCGTCCGGGTGCAGCGCTGGGCGAAGGTCAGCGTCAACGCCTCCCCGGAGCCGGTGACGAAGGGCAAGACGATCACCGTGACCGGCAGCCTCACTCGCGCGGACTGGGTGAAGCACACGTACACCGGCTACGCCGGCCAGTCGGTCAAGCTCCAGTTCCGTAAGGCAGGGAGCTCGGCCTACGCCACCGTCAAGACCGTGAACTCCTCGTCCACGGGCGCGCTGAAGACCACCGTCACGGCATCCGTCGACGGCTACTGGCGCTACACCTTCGGCGGCACGTCCACCACGGGCACCGCCACCGCCACCGGCGACTTCGTCGACGTCCGCTGACGGCACGCTGCTGCCGGACCGCACCGCCAGCACCCGATCGCCGGGCGGGTACCCGTTCCCCACGAGGTGACGCCGCCGCGCCGACGCCCGGGCCCGGACGCCGTACGGCGCGCCCCGGCGCGCCACGTACGCTTCCTGAGTGAGCGAGAAGAGCGAGTTCAGCTGGGGCCCGGCCACCGGTGTCGGGTCGATGCCCGGCGGCGATGCGCGCGAGGCCGCGAAGACCGTCGCAGGATCCTTCGAGGACTTTCCGTATCTGGCCGAGCTGCCCGCGCGCGGGCCCGGCGCCGACATGATCGGGCGGACCATCGGGCTGCTCGTCGAGATGTACGCGCATGTCGAGCCCAGCGGCTGGCGGATCAGCGACCGGCCGGGGCGCGACACCCGGCGCGCGCGCTCCTGGCTCGGGGAGGATCTCGACGCGCTGGAGGAGTTCACCCAGGGCTTCGAGGGTCCCCTGAAGGTGCAGGCGGTGGGGCCGTGGACGCTGGCGGCCGCCCTGGAGCTGCGGAACGGTCAGGCGGCGCTGGGTGATCCGGGAGCCGTCCGGGATCTGGCGGGATCGCTCGCGGAGGGGCTGCGCGCCCATCTCGCGGAGGTACGCCGCCGGGTGCCGGGCGCCCAGGTGGTGCTGCAACTCGACGAGCCGTCGCTCACGGCCGTACTGCGCGGACAGATCGGGACCGCCAGCGGATACCGGACCTACCGGGCGGTGGACCGCCAGATCGTCGAGTCCACACTGCGCGACGTCGCCGGTGTCACCGATGGTCCGGTCGTCATGCACTCCTGCGCGCCGGACGTGCCGTTCGCGCTGCTGCGCCGGGCCGGTGCCGCAGGAGTCTCGTTCGACTTCGCTCTGCTCACCGAGCGTGACGAGGAGTCGATCGGTGAGGCGGTGGAGTCGGGCACCCGGCTCTTCGCGGGCGTCGTGCCCTCCACCGACACGGCATTGTCAGACCCTGCCGGTAGCGTCATGGGTGTCAGGACGCTGTGGCGCAGGCTGGGGCTGAATCCGGGGACTCTCGCCGAGTCCGTGGTGATCACCCCGTCGTGCGGGCTGGCGGGCGCTTCGCCCGCCTATGCCCGGACTGTGCTCGCCCACTGCGTCCGGGCGGCGAGATCGCTCGCGGACAACCCTGAGTAACGGGCTGAAGTAACGGGAGGACGAAACGGTGGCTGTCGAACAGCAAGGGTCTGTGCCCGCCGAGGCACGGGAGAAGCACGCCCAGCTGGCCGAGCAGGTCGAGGAGCACCGCTTCCGGTACTACGTGAAGGACCAGCCGGTCGTCAGCGACGGCGAGTTCGACCGACTGCTGCGCGCGCTGGAGGCACTGGAGGACGAGTATCCCGAGCTGCGTACGCCCGACTCGCCGACCCAGAAGGTCGCGGGACAGTACGAGACGGAGTTCACCGAGGTCGCGCACCGCGAGCGGATGCTGTCGCTGGACAACGCCTTCGACGACGAGGAGCTGGCCGCCTGGGCGGAGCGCGTCGCGCGCGAGGTCAACACCTCCGACTACCACCTTCTGTGCGAGCTGAAGGTCGACGGCCTCGCGGTGAACCTGACGTACGAGCACGGCAGGCTGACCCGGGCCGCGACTCGCGGCGACGGGCGCACGGGCGAGGACATCACTCCCAATGTCCGCACGATCGCGGACATCCCCGACCGGCTGAAGGGCGATCGCATCCCCGCTCTCGTCGAGATCCGCGGCGAGGTCTACTTCCCGATGGAGAAATTCCGGGAGCTCAACGCCCGCCTGGTGGAGGCCGGTGACAAGCCCTTCGCCAACCCCCGCAACGCGGCCGCCGGTTCACTGCGCCAGAAGGACCCGAAGGTCACGGCCACCCGCCCGCTGCGCATGGTGGTGCACGGCATCGGCGCCCGCGAGGGCTTCGACATCAACCGTCTGTCGCAGGCGTACGGGCTGCTGCGCGAGTGGGGCCTGCCGACCGCCCAGCACAACAAGGTGGTCGACTCCCTCGACGCCGTACGGGAGTTCATCGCCTCCTTCGGCGAGAAGCGGCACTCCGTGGAGCACGAGATCGACGGCGTCGTCGTCAAGCTCGACGAGATCCCGCTCCAGGGGCGGCTCGGCTCCACCGCGCGGGCGCCGCGCTGGGCGATCGCGTGGAAGTACGCCCCGGAGGAGGTCAACACCAAGCTGGTCGACATCCGGGTCGGTGTGGGCCGCACGGGTCGGATCACGCCGTACGCCCAGGTCGAGCCGGTCACCGTCGCCGGCTCCGAGGTCGAGTTCGCCACTCTGCACAACCAGGAAGTGGTCAAGGCCAAGGGTGTGCTCATCGGCGACACCGTGGTGCTGCGCAAGGCGGGCGATGTCATTCCGGAGATTCTCGGCCCGGTGGCAGATCTGCGGGACGGCAGCGAGCGGGAGTTCGTGATGCCGGCCGAATGCCCGGCGTGCGGGACGGGTCTGCGGCCCATGAAGGAGGGTGACATCGACCTCCGCTGCCCCAACGCCGCGACCTGCCCGGCCCAGTTGCGGGAGAGAATCGCCTATCTCGCGGGCCGCGAGTGCCTGGACATCGAGAACTTCGGTGAGGTGGTCGCGGCGGCCCTGACCCAGCCGCTGGAGCCGGCCGAGCCGCCGGTGGCCGACGAGGGCGACATCTTCGGCCTCACCGTCGAGCGGCTGCTGCCCATCAAGGCCTATGTCCGCGACCAGGACAGCGGACTGCCCAAGCGCGACCCGAAGACCGGCGAGGAGAAGGTCGTCACGGTCTTCGCGAACCAGAAGGGCGAGCCCAAGAAGAACACCCTGGCGTTGCTGGAGAACATCGCGGCGGCCAAGGAGCGCCCGCTCGCGCGGTTCCTCAACGGCCTTTCCATCCGCCATGTCGGGCCGGTGGCCGCTGCGGCTCTGGTCCGTGAGTTCCGGTCCTTCGAGCGGATCGAGCAGGCGACGGAGCAGGAGCTGGCAGCCGTCGACGGCGTCGGCCCGACCATCGCCGCCTCGCTCAGGCAGTGGTTCGAGGAGGACTGGCACCGCGAGATCCTGCGCAAGTGGCGGGAGGCGGGCGTCCGGATGGAGGAGGAGGGCGGCGGCCAGGACGAAGGGCCGCGTCCGCTGGCGGGACTCACCGTGGTGGTCACCGGCACCTTGCAGAACTTCACCAGGGATGGCGCAAAAGAGGCCCTCCAGAGCCTCGGAGCGAAAGTGGCTGGTTCCGTTTCGAAGAAGACGGCCTTCGTGGTGGTCGGCGACAACCCCGGTTCGAAGTACGACAAGGCCATGCAGTTGAAGGTGCCGGTTTTGGACGAGGACGGCTTTGCCGTGTTGCTCGAACAAGGACCTGATGCGGCCCGTGGGGCCGCTGTGCCTGCAGAGGCGTAACAGAGGGGGCTTGCGCCGGGCTTGGGAGGGGCTTGCGCAGGGCTCGGAAGGGGCGCACGGGGGCCGGAATCAGACGTCGGAAACAGCGCCGGAACACCCAGTACAGGTCACCCGTTCAGCGCATACCAGATGGATAAGGGTGGCCGGGTCGCATTCGGGCAAGAGCTGTAGAGCGCTGCTCGTCCGAGCCTCCTGCGGCCTACTGTTGAGATGTGCGCCTGTCGTGCACGGCTGCGTGGTGGGATTCAGTCGTGGTGGCATGACAACGGGAGCCATCGCGAGGCATCGGCACCGCCGGCTGTGAGAGGGACGGGAATGAAACCGACCGACAGCGCCGCCCCGGTCTCACGGCCGGGTGTATTCGCGGTTCTTGCTGGCATGACCTCGAGGCTGACCGTCGCCGTCGTGCTGGGCGCCGCGGCCGTGCTCGTGACGGGGGTCCTCCGGACCGTACGGGAGGGCCACGCGCTCTTCCCCGCCTCCACGGTGGGCTGGTCGCTCGCCGTGCTCACCGGGATCATCGTCGGCCATCTGGTCGCGCTCGGCCGCGACCGCTGGTGGGGCGGCACCGGCTCCGGCGCCGCCCTCACCCTCGCCGTCCTCCTGCTGTACGGCTGGGTGCCGGCCGGGCTGGTCAGCCTGGCCGTCGTCGTCCTGGTCGGCGTCGCCCGCCGGCACCGCTGGCGTCAGGGCGTGCTGCACGGCTCCGTGGACATCCTGGGCATCGGCGCGGCCGCGCTCGTCCTCGCCGTGGCCGGGGTGGTTCCGACCGTCGAGCGGCCCTGGGATCCCCTCGACTGGGGGATCGCGGCCGTCCCCGAACTGATCCTGGCGGCCACCGCCTATCTCTCCGTCACCCGGCTGCTCCTGTGGTACGTCCTGGCCCCGCAGGGCGGTGGACTGCCCACCGTCGCCCGTACGGCCCTGCTCAGGCAGGGTCTTGTCGCGGTCGCCCTGCTCGGCATCGCCCCGCTGATCTGCGTGGTCGCCGTGGCGATGCCGCTGCTGCTGCCCCTGTTCGCCGTGCCGCTGATCGCCCTGGACTCCACGCTCTGGATCGCCCGGGCCCGGGCGGAGGAGCAGCTGCGCGACCCGCTCACCGGGCTGCCCAACCGCCAGTGGCTGCTGGAGCGGACCTGGTCCGCGCTGGAGGACGCCGAGGGCAGCGGGGCACGATCCGCGCTCGTACTGATCGACCTCGACCGCTTCCGGTCGGTCAACGACACTCTCGGACACCTGGCGGGCGACCGGCTGCTCCTCCAGATCGCCGACCGTCTCCGACTGGCCCTGCCCCGCGGGGCCGAGGCCGCCCGGCTCGGCGGCGACGAGTTCGCCGTACTGCTCCCGACGGCCGACTCCACCACCAGCGCCCAGCGCGTGGCCCGGCATCTGGTGGCCGAGCTCTCCTCCCCGCTCGATCTGGACGGCCTCACCCTCGTCCTGGAGGCCAGCGCAGGCGTCGCCGTCTTCCCCGACCACGCGCTGGACGCGGAGGGACTGCTGCGCCGCGCGGACGTGGCGATGTACCAGGCGAAGCGGGACCGTACGGGCGTCGAGGTGTACGAGTCCAAGCGCGACAGCAACACCCCCGACCGGCTGGGCCTGTTGGGCGACCTGCGCCGGGCGCTGGACGCCGGCGACGTGGAACTCCACTACCAGCCCAAGGTCCGCTTCGACGGCCATGTCGCCGGCCTGGAGGCCCTGGTCCGCTGGGTCCACCCGGAACGGGGCCGGGTCTCCCCGGACGAGTTCATCGCCATCGCCGAGTCCTCGGGTCTGATGCCGCATCTGACGGAGTACGTCCTCGACACCGCCCTCGCCCAGGTCGCCGAGTGGCGCGCCCAGGGGCTCGACGTCCCGGTGGCGGTCAATGTCTCGCCGCGCGATGTGCACACCCCCGGGTTCGCCGGGTCCGTCGCCGCCCGTCTCGCCCGCCACGGCGTCCCGCCGGGCTCACTCCAGCTGGAGATAACGGAGCACGTGCTGCTCGAGGACCCGCAGCGCGCCGCCGACACACTGGCCGGGCTGACCGACCACGGCGTGAAGATGTCCCTCGACGACTTCGGCACCGGCTACTCCTCGCTCGTCCACCTGCGCCGCCTCCCGGTGAGCGAGCTCAAGATCGACCGCTCCTTCGTGGCCAGGCTCGCCGTGGACAACGAGGACGCGGAGATCGTCCGCTGCACCGTCGACCTGGCCCACTCGCTCGGCCTGCTGGTGGTCGCCGAGGGCGTCGAGGACGACGAGACCTGGGAGCGGCTGCGCGACCTGGGCTGCGATGCCGTACAGGGCTGGCTGGTGGCGGCCGCGATGCCGCCGCAGGAGGCCACCGCGTGGCTGCGGGCCAGGGGCGAGCGGGGCTGGCACCGCCCGGCCGAGCTGCGTGCGGCCGCCGAGACGGACGCGGACGAGCCGACCGGCCAGGTCGTCCCGTAGGGGCCCGGCGCGAGCCCTCAGCGGCCCCCTCAGGCCGGCACGGCCCCGGGGGCCATCTGCCCTCACAGGCGCCCTGAGGGCATGCCCCGCAGGCCCACAGGGCCCCCGGGCAGGCCACCTCAGGGACCCCGTCCCGTTAACCGTTTAGTGGGCAGAGGCCCGCGCCCCATAGGATTGGGCCAAACCACACACACTCACCCCAGAGGATCGCTGCATGCCTGGCATTACGCGCGAGGAGGTCGCCCACCTCGCCCGGCTGGCGCGTCTGGAGCTGAAGGACGAAGAGCTCGACCACTTCGCCGGACAGCTCGACGACATCATCGGCGCGGTCGCCCGCGTCTCCGAGGTCGCCGACCAAGACGTACCCCCGACCTCCCACCCGCTGCCGCTGACCAATGTCATGCGCGCGGACGAGGTCCGTCCGTCGCTCACCCCCGAGCAGGCGCTCTCCGGCGCCCCGGCCCAGGAGCAGCAGCGTTTCAAGGTGCCGCAGATCCTGGGGGAGGACTAATCACCATGACGGACATCATCAAGCTCACCGCCGCCGAGATCGCCGGCAAGATCGCCGCAGGCGAGCTCACGGCCGTCGAGGTCACCGAGGCCCACCTGGCCCGGATCGAGGCCGTCGACGAGAAGGTGCACGCCTTCCTGCACGTCGACCGCGAGGGCGCGCTGGCCCAGGCCCGCGCCGTCGATGCCAAGCGCGCCGCGGGCGAGAAGCTCGGCCCGCTGGCCGGTGTGCCGCTCGCGCTGAAGGACATCTTCACCACCGAGGGCATCCCGACCACGGTCGGTTCCAAGATCCTCGAGGGCTGGATCCCGCCGTACGACGCGACGGTGACGAAGCGGCTCAAGGCCGCGGACGTCGTCATTCTCGGCAAGACCAACATGGACGAGTTCGCCATGGGGTCCTCGACCGAGAACAGCGCGTACGGTCCCACGGGCAACCCGTGGGATCTCACCCGTATCCCCGGCGGTTCGGGTGGCGGCTCCAGCGCCGCCCTCGCCTCGTTCGAGGCCCCCCTCGCGATCGGCACGGACACCGGCGGCTCCATCCGCCAGCCTGCCGCCGTCACCGGCACGGTCGGCGTCAAGCCCACCTACGGCGGGGTCTCCCGCTATGGCATGGTCGCCTTCTCGTCCTCCCTCGACCAGGGCGGCCCCTGCGCCCGTACGGTCCTGGACGCGGCGCTCCTGCACGAGGTCATCGCCGGTCACGACGAGCTCGACTCGACGTCCATCGACGCCCCGGTCCCGCAGGTCGTCGAGGCCGCGCGCAACGGCTCGGTGGCCGGGATGCGCGTCGGCGTCGTCAAGCAGTTCTCCGGTGAGGGCTACCAGGCCGGTGTCGTCCAGCGCTTCAACGAGTCGGTGGAGCTCCTCAAGGAGCTCGGCGCGACGGTCGTCGAGCTGGACTGCCCCTCCTTCGACCTGGGACTTTCGGCGTACTACCTGATCGCGCCGTCCGAGTGCTCGTCCAACCTCGCCCGTTTCGACGCCATGCGCTACGGCATGCGGGTCGGCGACGACAAAACGAAGTCCGCCGAGGACGTCACCGCGCTGACCCGTGAGGCCGGCTTCGGCGACGAGGTCAAGCGCCGCATCATGCTCGGTACGTACGCGCTGAGCTCCGGCTACTACGACGCGTACTACGGCTCCGCCCAGAAGGTGCGGACCCTGATCACCCAGGACTTCGAGAAGGCCTTCGAGCAGGTCGACGTGATCGTTTCGCCGACCACGCCCACCACCGCCTTCCCGATCGGTGAGCGCGCCGACGACCCGATGGCGATGTACCTCGCCGACCTGTGCACGATCCCGACCAACCTGGCCGGCAACGCCGCGATGTCGCTGCCCTGCGGCCTCGCGCCGGAGGACGGCCTGCCGGTCGGGCTGCAGATCATCGCCCCCGCCATGAAGGACGACCGGCTGTACAAGGTCGGCGCTGCCGTCGAGGCCG
The DNA here is from genome assembly GCF_026341125.1 of Streptomyces sp. NBC_01142. Taxonomy (NCBI): domain Bacteria; kingdom Bacillati; phylum Actinomycetota; class Actinomycetes; order Kitasatosporales; family Streptomycetaceae; genus Streptomyces; species Streptomyces sp. NBC_01142. The sequence goes on from NZ_JAPEOR010000001.1 coordinate 1,354,991, forward strand.
CCTTCGTGGAAAGGTGGGGGCACCCGCTGCTTGAGGAGGCTCCGTCGCTGTGAGTGCCATGGCCAAGAAAGCCAAGAACTTCAAGAAGTCCAAGTCCGGTCTGTACGTGTCGCTCGCGACCACCGCGTTCGGCGCCATCAGCGTCGCCAAGCAGGCCAAGATTGCCCGCAAGGACAACGACGTGCTCCGGCTGGTCGATGCTGCCGTGTCCGCCGCGGCCATCGCCACGGGCCTGGCAATCCTCTATCGCGAGCTGAAGCGGCTCGGCGACGACGACGTTCTGCTGGGCTGAGAGGGAAAGTTTCACCGTGACCGTCACTGAACTGGTGTCGTACGAGGACGCGCTCGCGTCCTACGACCCCGTCATGGGCCTCGAGGTCCACGTCGAACTCGGCACCAAGACCAAGATGTTCTGCGGGTGTTCGACCGAGCTGGGCGCCGAGCCCAACTCGCAGACCTGCCCCACCTGCCTCGGCATGCCCGGCGCGCTCCCGGTCGTCAACGCGATCGGCGTCGAGTCGGCCATCAAGATCGGTCTCGCGCTCAACTGCGAGATCGCCGAGTGGTGCCGCTTCGCCCGGAAGAACTACTTCTATCCGGACATGCCGAAGAACTTCCAGATCTCGCAGTACGACGAGCCGATCGCCTTCAACGGCTATCTGGACGTCCAGCTGGAGGACGGCGAGGTCTTCCGTGTGCAGATCGAGCGTGCCCACATGGAGGAGGACACCGGCAAGTCGACGCACGTCGGCGGCGCCACCGGCCGTATCCACGGCGCGTCCCACTCCCTGCTCGACTACAACCGCGCCGGCATCCCGCTCATCGAGATCGTCACCAAGCCGATCGAGGGCGCGGGCGAGCGTGCGCCTGAGGTCGCCAAGGCGTACGTCGCCGAGCTGCGCGAGCTCATCAAGGCGCTCGGCGTCTCCGAGGCCCGGATGGAGATGGGCCAGATGCGGTGCGACGTGAACCTCTCGCTGCGTCCGCACGGCCGGGAGAAGTTCGGCACGCGCTCCGAGACGAAGAACGTCAACTCGCTCCGCTCGGTCGAGCGCGCGGCCCGCTTCGAGATCCAGCGGCACGCCGCGGTCCTCAACAGCGGTGGCACGATCATCCAGGAGACCCGCCACTTCCACGAGGAGGACGGCTCCACGACGTCCGGCCGTGTGAAGGAGGAGGCCGAGGACTACCGGTACTTCCCGGAGCCCGACCTCGTGCCGGTCGCCCCGTCCCGTGAGTGGGTCGAGGAGCTCCGGGGCGTTCTGCCCGAGCTGCCGCGTGTCCGCCGGAACCGGCTCCGCGAGGAGTGGGGCGTCTCCGAGCACGACATGCAGTCGATCCTCAACGCGGGCGCGGTCGACCTGATCGTCGCCACGATCGAGGCGGGTGCCCCGGCCGACCAGGCCCGTAAGTGGTGGATGGGCGAACTGGCCCGTAACGCCAACGAGTCCGGCCGTGCGCTGGACGCGCTCCCGATCACCCCGGAGCAGGTAGCCCGGGTGACCGCGCTGGTCGCTTCCGGTGATCTGAACGACAAGCTGGCCCGTCAGGTCATCGAGGGCGTGCTCGCCGGTGAGGGCGACCCGGACACGGTCGTCGACAAGCGCGGCCTCAAGGTCGTCTCGGACGAGGGTGCGCTCGGCGCGGCCGTCGACGAGGCGATCGCGGGCAACGCGGCCATTGCCGACAAGATCCGCGGCGGCAAGGTCGCGGCGGTCGGCGCACTGGTGGGCGCGGTCATGAAGACCACCCGCGGCCAGGCCGACGCGGCACGCGTCAAGGAGCTGATCCTGCAGAAGCTGGGCGTCGAGGGCTGACGGCCGACCCCGCAGGGAGGACGGCGGCTCGCACCCCACGGTGCGGGCCGCCTTTCCGTTTCGGGGTGCGTGATGCGCGTGATGTGCGCGGTGTCCGGCGCGACGTATGCGGTGTCCGGCGTGATGTGCTTGGTGTCCGGCGTGGCGTATGCGGACTTGGTGTGCGGCGCGACGTGCCTCGAGTCGGTGTGGGCCGATACACGGGATCGGCAGGGCGGGACGCGGCCGGTTGTCGACGTCCCGGGTGAGGGCCCTCCTCCGCTCCGCGCCCGCCCGCTCAGTGGCGTATCCCGAGGCCCGGCAGCCACAGCTCGCCGCGGTCCTTGCAGCTGACGTCCCTGGCCCGCAGTTCCTCCGGCTCCTGCGTGCCACGGGCCCGCAGTTCCGCGACCGCCAGCCGGGCCACCGCAGACACCTCCGCCCGCTCCGGGACCTCGAAGTCCGTCTGCCACCAGCCCCGGTCGCGGGTCTGCCAGCCGCGCGACTGCATCAGCTGCGCGCGTTCCGGGCTGTCCTCCCCGTCCCGGTCGTCGATCGAGACATGCAGCCCGTCCGCCAGGCTGAACGACACCAGCAACTGTCGGCCACGGTCCGCCCCGCTGGTCACGCAGAAGCTCGCCCAGTCCTCGCCGACCTGTACGGGAAGCTGCTCGACCCAGGCGGCGAGCAGCAACTTCAGCGCGCTCTCGAAGTGTTCGAGACTGGAGGCCATGCGGCTGCCGGGCTGCTCGATCGGCCGCTCGCCCGGCCCGCTGCGGTCCAACTGCCAGGCGTACGGCAGGAAATCGAAGTCGTGCGGCTCGTCCGCCGACCACGCGCCGCCGTACTCGAAGGTCCTGCGTTCCTCTGTCTCCAGGGCGTCGGTGTCGTGGACCGACAACTGCGCACGGTTGCCGTTCCCGGCGAGCAGCAGGAGCCTGCTGCCGTCGCGCCAGCGGACGTTGGGACCCTCCGCCGAACCGCCGTACAGCGTCGGTTCACCGATCCGGGTCACGACCGCCTCGTACACCACCCGGAACGCCTCCCGCCGGTCCCGCAGCGAGGCGCCCGGTTCGTACGCCAGCACCTGGACAGGATCCCGGCCGAAATGCGGATCGGGTGCGTCATGGAGCGTCCGGGCGAACTCTGCGGCGTCGGCGGGCATAAGGATCGGCTGGTTGGTCCCCGTGTTTTCCATTCCGCCATCGTGCCAGCCGCCACCGACAACTTCCCCTGCGGACCGAGGGATAGGAACGGCGATCTTCGGCCGTTTCCGGATGCCCGCCCAGGAACACCTCCGAGCATCTGCCGCCACCCTGGGCTTGGACTTTTCGGGGCGAACCCATGGACGTTCACGATGCGGACGGCACGGGGTCTTCTCGTCGCCATCCGCCTTCACTACCGTCCCGGCCGAACCACCCAATGGATCGCAGGAGAACCATTGGCCGTCGACTGGGAGGTCGAGCTTGTCACCGGACATTTCACGCAGGCGGATGATCGCGCTCGGAGCGGGCGCCGTGGGCGCCGCCGCGGCCGGGTCGCTGCTGCCCCCGTCGCTGCAGGCCGCGCTCGCCGCCGCACCTCCTTCGGGCGGGCTGCGGGCGGTCAGGCATGTGGTGATCCTGATGCAGGAGAACCGTTCTTTCGACCACTACTTCGGAACGCTGCGCGGCGTACGCGGCTTCGGGGACCGCAACGCCATCGAACTTCCCTCCGGGAAGCCGGTCTTCGAGCAGCCCGGGCCGCTGCACACCGTGCTCCCCTTCCCTGTCCGCGACGCCGCCGAGGCGCAGAAGAAGGACCTTCAGTACATCGGCGACCTCGACCACTCCTGGGGCGGCGGGGCCAAGGCCTGGCACGACGGGTGGATGGACGGCTGGATCTCCGCGAAGACCGCCGCCACCATGGCCTACTACGACCGGGGCGACCTGCCGCTGCACTACGAGCTGGCGGACACGTTCACCATCTGCGACGCCTACCACTCCTCGGTCCACACGTCGACGAGCCCGAACCGCAACCATCTGTGGAGCGGCTGGACCGGTTACGAGGCCGACGGCAGCCGGGCCGTGACGAACGCCGCGTACGCCGAGGGCAGCCACCCCGGCTACCCCTGGCCCACCTACGCGGAGCGTCTGGAGAAGGCCGGCCGCACCTGGAAGACGTACCAGGAGTGGGAGAACTTCACCGACAACAACATCGAGTTCTTCACCACCTTCAAGAAGATCGCGCGCAAGGCGCTGGCGAAGGCCGGCGACTTCACCTACATGGAGGCCTTCTACGCGAAGGTGCGCGACAGCGAGGACGCCGCCGAACGCGCGCGGCTGCTCGCGGCCCTCGAAGAGGGCGTGGCGACGCTGACGAGGAGCGAGCGGTCGCTCTTCGAGCGGGGGCTGCGGCGCGGCGGGACCGGCAGCCTCGCCGAGCAGTTCCGGGCCGATGTCGCCGCCGGCACACTCCCCGCGGTGTCCTACCTGGTGCCGTCCGCGATCGACTCCGAGCACCCCGGCTCCTCGTCGCCCATCGCGTCCGCCTCCCTTGTCTACAAGGTGCTCGACGCGCTCGGCTCGCACCCCGATGTGTGGCGGCACACCGTAGTCCTCATCAACTACGACGAGAACGACGGCTTCTTCGACCACGTTCCGCCGCCCGTGCCGCCCGCCGACAACACGGACGAGCGCTGGAAGGGACTGCCGACCGGGCTCGGTGTCCGCGTGCCGATGCTGGTCGTCTCGCCCTGGTCGGTGGGCGGTTACGTCTGCTCCGAGGTCTTCGATCACACCTCGGTGATCCGGCTCCTCGAAGAGTGGACAGGCATAGAGGAGCCCAACATCACGCCGTGGCGGCGCGCCGTCACCGGCGATCTGACCTCCGCCTTCGACTTCGGGCGCGGAAGGCCGCAGCCGGAGGTGGAGCGGCCGGGGGAGATACCGCCGTTCTCGGGACGCTGGCGGCCCGTGCCGCCCGCCGTCCAGCACATGCCCGTCCAGGAACAGGGGACCCGGCCCGCGCGGCCCCTGCCGTACCAGCCCGACGCACAGGGCCGGATCGAGGGCGATGCCTTCACGGTGGCGCTGAGCAACAGCGGGCGGGCGAGCGCGCACTTCGCGCTCTATCCGTACGCCGGTGAGTTTCCCGTTCCGCAGCACAAGGATGTAAGGGGCAAGGCGCAGTGGTCGGTACCCCTTACCGGGGACGCCTACCGCTTCACGATCACCGGGCCGAACGGTTTCCGCCGTGAGTTCGCCGGAAGTGCGCAGGGCGGCGCCGAGGTCTCCTCGTACATCGATCACCACGACCGCGATCTGCACCTCACTCTGCGCAATGAGGGCACCAAGCCGGTCACCTTCATCCTCCGCCCGCTGGGCTACGTCGACGAGGCCGACCTCGACGACTGGACCCGCCGGGTCACCGTCAAGGCGGGCCGCAGCCGCACCGTCGTGCACTCGGCCGCCGACGCGCACGGCTGGTACGACGTAGAGGTGACCGCCGACGTGGGCACCGGCTTCCGCCGCCGACTGATGGGGCACATCGAGAACGGTCGCGCGAGCGTCTCGGGCTGAGCCCCGGAAGGAAGCCGCGGAAGGAAGCCGAGGAAGGGGCTGGGGGGAGAGGCTGAGGGAGACGTTGAGAGAGGGCGTACGCCAGGGGCGCGCGGGGGCACCGGGCCCATGACCCGGACCCCGCGCATCACTGTGAGTAAGCCCACGAAAAGGGTAATCGATCACCATAGGCTGTCAGAATGCCCCTTAGCAGGTGATGAGTTCTTTGCGGGCTGTTCCCGGTCAAAGATCAACGAACCCCCCAGGGAGCAACTCCGGTGGCAGCCATCGCCCGCTGGTGCGTCAGGCACCGACTCGTCACCGTTCTGCTGTGGCTCATCGCCCTCGGCGGCACCGCAGCCGCGGCGAGCGTGGCCGGAGCGGCGTACTCCAACGACTACGAGGTCCCCGGCACCGAGTCCGGCCGTGCCACCGCCCTCCTTCAAGAGGGCTTCCACGACCACGGCGGCGACAGCGACACCGTCGTCTGGCACACCGACCGTGGCAGCGTCCGCGCGGCCGGTGTCGAGCACCGCCTGTCCGAGATGCTCCGCGACGTCGTGAAGCTGGACGGGATCGCGTCCGTCACCAGCCCGTACGGCAACGAGGGCGCCGCGCAGATCAGCGCCGACGGACACACCGCGTACGCCACCGTCGTCTTCGACGAGGCGGCCGACGACATCCCCGAGGCACAGGTGACAGCCGTCGTCGCCACCGCCAAGGCGGCCCAGGGCGACGGGGTCCGGGTCGAGCTCGGCGGCAGCGCCATCGCCCTCACCGAAGCCTCCGGCGGGCATCTGGCCGAGATCGTCGGCGTGGCCGTCGCCGCCGTCGTCCTCTTCCTCGCCTTCGGATCGCTCGCCGCCAGCGTGCTGCCCATCGCCACCGCTCTGGTGTCGGTCGGCACGGCATACGCGGGCATCGTTCTGCTCGGGCATGTGATGACCGTCGCCGACTTCGCGCCGATGCTCGGCATGCTCATCGGTCTTGGCGTCGGCATCGACTACGCACTGTTCATCGTCACGAGGCACCGCAAGGGGCTCGGACAGGGACTGCCCGTGGCCGAGGCGGCCCGCAACGCCGTCGCCACCACCGGGCGCGCCGTCGTCTTCGCCGGCGCCACCGTCTGCATCGCCCTGCTCGGCATGCTCATCCTGCGCCTCGGCTTCCTCAACGGTGTCGCGATCGCCGCATCCCTCACCGTCGTGCTCACCGTGGCCGCCTCCGTGACCCTGCTGCCCGCGCTGCTCTCCTGCATCGGGATGCGGGCGCTGTCCCGGCGCGAACGGCGCCGGCTGATCGAGCACGGTCCGCGGCCCGAGCTGCCGACCGGCTTCGCCGCCCGCTGGTCCGCCTTCGTGGAGCGGCACCCGAAGCTCCTGGGCGCGGTCGCCGCGGTGGTCATGCTCCTCTTGGCACTGCCGACGTTCTCTCTGCGTCTTGGCACCTCGGACCAGGGCAACGCTCCTGTCTCCGCCACCACCCGCCAGGCCTACGACCTGCTGGCGCAGGGCTTCGGGCCCGGCGCGAACGGGCCGCTGACCCTCGTCGCCGGCCTCGAGGGCGCCGACGAGCGGCTCGCCATGGACAAGCTGCCCGACGCTCTGAGGGGTGCCGAGGGCATCGAGTCGGTCGGCCCGGTCACATACAACGGCAGCGGCGACACGGCGGTGCTCACCGTCGTCCCCAAGTCCGCACCGCAGTCGCAGTCGACCAGCGACCTGGTCGACCACCTGCGCCAGGACGTCCTGCCCGCCGCCCGGAACGGAACCTCCATGGAGGTGCACGTCGGCGGTCCGACCGCGAGCTACGACGACTTCGCCGAGATCATCGTCGGCAAGCTCCCGCTCTTCGTGGGCGTCGTCATAGCGCTCGGCTGTCTGCTCCTGCTGCTGGCCTTCCGTTCGGTGGGCATCCCCCTGAAGGCCGCCGCGATGAACGTCGCCGCCGTCGCCTCCTCCTTCGGGATCGTTGTCGCGATCTTCCAGTGGGGCTGGGGGAGCGAGCTGCTGGGTCTGGGCAGCGCGGGCCCGATCGAGCCTTTCCTGCCGGTGATCATGATCTCGGTCCTCTTCGGGCTCTCCATGGACTACCAGGTCTTCCTGGTCAGCCGGATGTACGAGGAGTGGCTGGAGACCGGCGACAACCGGCGGGCGGTACGGGTCGGCCTCGCCGAGACCAGCCGTGTGATCAACTCCGCGGCCGTGATCATGATTTCGGTCTTCCTCGCCTTCGTCCTCAGCGGTGACCGCGTCATCGCCATGTTCGGCATCGCGCTCGCGGCGGCCGTCGCCCTGGACGCCTTCGTCCTGCGCACCCTGCTGGTGCCCGCGCTCATGCACATGCTGGGCGGCGCGAACTGGTGGCTGCCGCGCTGGCTGGACCGCCGGCTGCCGCGCATCAGTATTGAACCGCCCGGCCACCGCCCGCATGCGAAGATCCGTGGGCAGCGCGCGAGCGAGGAAGAGCAGCTCGTGCCGTAACGGGCCGGAGGAAGAACGATGTTCGCTATATCGCTGGGCGACGACGGAGCGGAAGTGCGTCCCCTGGAGCCGTGGCGCGCCGAGGAGTTCCTCGCCCACATGGACCGTGGCCGGGAGTACATCGGCCGGTACGTCGGGCTCCCCACCGTCGTCACGGACCTCGAATCGTCGCGCGCTTTCCTCCAGGCGTACGCGAACAAGCAGGCCGCGGACGCGGGCCGGGTCTACGGCATCTGGCTGGACGGGAAGCTCGTCGGCGGGGTGATGTTCCGGATCTTCGACACGGCGGAGGGCAACTGCGAGGCCGGCTGCTGGCTGGAGCCGGCCGTCGCGGGCCGCGGCCTGGTCACGCGCGCCGTACAGGTGCTGATCGACTGGGCCGTGGAGGAGCGCGGGATGCACCGGGTCGAATGGCACGTGTCCTCCGCGAACGCCGCGAGCATCAAGGTCGCCGAGCGGCTGGGGATGAGGCGGGACGGGGTGCTGCGGGAGAGCTATCCGTACGGGGGCGTACGGCACGACATGGAGGTCTGGTCGGTGCTGGCTCCCGAGTGGCGGGAACGGTCGCAGGCCGGCCGTTAAGGGGACTCTCATACAGGCCGCCTAGCGTGCGGCGCATGAAGACCAGCGAGACCAAGAAGACCACCGACGTGACCGACAAGGCGGACCTGCCCGACAAGGCCACCGAGCCCGCAGACCCGGTCGAGCCGTCCGGATCGGCCGTGTCCGCCGAACCGGCTGAATCCACCGACTCGACCGACTCGACCGAATCCGCTGCGCCTGCCGAACCTGCGGCGTCCGAGGCCGACGGGCACGGTGCCGGAGAGACGACAACGGCAAGGGACGTGGAGGCGCCACGCGGCGCCGCCTCCGGCCTCGGGGCCGCCGCCGCGGGCGTCGTCGCCGCCGGTCTCGGCGTGGTCGCCCTCAGCGGGAGCTGGGTCGGGAAGATCGCTGCCGAGCGGCAGACCCTGATCGGCCAGATCGAGACCTCGCAGGGCGGCACACCCGCCCAGCAGATCGCCGCGATCTACGGCGACGCCTGGCACACCACCGCGATGGTCAACGGCATCTTCGCGCTGGTTGCGCTGGTCGTCGGCCTGGCAGTGCTGGCCTGGCCGCAGAAGGCCGGCTGGGTACGGGCCTTCGCCGTGGCGGGAGTCGTGCTCGGCGTCCTTGGGCTGATCGTCTCCGCCGGCATGTACTTCGACTTCCTCCTGGAGGTACCCAGCACCGGTGCCACTCCGGGTGCCGGAACCGGATCCTAGACACCCTGGCTCCGCGCCCTGCCCTGCCCTGCCCTGCCCTCCCCGCCCACCGGTGCCCGGCCCCGGAATCCTGTGGTGCCCGTGCCCGGCGGGTGCTGGAATGCGCGGATGGATCACGACGAGGTACTCATGCTGTTCGACCGCCAGATGCGGCAGCGCACCCCCACCCGTACCCGTGCCGACGGTTCCGGGGCGCGGGTCGAACGGGTCGGTGACGTGGTGCGGCAGGTCGGTGCCGACGGCGACTGGAACGGCGTCGTCTGGTCCGGTCTGGACCCGGCCACGGCGGACGCGGCGATCGCGGAGCAGGTGCGGTATTTCTCCTCACAGGGGCGCGAGTTCGAGTGGAAGCTGTACTCCTACGACCGCCCCGACGACCTCGGCGAACGGCTGCGGGCGGCCGGGTTCGTGGCGGAGCCGGAGGAGACCGTGATGGTCGCCGAGGTCCGTGGTCTTCGCACCGCCGTCGACCTGCCCGAGGGCGTAGAGCTGCGGCCGGTGACCGGCCCGGCGGGTGTGGAACTGGTGGCGGACGTGCATGAGCAGGCGTTCGGCACGAGCAGCGCCCGGCTGCGGGAGCAGTTGCTCGCGCAGCTGACGCAGACGCCGGAGACGGTCACGATGGTCGTCGCGACGGCGGACGATCTGCCGGTCTGCGCGGCGCGTATGGAGCTGCACCCGGGCACGGAGTTCGCGAGCCTGTGGGGCGGCGGCACCCTGCCCGCCTGGCGGGGACGGGGTATCTACCGGGCCCTGATCGCCCACCGGGCCGGTATCGCCGCCGAGAGGGGCATCCGCTACCTCCAGGTCGACGCCTCCAGCCAGAGCTGGCCGATTCTGCGGCGGCTGGGGTTCACCCCGCTGAGCACCACCACGCCGTACGTGTACGGGCCCTAGGTGGCCGCCCCGGACGTATCCCTAGTCCGCCGGCCTTCGTGCGCAGGGGGCCTTAGGCCCCGGTCCTCCGCAGGGCGGTTGCGTCTAAGGCCCCCGCCGCCGCGAAGATGCGGCACTCTCCCGATGTGGCAGGGGCCCCTGGGAAGCGAGAGTTGAGGCATCGCAGGAAGCGATGAAGACCTCACCACCAGGGAGTACGAAATGTTCGAGAACGAGATCCGGATCCGTCAGGCCGAGATGATCCGTGAGGCCGACACCCACCGTCTCGCGCGGCAGGTGCGCCAGGCCCGCCGTTCCGCCAGAAGGTCCGCCAAGAACGCAGGGGAGGACCGGGTGAGTACGGCGGCGGACAGCGCCCGCTTCGCCCGCGCCGCGTAAACCGGCGGACTCGGTGAACCCGACAGACCCGGCGGAAGCGGCGTGATGACCGTTGTTCCGATCAAGGGTGCCGCGTTGTCGGACCCCTGTGCGATGCTCGGCGACGTGGAGACCAGGTCTGTAAGCCCCGTGTTCGTCGGCCGCGCCGGCGAACTGACCGCGCTCACCCATGCGATCGCCCGCGCCGCTTCCGGCGATCCGCAGGCATTGCTCGTCGGCGGTGAGGCCGGAGTCGGCAAGACCCGGCTCGTGGAGGAGCTGATCAACGAGGCCTGCCGCGGCGATGCTGTCGTCGCGGTCGGCGGATGTGTGGAGATCGGCGCGGACGGACTGCCGTTCGCGCCCTTCTCCACGGCCCTGCGTACTCTGCACCGCCAGCTGCCGAAGGAACTGGCCGCGGCCGCCGCGGGCCAGGAGGACGAGCTGGCGCGGCTGTTGCCCGAACTGGGCGACACACCCCGTGGAGAGCACAGCCGGCACGACGAGGAAGGCATGGCGCGCCTCTTCGAGCTCACCGCGCGTCTGCTGGAGCGGATCGCCGCAGACCGCACGGTGGTCCTGGTGCTCGAGGACATGCACTGGGCCGACACCTCCACCCGCCATCTCCTCGCCTATCTCTTCCGCACACTGCGCCGCGGCTGTCTCGTCGTGATCGCGACCTACCGCTCCGACGACGTCCACCGGCGCCACCCACTGCGGCCCTTCCTCGCCGAACTCGACCGGATGCGCTCCGTCCAGCGCATCGAGCTGACCCGGTTCAACCGCGGCGAGGTCCGTCGCCAGATGGCCGGGATCCTTGCCGCCGAACCGGAACCGGCCATGGTGGACCGGGTCTTCGAGCGCTCCGACGGCAATGCCTTCTTCGTCGAGGAGCTCGCCTGCAGCTTCGCCGACAACTGCGCCAACGGCCTGCCCGACTCCCTGCGCGACATCCTTCTCGTACGCATCGAGGCACTGCCGGAGGACGTCCAGCGGGTGGCGCGGATCGTCGCGGAGGGCGGCTCGACCGTCGAGTACGGACTGCTGTGCGCCGTCGCCGGGCTGCCCGAGGACGACCTCATCGAGGCGCTGCGGTCCGCCGTGGGCGCCAACATCCTGCTGGCCACGCCGGACGGGGGCGGCTATCGCTTCCGGCACTCCCTGGCGCGCGAGGCCGTCAGCGACGATCTGCTGCCCGGCGAACGCTCCCGGCTCAACCGCCGTTTCGCCGAGGCACTGGAGGCAGCCCCCACGCTCGTACGGGAGGACGAGCGCGCGATGCGCCTCGCCACGTACTGGTACCACGCGCACGATGCGGCCAAGGCGCTGCCCGCCGTGCTGAGCGCCTCGGTCGAGGCGCGCCGACGGCACGCCTACGCCGAGCAACTGCGGCTGCTCGGCCGGGCGATGGAGCTGTGGGACAGCGCGCCGGACGACGTGCGGGCCGCGCTGCGCCCCGTCGACCACGCGGAGATCTACCCGCCCTGCGGCTGTGATTCCGCCACCACGCCGCTGCGCTATCTCGATCTGATGGCGGAGGCGTCCGTCGCCGGCCGGCTCTGCGGTGAGCGCGAAAGCGCGCTGAAGATAGCCAAGCGGGCGCAGCGCCTGGCGGAGTCGGAGGGCGACCCGCTGCGCGCGGCCTGGTTCTCGGTCCAGCGCTCCCGGCTGGTTTCGTCCCTGGGGCGCGGCGACGGCTGGGCGGAGCTGGAGACCGCGCAGCAGCTGGTGCGCGGACTGCCGCCGTCCGCCGTCCACGCCGAGGTGCTCGCCGAGGCGGCCGGATGGGGCATGGTGCACGATCCCGGCCCGGGGAGCCTGGAGACGGCCGAGCGCGCCGTGGAGTACGCGCGCATGGTCGGCGAGGAGGACACCGAGCTGCGCGCCCGCCTCACGCTCGGCAGCCTCATGGCCGACGCGGGCGACGTCGAGGGCGGGCTCGCCGAGATGTATGCGGTCAAGGAGCGGGTCATCGCACTCGATCTGGCCGCACACGTGGGTCGCACCCATGTGAATCTGCCGTCCGTGCTCGAGGGGGTGGGCCGCTCGCTGGAGGCGGTGGACATTCTTGCCCAGGGCATCGAACTCTCCCGCGCATACGGCCTGTTGGACACTGAGGCCTGGGTCTGCACCAATCTGTCCGAGGCGTACGGGTCGCTCGGTCGCTGGGACGAAATGGCCGAGGCGGCGGAGCGGGCGCAGCGCATCGCGCTCAGCCCCAAACCACGCGGGTACGCCACCAGTCGGCTCGCCTTCCTGTCGCTGGCCCGCGGCGACACGGCGAGGGCGGCCGAGTATCTGGAGGCCGCACACACCCACTTCGGGTCCAACGACCCGATGCCGCAGACCTTCCTGCCCCTCCACACACTGGCGCTGGGCGTTGCCGTGGCACAGGGGCGTGTGCTGGACGCCCGGGCGGAGTTCGAGCGGGCGGCGACGGCGGGCTTCCCGCCGGGTACCCAGCGGTACGCCTGGCCACTGCTGCGCGCCGCCGCCGCGCTGGAGGCCGATACGCGTGGTCTGCCCGCCGCGGAGGCGGGCCGCGCCGAGGCACTGGAGCGGATCCGCAAGGTGGCCAGGACCGTGGTCACCGCGGTTCCGGTGTGGCTGGCCCATGAGCAGTGGGTCCGCGCGGAGCTGCTGCGCGCCGGAGGCGAGGACACGGCAGTCGACTGGGCTGAGGCGGGTGCCGCGTTCGCGCCGCTGGACCGCCCCTACGACCTGGCGAGAGTCCGTCACCGCTGGGCGGAGGCCTTGCTGCAGTCGGGCACGGGCGCCCCGAACCGCGCGCAGGCCGCCGAACTACTGCGCCAGGCCCAGGACACGGCCGTTCGGCTGGGCGCCCGCCCGCTGGCCGAGGACATCGCCCTGCTCGCCCAGCGTGCCCGCATCTCCCTGACCGCCGACTCCGCGCCCCTGTCCTGCCCGTCGTCCGACTCCGGCCCTGCCCTCGGACTGACCCCGCGCGAAGAGGACGTACTGCGCCTGGTCGCTGCGGGCCGCAGTAACCGCCAGATCGCCGAGGAGCTCTACATCTCCCCGAAGACGGCGAGCGTCCATGTCTCCAACATCCTGGCCAAACTCGGCGTCTCGGGCCGTGGCGAGGCGGCGGCCCTGGCCCACCGGCTGAGGCTGTTCCCGGACGCGGTGAGCGAGGCGACGGCCTGACGTCAGGAGGCCCGACCACGCCGGGTCGCCGTGCCCGCACCTTGGCCCGGCACCTGGTCGGCGCCGTCGTCCGGTATCTGGTCCGGGCCCTCGTTCCGTACCTGGCCCGGTACCTCGTCCGGCACGTGGTCCGCGCCGTCGTCCGGTATCTGGTCCGCGCCCTCGTCCCGTACCTCGTCCGGCACCGGGTCCCGGCCCACGTCCGGGCCGTCGTCCCCGGGGAGCTTGCCCGGGCCGCCGGCCGGGTTCTCCTTCGGTGGGCGGATCGAGACCTTGCCCGAGGTCAGGTCTATCGGGCCGCGGCTCGGGTCGTTGTCGCCCGTGTCGGACCTCGTCAGCGCCAGGCGGTTCCGCTCCTCATCGGTATGTCTGCGGCCCGGCGCAAAGAACTCGTCGAAAGCGTTGAACACAGGCTGCTCACCCCTTACTTCACCTCCAGCTGGAGGATCTTGTCGTCCCCCGGCTCGGGTGTGCCCCGGGTGTCCGTCTCGCTGGTGACGAGCCAGACCTTGTCGCCGCCCGCGGACAGGACCGTGCGCAGGCGCCCGTGCTTCTCTTCGAGGAACGCCTGGGGCTCCGCCAAGGGTTCCGCACCCGCCAGAGGAATTCGCCAGAGCCGCTTGCCCTGCAGCGCCGCCATCCAGATCGACCCCTCGGCGTAGGCGATTCCGCTCGGCGAGGCCTCCGACGTACGCCACTCCGCCACCGGATCCACGAAGCCCGCCTTGCCGCCCTTGCCCTCCACCTCCGGCCAGCCGTAGTTCTTGCCGGGCTCAATGAGATTGAGCTCGTCCCACGTCTCCTGGCCGAACTCCGCCGCCCACAGCCGCTTCTCGGAGTCCCAGGCGATTCCCTGCACATTGCGGTGGCCGTAGGAGTAGACGACCGAGTCGGCCTCCGGATTGCCGTGCACCGGCTGGCCGTCCGGGGTCATCCGCAGGATCTTGCCGCCCAGTGACTTCTTGTCCTGCGCGAGCCCCGTCTCACCCGTCTCGCCCGTGCCCGCGTAGAGCATCTTGTCCGGGCCGAACGCGATCCTCCCTCCGTTGTGGATGACGCCCTTGGGGATGCCCCTCAGGATCGTGTCCGGGGCGCCCAACTGCTGCCCGGCCGGCTTCTCCTCGCCGTACAGCATGCGGGCGATGCGGTTGTCCGACTCGGTGGTGAAGTACGCGTACACCTGATGGTCCGAGGCGAACGAGGGAGAGACGGCCAGACCCAGCAGCCCGCCCTCGCCCGCAGGCGAGACCCCGGGCACCGAGCCGATCACGGTCTTCTTGCCGCTCTCCACGTCGACCCGGCTGATGGTCCCCTCGTCGCGCGAGCCGACCAGCAGATCGCCGTCGGGCAGCGCGGCCACACCCCACGGCGACTTGAGATTCTCGGTCAGCGTGGACACCACCTTCACCGAGCCCTTGGCGGGCGGCCCGGTGGGGCTCGGAGCACCGCCCGTCCCGGAGGCGGGGGCGGAGGGGGCCGGGGCGGTGGACGTCGCCCCTTCCTGATCCGCCGGATCCTTCCCGTCGCCGGACGAGCACCCGGCGACGAGCACCAGCACGGCAGCGGCCAACACGGCCGTCACAGCAGGACGTTGCACAGTTCTGATCCCTTCGACGGCGGCTTGAGCTGCCTGACTACTGTTCTTACACCGCCCGCGTGCTCCAGGTTCCCGATCCTCCGAGAAGATCCTGGAGGCAACCGACGCCTCAGTCCCACGAACCCCGCGCCGGCGGCAGCCGCGCAATCTCCGCCACGTCGTACGCCGTCAGCTCCACTTCCGCGGCCCCCGCGTTCTGAACCGCCCACTCCTCCCGCTTCGCCCCCGGTACCGGCACCACGTTCCGCCCCCGCCCCAGCACCCATGCCAGCGCCACCCGCGCCGGAGTCGTCCCCGGCCCGTGCTGCTGTGCGATCCGCCGCAGCCCGGCCACCACCGGCTGGTTCGCCGCCATCATCTCGGCCGTGAACCGCGGGTGCCGCGCCCGCACGTCCTCCGGCTCGAAGCCCTGGCCGGGCGTGAGCGTCCCCGTCAGGAACCCGTTCCCCAGCGGCATCGCCGCCAGGAACCCCACTCCGCGCGCCTCGCACCACGGCAGCAGCCGCTCCAGCGCCTCCGGCGACCACACCGACAGCTCGGCCTGTACCGCGCTGACCGGGAACACCTGCTGTACCCGCTCCAGCTGCCGGATCGTTCCCTCGTGCAGATGTGCCCCTGAGCGGCGCGAAGCGCGTGCCCCCACCGCGCACATCCCGAGCGCCCGCACTTTCCCGGCGCCCACCAGCTCCGCCATCGCGCCCCAGGTCTCCTCGACCGGAACCTCCGGATCCGGCCGGTGCAGCTGATACAGGTCGATCACATCGGTCTGCAGCCGGCGCAGCGAGGCGTCGCAGGCCCGCTTCACATACCCGGGCCGCCCATTGGCCACCACATGCTGTTCGCCCACGAGCAGCCCGACCTTCGTCGATACGAAGGCGTCGCTGCGCCGCTCCTTGAGGACCCGGCCGAGCAGCAGCTCATTGGTGAACGGCCCGTACATGTCGGCCGTGTCCAGCAGGCTGGAGCCGGCGTCGAGCGCGGCGTGCACCGTCCTCAGCGACCGGTCCCCGCGCTGCTGCGAGCTGCTGTATGCCCAGCTCATCGGCATACAGCCCAGCCCGATCGCGCCCACTTCGAGAGCCGCCGCACCGATTGTCCTGCGCTCCAACTGCCCGTACCCCTCCTTTGGCCGCTCCCCAAACTAACCAATGCGGACCGCGGCCCTTCGCATAGCCTCCTGACCATGACTGCAGACGTGTGGCTCCCGTTTCCGGCCGACGAGATCGAAGGGCTCCCCGCCCCCGCGGACTCGGGTCTCAACTACCTCTTCTGGGACGGCGGTCCGGACTTTCCCGCCGACCCCGCCGACTGTGTCTTCTATGCCGTTCCGTATATGAAGGGCACAGAGGTCGCGGTGCGCCCGCTGGCCGCGATGACGTCCGTAGCTGTTGTCCAGACCCTCTCCGCCGGGATCGACCATGTGGAGCCGGGGCTCGGCTCACTGCCCGCCGGCGTACGCCTGTGCAATGCCAAGGGCGTCCACGAGGCGTCCACCGCCGAGCTCACCATTGCCCTGATCCTTGCTTCGCTGCGCGGCATCCCCGGCTTCGTGCGCGGTCAGGACAGGGAGGAGTGGCGGTCCGGCTTCTACCCGGCGCTCGCCGACAAGTCGGTGCTCATCGTCGGGTACGGATCGATCGGCGCCGCCATCGAGGACCGGCTCGCACCCTTCGAGTGCGCGCGGGTGGCGCGCGTCGCGCGCTCTGCACGCGCTACGGAGCGCGGCGAAGTGCGCGCACTCGCCGATCTGCCTGCCCTGCTCCCGGACGCGGATGTCGTCATCCTCTCCACGCCGCTCACGGAGCAGACGAAGGGCCTGGTGAACGCCGGTTTCCTGGCCCGGATGAAGGACGGGGCGCTGCTGGTGAATGTTGCGCGCGGCCCGGTCGTCGACACGAAGGCCCTGCTCGCGGCGGTGGAGACCGGACGCATCACCGCTGCCCTCGATGTCACCGACCCGGAGCCACTGCCCGCAGGACACCCCCTGTGGCACTCCCCGGGCGTCCTCATCAGCCCCCATGTGGGCGGCTCCACCTCGGCGTTCATGCCGCGCGCCAAGCGACTGCTCGCCGGACAGCTCAGCCGGTTCGCCGCGAAGGAGCCGCTGCGCAACGTGGTGCTGACGACCGGTTAGAGGCCCGCCCGCGGGACCGTCCCGGGCGCCCGCTCTGGGCCCTCCCCGGGCTGTTCGGGAACTCTTCGAAGTCACCCGGATGCACCGCGTGCCGACAACGCTGCCAACCGTCACGCAGAGTAGAGGGACTATGTCCCTAAGTGACGATACTGGTGTATCGTCCCGACCTGGGGGCTGCACTGAGGCAAGGGGCGTCGCTGGGGTGCGGCCTGACTGCCGATCAGACTTCGAGGGGGGCGATGGGCGATGCACGGCCAATGGACCAACGATCCGACGCGGCGAGGCCGCCGACGGCGACTCTCGCGCGCTCCGATGCGCAGACCCGATCCGCTGACGGTCACGCCGACGGCGGTGCTGCCCGAGGCTGCTCAGTGAGCGCCCCGGGGGCCCTCATGGCCCGGCAGGCGGTCCCCAAAAGCGGTAGGGCCGACGGCAGCAAGGTGAGTGGTGGCATGGGCGGGGTGAGCAGTACGGGAGTGCTTTCGCGGCTCGTCCTCGGGTTCGTCTGCGGGGCCTACGGAGTAGGCGCGGCCCTCGGTTGGGGATCGCCGGAACTGGCCCTGATCATGGGCGACTTCGGACTCAGTGCCGCAGCCATGATCGCCGCTGTTTCCTGCTTCCTCTACGCCCGTGCGAAGGAGAGCCGCTTTCGGCCTGCCTGGCTGCTGTTCGCGGTCTCCTCGGCCATGGCCTCCGGAGGCAACGCCGTCTGGGGGTGGTACGAGGTCGTGCTGGACCGCGACGTCCCCAGTCCCTCCATCGCCGACCTGTTCTTCCTCTGCTTCGCGCCGCCCGCCATCGTCGGACTCCTCGTCCTCGCCAAACGCCCGGTCACCAGAGCGGGCTGGGTCTGTCTCGCACTGGACGCCTGGCTGATCGGCGGCTCGCTGCTGACCCTCTCCTGGAGCCTCGCCCTCGCGCACACCGCCCGGGTGCAGGGCGAGAGCGTGGCTCCGGCGGCCCTTTCCCTCGCCTATCCGCTGCTGGACATCGTGCTGGTCAGCATGGTGCTCGCGCTGCACTTCCGGCGCTCGGCCACCAACCGCTCCGCGATCAACACCGCCATCGCCGCACTCGCGCTGACCGTGCTGTGCGACGCCCTGTTCACCTCGCCCCTGCTGCGGGAGAGCTACCGCTCGGGCCAGTTGCTGGACGCCGGCTGGTTCGCCGGTTCACTGCTGCTCGCGTACGCCCCCTGGGGTGCGCGGCGTACGGTCGAGACCGCGCGGCCACCGCGAGGTGGCGGACCGCGCCACCCGTCCCGCCCCGTCGCGGGTTCACTCGCCGCTCTCACGCCGTATCTCGCCGCCGCAGTCTGCACGCTCGGCATCCTCTACAACGTGATCGAGGGCCGCCGCGTCGACCGTGTCGTCGTCCTCACCGGCTGCACCGTGGTCCTCGCCCTGGTCGTACGGCAGGGCATCATGCTCCTCGACAACATCGCGCTCACCCATGAGCTGGCGCAGAAGGAGAACCACTTCCGTTCCCTCGTGCAGGGCTCCAGCGATGTCATCATGATCGCCGCGCCCTCCGGGATACTGCGGTACGTCAGCCCCGCGGCCGCCGGGGTCTACGGACGCGATGCCGAAGAGCTCATCGGCTCCGAGCTGGCCTCGCTCATCCATCCGGAGGACCTCGGCCGCGTGGTCCACGAAGTGCGCCGGTTCCTGGCCGCTCCTCCCGCCGAGGAGCCCACCACCCGCATCGAGTGCCGTTTCAGGTCCGGCGGTGGCGACTGGCTCAATGTGGAGTCCACGGTCAACCGCCACCAGGGCGGCCTGATCTTCAACAGCCGGGACGTCACCGAACGGGTCCGTCTCCAGGCGCAGCTCCAGCACAACGCCGAGCACGACCCGCTCACCGACCTGCCCAACCGCGCCCTGTTCACCGAACGGGTCCGCCAGGCCCTCACCGGCCGCCGCGCGGGCGATCAGGGCACCGCCGTGCTCTTCATCGACCTCGACGGTTTCAAGGGGGTCAACGACCGCCTCGGCCACCAGGCCGGCGACGAGCTGCTGATCCAGGCGGCGCGCCGCCTGGCGGAGTCGGTACGCGCCGGGGACACCGCGGCCCGGCTCGGCGGCGACGAGTTCGCCGCCCTCATCGTCGGCGACGGCAGCCGCGACCGCTCCGCCCGCGAGTACCAGGTCCACGAGATCGCCGACCGGCTGCGGCTGACCCTCTCCCAGCCGTACCGCGTCGACGGCAACGAAGTGCGGGTGGCCGCCTCCATCGGGGTGGCCTTCGCCGAGCCGGCCATCACCCCCACCGATCTGATGCGCAACGCCGACCTTGCCATGTACCGCGCCAAGGCCGCGGGCAAGGACCGCGTCGAGCTGTACGCACCGCAGATGCAGGCCGAGGTGGTGCGCCGTACGGAACTGGCCGCCCGGCTGCGCAGCGCCCTGCACGAGGGTGAATTCGCGCTGCTCCACCAGCCCGTGGTGAGCCTGACCACCGGCCGGATCTCCGCAGTCGCCGCCCAGGCCCGCTGGCGCTCCGCCCAGGGCATCCTGTTCACCCCGGCCGAATTCCTGCGGGTCGCCGAGGACAGCGACCGCACCGCCGAGCTCGGCCGTTGGCTGATCGAGGAAGCCGTGGAACAGGCAGCGGAGCGGGCCAGGCTGGGCCACCGGACGCCCGTGTCGGTCCGTCTGTCGGCCCGACGTCTGCTGGACAAGTCCCTGCCGCTCGGCTCCATCGAGGCCCTGCTCACCCTGCACGGGCTGCCGTCCGGCGCTCTCGTCATCGAGCTCGCCGACAGCGACCCGAGGATCTCCTTCGACGATCTGGAGCAGCGTCTGGTCGCGCTGCGCAGACTCGGCGTACGGATCGCGCTGGACGGTTTCGGCAGCGGATACGCCGCTATCAACGCCCTGCGCAGACTCCCCGTGGACGTACTGAAACTGGACAGAGGTCTGGTGGAGGGCGTGGTCGAGTCCGCCCGGCTGCACAAGATCACCGCGGGACTGCTGCGGATCGCCTGCGACCTCGGCATGCAGTCCGTGGCGGACGGGGTGGACCTGCCCGAGCAGGTGCTCGCCCTGCGGGCCATGGGATGTACGCACGGCCAGGGCATGGCATTCTCCGGGCCGCTGGACGAGTACCGGCTGCGCCGCGCCCTGGTGCGCGACGAGTACCCGGTGCCGGGCGGGATCGCCCTGCCCGCCCTGTCGGGTGGCGTTTTCCCTGCGCGCAATGGCTCAAATAATGAGACGCGCGTCCCACCCACTTGACAGTCATGGCCCGTCGGCGGGAGGGTCAGTGCCATGCGCACCCGAATTCTCGTACTTGGAAAGCGCGTCGGCTGAGCAGGGCCGCACGAAGGCCCTGCGGACCCCTCCCGACGCGCTCCCCTCGCTTGCCCCACGGCACGAGGGGTTTTTTGTTGCACTGGACCACCCCAAACCCTCGCAAAAACCCTCAGCTTCGAGAAGAGAATGTCGATGACCGAGCAGGCCACCGGGGCCCACCACCCGCAGCCGCGGGCCCGTAACGGCGGACCGACGTCCGCCACCGTTGAGCACGTCACGGGCGCGCAGTCCCTCATCCGTTCTCTCGAGGAAGTCGGGGCCGACACGGTATTCGGCATTCCGGGAGGCGCCATCCTCCCCGCGTACGACCCGATGATGGACTCCACCAGGGTCCGCCACGTCCTGGTCCGCCACGAGCAGGGCGCGGGCCACGCCGCCACCGGCTACGCCCAGGCCACCGGCAAGGTCGGCGTCTGCATGGCCACCTCGGGACCCGGTGCGACCAACCTGGTCACCCCGATCGCCGACGCCCACATGGACTCCGTCCCGCTGGTCGCGATCACCGGCCAGGTCTCCTCCAAGGCGATTGGCACGGACGCCTTCCAGGAGGCGGACATCGTCGGCATCACCATGCCGATCACCAAGCACAACTTCCTGGTCACCAAGGCCGACGACATCCCGCGGACCATCGCCGAGGCGTTTCACATCGCCTCGACGGGGCGTCCCGGCCCGGTCCTGGTCGACATCGCCAAGGACGCGCTCCAGGCGCAGACCACGTTCAGCTGGCCGCCGCAGCAGGACCTGCCCGGCTACCGCCCGGTCACCAAGCCGCACGCCAAGCAGATCCGCGAGGCCGCCAAGCTCATCGTCCAGGCCAAGCGGCCTGTGCTGTACGTCGGCGGCGGCGTCATGAAGGCCGGCGCCACCGCCGAGCTGAAGGTCCTGGCCGAGCTGACCCAAGCGCCCGTCACCACCACACTGATGGCGCTCGGCTCCTTCCCCGACAGCCACCCGCTGCACGTGGGAATGCCCGGCATGCACGGTGCGGTCACCGCCGTCACCGCGCTGCAGAAGGCCGACCTGATCGTTGCCCTCGGAGC
Organism: Streptomyces sp. NBC_01142; assembly: GCF_026341125.1. Lineage (NCBI taxonomy): Bacteria > Bacillati > Actinomycetota > Actinomycetes > Kitasatosporales > Streptomycetaceae > Streptomyces > Streptomyces sp. NBC_01142. The sequence goes on from NZ_JAPEOR010000001.1 coordinate 1,376,584, forward strand.
CCGCTTCGACGACCGCGTCACCGGCAAGCTGGACAGCTTCGCCCCGTACGCAAAGATCGTCCACGCCGACATCGACCCGGCCGAGATCGGCAAGAACCGCACCGCGGACGTCCCGATCGTCGGTGACGCCCGCGAGGTCATCGCCGACCTGGTCCAGGCCGTCCAGGCCGAGCACAGCGAGGGCCACACCGGCGACTACAGCGCCTGGTGGAAGGACCTCAGCCGCTGGCGCGACACCTACCCGCTCGGCTACACCCAGCCGGACGACGGCAGCCTCTCCCCGCAGCAGGTCATCCAGCGCATCGGTGAGCTCGCCCCGGCAGACACCATCTACGCCGCGGGCGTCGGCCAGCACCAGATGTGGGCCGCCCACTTCATCAACTACGAGCAGCCGTCCACCTGGCTGAACTCCGGCGGCGCCGGGACGATGGGGTACGCGGTCCCGGCCGCGATGGGCGCCAAGGCCGGCATGCCGGACCGTACGGTCTGGGCGATCGACGGCGACGGCTGTTTCCAGATGACCAACCAGGAACTCACCACCTGCGCGCTCAACAACATCCCGATCAAGGTCGCGATCATCAACAACGGCGCGCTCGGGATGGTCCGCCAGTGGCAGACCCTGTTCTACAACCAGCGCTACTCCAGCACCGTCCTGCATGCCGACGACACGGGTCACCACGTGGCCGGCTCCCAGGTCGGCGCGAGCACCACGGCGCGCCAGGGCACCCGGGTCCCGGACTTCGTCAAGCTGTCCGAGGCCATGGGCTGCCACGCACTGCGCTGCGAGTCCCCGGACGACCTGGACAAGGTCATCGCCGAGGCCAACGCCGTCAACGACCGTCCCGTCGTGATCGACTTCATCGTCCACGAGGACGCCCAGGTCTGGCCGATGGTCGCCGCAGGCACCTCCAACGACGAGGTCATGGCGGCGCGTGGCGTCCGCCCCGACTTCGGCGACAACGAAGACGACTGAGTCAGAGAGTCCGAGAGAAGACCGAGAGAGACCGACACATGTCCAAGCACACACTCTCCGTCCTGGTCGAGAACACGCCGGGCATCCTCGCCAGGATCGCCGCGCTGTTCTCCCGCCGCGGCTTCAACATCGACTCGCTCGCCGTCGGTGTCACCGAGCACCCCGACATCTCCCGCATCACCATCGTGGTCAATGTCGAGGACCTGCCCCTGGAGCAGGTGACCAAGCAGCTCAACAAGCTGGTCAACGTTCTGAAGATCGTCGAACTCGAGCCCGGCGCTGCGATCCAGCGCGAGCTCGTGCTGGTGAAGGTCCGCGCGGACAACGAGACCCGCTCCCAGATCGTCGAGATCGTCCAGCTGTTCCGCGCCAAGACCGTGGACGTCTCTCCCGAGGCAGTCACCATCGAGGCCACCGGTTCGAGTGACAAGCTCGAGGCGATGCTCAAGATGCTGGAGCAGTTCGGCATCAAGGAGCTCGTCCAGTCCGGGACGATCGCCATAGGACGCGGCGCCCGGTCCATCACGGACCGGTCCCTGCGGGCCCTCGACCGTTCCGCGTAGCGAGACGGGCGAACCTCCCATCCCTCCCCGCCGTACGGTGGGACGCAACACCAGCACTCCAAGGAGATATCCCAGTGGCCGAGCTGTTCTACGACGACGACGCCGACCTGTCCATCATCCAGAACCGCAAGGTCGCGGTCATCGGTTACGGCAGCCAGGGCCACGCCCACGCGCTGTCGCTCCGTGACTCGGGTGTCGACGTCCGGGTCGGTCTGCACGAGGGCTCGAAGTCCAAGGCCAAGGCCGAGGAGCAGGGCTTGCGGGTGGTGACTCCGGCCGAAGCCGCCGCCGAGGCCGACGTCATCATGATCCTCATCCCGGACCCGATCCAGGCCCAGGTCTACGAGGAGTCCATCAAGGGCAACCTGAAGGACGGCGACGCGCTGTTCTTCGCCCACGGTTTCAACATCCGCTTCGGCTTCATCAAGGTCCCGGCCGGTGTGGACGTCGCCCTCGTCGCTCCCAAGGGTCCGGGCCACCTCGTCCGCCGTCAGTACGAAGAGGGCCGCGGCGTCCCGGCGATCGCAGCCGTCGAGCAGGACGCCTCCGGCAACGCGTTCGACCTGGCTCTCTCGTACGCGAAGGCCATCGGTGGCACCCGCGCCGGCGTCATCAAGACGACCTTCACCGAGGAGACCGAGACCGACCTGTTCGGTGAGCAGGCTGTCCTCTGCGGTGGCGCGTCGGCGCTGGTCAAGGCGGGCTTCGAGACCCTCACCGAGGCCGGCTACCAGCCGGAGATCGCGTACTTCGAGTGCCTCCACGAGCTGAAGCTGATCGTGGACCTGATGTACGAGGGCGGCCTGGAGAAGATGCGCTGGTCGGTCTCCGAGACCGCCGAGTGGGGCGACTACATCACCGGCCCCCGCATCATCACGGACCAGACCAAGGCCGAGATGAAGAAGGTTCTCGCCGAGATCCAGGACGGCACGTTCGCCAAGAACTGGATGGACGAGTACCACGGCGGTCTGAAGAAGTACGACGAGTACAAGAAGCAGGACGAGAACCACCTGCTGGAGACCACCGGCAAGGAGCTGCGCAAGCTCATGAGCTGGGTCGACAACGACGAGGCGTAAGCCTGTGTGCCAGGGGGCCCGGGCCGTGTCCCGGCCCCCTGGCACCGTGCCCCGCCGAGCTCGACCGCTTCTCCACTCCGTCCAGCCACGGACGAGTGATCCTGCCATCGAGGCGCAAGACCGACCCGGTGGCACCACTACACTGCTCAACACATACGCGTCAGGCCCACAGTGTCGTGCGTCTTCCACGCGGCTAGCCCCCTCCACCGCCTGCGGCCGTCGGGACGGCCGTCCGCAATGGACTAGTGAGGACTCACGTGAGCTCGAAACCTGTCGTACTCATCGCTGAAGAGCTGTCGCCCGCCACCGTCGACGCACTGGGCCCGGACTTCGAGATCCGGCACTGCAACGGCGCCGATCGCGCGGAGCTGCTCCCCGCCATCGCCGATGCCGACGCGATCCTCGTCCGCTCCGCCACCAAGGTCGACGCGGAGGCCATCGCCGCCGCCAAGAAGCTGCGGGTCGTCGCCCGCGCGGGTGTCGGTCTGGACAATGTCGACGTCTCCGCCGCCACCAAGGCCGGCGTGATGGTCGTCAACGCGCCGACGTCCAACATCGTCACCGCCGCCGAGCTCGCCTGTGGTCTGCTCGTCGCCACCGCGCGCAATATCCCGCAGGCCAACACCGCCCTCAAGAACGGCGAGTGGAAGCGCTCCAAGTACACCGGTGTCGAGCTGAGCGAGAAGACCCTCGGTGTCGTCGGCCTCGGCCGCATCGGCGTGCTGGTCGCGCAGCGCATGTCGGCCTTCGGTATGAAGATCGTCGCGTACGACCCCTACGTACAGCCGGCGCGTGCCGCGCAGATGGGCGTCAAGCTGCTCTCGCTGGACGAGCTGCTCGAGGTCTCTGACTTCATCACCGTCCACCTCCCCAAGACCCCCGAGACGCTCGGCCTGATCGGTGACGAGGCGCTGCACAAGGTCCAGCCGCACGTCCGGATCGTCAATGCCGCGCGCGGTGGGATCGTCGACGAGGAGGCGCTGGCCTCCGCGCTCAAGGAGGGCCGGGTCGCCGGCGCGGGCCTCGATGTGTACGCGAAGGAGCCCTGCACGGACTCCCCGCTCTTCGAGTTCGACCAGGTCGTCTGCACCCCGCACCTCGGCGCGTCCACGGACGAGGCGCAGGAGAAGGCCGGTGTCTCGGTCGCCCGTTCGGTGCGTCTCGCCCTCGCCGGTGAGCTGGTGCCCGACGCGGTCAACGTCCAGGGCGGGGTCATCGCCGAGGACGTACGCCCGGGTCTGCCGCTCGCCGAGAAGCTCGGCCGGATCTTCACCGCACTGGCGGGCGAGGTCGCGGTCCGCCTCGACGTCGAGGTGTACGGCGAGATCACCCAGCACGATGTGAAGGTGCTCGAACTGTCCGCGCTGAAGGGTGTGTTCGAGGACGTCGTCGACGAGACCGTGAGCTATGTCAACGCCCCGCTGTTCGCGCAGGAGCGCGGCGTAGAGGTGCGGCTGACGACCAGCTCGGAGTCCCCGGACCACCGCAACGTCGTCACCGTGCGCGGCACGCTCTCGGGCGGCGAGGAGGTCGCGGTCTCCGGCACGCTGGCCGGCCCCAAGCACCTTCAGAAGATCGTCGCGATCGGCGACTACGACATCGACCTGGCGCTCGCCGACCACATGGTCGTGCTGCGCTACAGCGACCGCCCGGGTGTGGTCGGCACGGTCGGCCGGATCCTCGGCGAAGCCGGTCTGAACATCGCGGGCATGCAGGTCTCGCGCGCGGAGGAGGGTGGCGAGGCGGTCGTCGTGCTGACGGTGGACGACACCGTGCCGCCGGCGGTCCTCGCGGAGATCGCCGACGAGATCGGCGCGACCTCGGCGCGGACGGTCAACCTCACCGACTGAGCCCGACTGAGCCCGACTGAGCCCGACCGAGCCCGGTCACTCTTTCCCATCGGCGTACCCGGTTCATAGACGCGCGTCTTACACAAGCGTCTGTGAGCCGGGTACGCTGCTGTCATGGGACATCGTGAGGATCTGCTCGAAGGCGCGAAGCAGTGCCTGCTGGCCAAGGGGTACGCCCGGACGACCGCGCGCGACATCGTCGCCGCATCCGGCACCAACCTGGCTTCCATCGGTTACCACTACGGCTCCAAGGAGGCCTTGCTCAACCAGGCCTTCCTGGCGGTGACCGAGGAGTGGGGCGACGCGGTCGGCCCCGCGGACAAGGAAGCCCCCGACGCCACGGCGGATCCCCTCGAGCGCTTCGAGAAGATCTGGGAGCAGGTCATCGCCGCGTTCGACGCCAGCCGCCCGGTCTGGAAGCTCCAGCTGGAGGTGGTCTCGCGGCTCGACGACGACGAGGACCTGCGCAACGCCATCAAGGAGCCGCAGAAGCAGGGCCGTACGGGGATGGCCGAGGCGTTCCTGGGCATGGACCCGGAGGCCGATCCGGAGAAGGCCAGGGTGGCGGGGCTGTTCTATCAGGCGCTGGTGGCGGGCGTGATGATCCAGTGGATGGTGGACCCGGAGACGGCTCCCTCGGCGAAGGACCTCACGGACGGGCTGCGGGCGATCCTGGAGAGCAAGGCCTGAGTCCTCCCCTTGGCTCTTGTGCACGGGCCGCGATTCGATGAGCACGGGGGACGGCTGGGCCTCGGTGGCCCGTCACACGGTGATGACGACCTTCGCGCGCGCGTGCTCCACTTCGAGGTAGCGGATGGCCTCGGGTGCCTCGCTCAACGCTCCCGCAGGCAGGACACGGATCTGGCAGTGCGCATCGAGAGGCGGATACTGGGCCTCCTTACAGTCGTGCCGCCTTCAGGGCCATGTGCAGCAGCAGCCGGTCCTCGCCCTCCGCCAGGTCCAGGCCGGTGAGCTGTTCGACGCGCGAGAGCCGGTAGTAGAGCGTCTGCCGGTGAATGCCGAGCGCCGCCGCTGTGCGGCCGGCCTGGCCCGCGCAGTCCAGGAACACCTCGGCGGTGCGGGCTAGTTCCGTGTGGGCGGGGGTCAGCAGATCGCGTACGACCGGGTCGTGGGCCGCGTTCGCGGGGAGCGCCGTCAGCAGCCGGTACGGGCCGATGGCCGACCACCGGGCGACGGGGCCGAGGTTCGCCCTGGCGTGGGCGGCGCGGGCCGCGGAAGTCGCCTCCTGCCAGGCGGTGTTGAGCTCACCGAGTCCCCGGCGCGGGTCGGCGACCCCGCCCGCGACCCCGCCCGTGGCGCCGGCCGTGCCCGCGACCTCGCCCCCGCCCGCGACCCCGGCCGCCTCGCGGAGCCGGTCCGCCGCCGTGAGCGCGGGGGAGAGGGTGTCGGCCGAGCGGAGCCTGACCAGGACCGCGAGCGCACGCCCGCCGGTACCGGCGGGTGCACGGGCGACCGTGGTATCGGTGCCGTGGGGCGGCGTCCCGGCCGCGTCCCGCCTGCGCACGCCTTTCGCCGCGGCCGCGTCGCCGCCGTCCTGCGGGCGGCCCGCCGCGCGTTGCTCCGCACGGACATCGGTGCCGGCGTCGGGACGCCCCGCCCCCCACTCCACTGTGCACAGCGCCGCGACGCCCGGCAGCGAGCGCGCCGAGGGGGCGTCGTCCGCCGGCCACGGGGTCACGCACACCACCGCGTGCAGACCCTCCGCCTCCCCGCCGCCCAGAGCCGTACGCAGCGCCGCAACCGCCATGTCGTACTGCCAGCCGTGCTCCGCCGTGAGCACCGCGCGGAACTCCCGCGACAGATCCGAGCCCGCCCGCTCCTCGTCGGCGAGCAGCGTGCCGATCCTGACCGTCACCTCCATCGCCGCGGCCAGCTGTTCCTGGGTGGGACGGGGCTCCGCGTCGAGCAGCCATACGTAGCCGAGCACGATGCCCCGGTGGCGTACGGGCAGGCAGATCCGGTCGCGGAAGACCCCCGCGTCCGGGGCGGCCGGGATACGGACCGGGCCGGTCGCGCGCGCGATGCCGAAGCCCTCGAACCAGGCGCGGACCGCGGGGGTCGACTTCCGGGTCAGGATCGAGCGCGTCCTGACCGGGTCCATCGCACTGTCGTCGTCGCTGTCGTGCGCGCCGAAGGCGATCAGACCGAAGTCCCGGTTCTCCAGCGTCGCCGGCTCGGCCAGGAGCGCCGAGATCTCGTCGACCAGGTCCTGGTAATCGCCCTTCATCCGGACATTCTCGCACCCCCTTCAGACATATGTCTGAGATCCCGGCCACGGATGCGTGACAGCTGTCGATGGCAGAGGATCGGAGCGATCCTTAGGTTTCACGGTGGTTCTCCGTGCCGTTCCGGATTTGTTTCGGTTCCGGCCTCCTTCAACACCTGTTCCGTGGAGGTGCCCCGTGCTGGGTCCCGTGATCCTCGCCGCGTCCCGCAGCGACAAGATGCGCCGCTTCGTCTCGGCCGCCCCGGGGACCAAGCAGGTCGTCGGCCGGTTCATCGCCGGCGAGACGGTCGAGCAGGTCGTCCCGATCGTCAAGGACACCGTCGGCAAGGGGCTCGAGCTCACCCTGGATGTGGTGGGCGAGGACATCACCACGCGCGAGCAGGCAACCGCTGCCCGCGACGCCTACCTCGAGCTGATCGAGCACCTCGCGGGCCTCGGCCTGGGGACGAGGGCCGAGATGTCGGTGAAGCTGTCGATGTTCGGCCAGGCGCTGGAGGGCGGCCACGAGCTGGCGCTCGCCAACGTCCGTCCGGTCGTCGAGGCCGCCGCCGCGATCGGCACCACGGTCACCCTGGACGCGGAGGACCACACCACCCTCGACTCGATGTTCGCCATCCACGAGGAGCTGCGGAAGGACTTCCCGCAGACCGGCTGTGTGATCCAGGCGTATCTGTTCCGTACCGAGGACGACGCCCGCCGCCTCGCCGCGGCCGGCTGCCGGGTCCGCATCGTGAAGGGCGCCTACAACGAGCCCGCGACCGTCGCCTACCAGGACAAGGCCGAGACCGACAAGGCCTACGTGCGCATCCTGAAGATCCTGATGGACGGCGACGGCTACCCGATGATCGGGTCCCACGACCCGCGTCTTATCGCGGTCAGCCAGGAGCTGGCGCGCCGCGCCGGGCGCAAACTGGATGAGTACGAGTTTCAGATGCTGTACGGCATCCGCAGCGACGAGCATGTCCGGCTCGCGGCCGAGGGCCACCGGATGCGCGTCTACACGGCGTACGGCACCGACTGGTACGGCTACTTCATGCGCCGCCTCGCGGAGAAGCCGGCCAACCTGCTGTTCTTCCTGCGAAGCCTGATAACCCGTGGCTGACAAAACCGGCTGCTGCGGAGACTCTGCCGGGGATCCGGGGCTTGTCCCCCCGGCCGGCACCGTTTCCGCTCGATGATCACCAAGGGCCGAGCCCTGAACCCTCACAAAGGAGTTACGGAACTCATGGACGCTGTTACCCAGGTCCCCGCCCCGGTCAACGAGCCGGTGCACGGCTACGCCCCCGGTTCCCCCGAGCGCGCCCGCCTCGAGGTCAAGCTCAAGGAGCTGGCCGAGAACCCCATCGAGCTCCCGATGACGATCGGCGGCGTCCGGCGGATGGGCGGCGGCGACCGCGTCGACGTCGTACAGCCGCACAACCACAAGGCCGTCATCGGTACGTTCGCCGGTGCCACGCAGCAGGACGCTCAGGACGCGGTCGACGCCGCGCTCGCCGCCGCCCCCGCGTGGCGTGCGATGTCCTTCGACGACCGCGCCGCGATCATCCTGCGCGCCGCCGAGCTGCTGGCCGGCCCGTGGCGCGAGACGCTCGCCGCCTCCACCATGCTGGGCCAGTCGAAGACCGCGCAGCAGGCCGAGATCGACACCCCCTGCGAGCTCGTCGACTTCTGGCGCTTCAACGTCAAGTACGCCCGTGACCTGCTCGCCGAGCAGCCGCCGGCCAACTCGCCGGGTGTGTGGAACCGACTGGACCACCGTCCGCTCGAGGGCTTCGTCTACGCGATCACGCCTTTCAACTTCACCGCGATCGCCGGCAACCTGCCCACCGCCCCCGCCCTGATGGGCAATGTGGTGGTCTGGAAGCCGTCCCCGACGCAGACCCACGCGGCAGTGCTGCTGATGCAGCTCCTGGAGGAAGCGGGCCTGCCCAAGGGCGTCATCAACCTGGTGACCGGCGACGGCATCGCCGTCTCCGAGGTGGCCCTGAACCACCCCCAGCTGGCCGGTATCCACTTCACCGGCTCGACCAGGACCTTCCAGCACCTGTGGAAGACGGTCGGCAACAACATCGAGAAGTACCGCTCCTACCCGCGCATCGTCGGCGAGACGGGCGGCAAGGACTTCGTCGTCGCCCACCCCAGCGCCGACCGCGCCGTGCTGAAGACCGCGCTGACCCGCGGCTCGTTCGAGTTCCAGGGTCAGAAGTGCTCGGCGTCCTCGCGTGCCTACGTCCCCGCCTCGATCTGGAACTCCGGCTTCAAGGAGGAGTTCGCGGCCGAGGTCAACGGCATCACGATGGGTGATGTCACGGACCTGTCGAACTTCATGGGCGCCGTGATCGACGACCGCGCGTTCGCGAAGAACAAAGCCGCGATCGACCGGGCGAAGGAGGACCCGACCTGCACGATCGTCGCCGGCGGTACGTACGACGACTCGGTCGGCTACTTCGTCCGCCCGACGGTCGTCGAGTGCTCGGACCCGGGCAACGAGGTGTTCACGACCGAGTACTTCGGCCCGTTCCTCGCGGTGCACGTGTACGAGGACGACCAGTACGACGCCATGCTGGAGCAGATGGAGTCGGTGTCGGCGTACGCCCTGACCGGTGCGGTCGTCGCGAACGACCGTGCGGCGGCGGCGCACACGATGGAGAAGCTGCGCTACGCCGCGGGCAACTTCTACATCAACGACAAGTCGACCGGTGCGGTCGTCGGCCAGCAGCCCTTCGGCGGCGGCCGCGCGTCCGGCACCAACGACAAGGCGGGCGCCCCGCAGAACCTGATGCGCTGGACGCTGACCCGCGCGATCAAGGAGACGCTGGTCGCGCCGACGGACTACGCGTACCCGCACATGGGCTGACCGCCCCCGTAGAACCCCGCCCCCGTCCCGGCCCCCCCGCCCGGACGGGGGCGGTCCACGTTCGGCGGGTCTACGCTGCTGGGAGGGGGCGTTGGAAGGAGGGTGTGATGCCTGGTTCCACGACGCTGGGCGCCGGCCACGGAGTCGACTCGATCGAGCACACCGATGCCGTACGGCTGGCCTCCCTGCTGCGGGAGATGAGCGCGCTGATGACCGTGGACGGACCGAACCGGCTTACCGATGCGCAGGTCAGCGCCTTGTGCGGTGGTGAGGTGCATCATCGCCAGGAGTTCGGCGAATGGGTCGCGCGGGTTGCGAAGGACCTGAGCCTGAAGGTGGCGTGATGGCCCGCGGGAGAAAATCAAGGATGAGCGTGGCGATCTGAGGCGCGTGCGTCTCCAGCGCGAAATGGCCCGTGGGCAGAAGGTGGATCTCCGCGTCCGGGAGGTCGCGGCCGAAGGCCTTCGCCCCGGCCGCCACGAAGATCTCGTCGTACCCGCCCCAGACGGCCAGCAGGGGGACCCGGCTGGTGCGGAAGTACTCCTGGAAGGCCGGGTAGAGGTCGATGTTCGAGCCGTAGTCGGCGATCAGACCGAGCTGGATCGCGTCCTGGCCGTCCCGGGCCATCAGCGCCGCGTCGTGGTGCCAGGCGTCGGGACTGAGCAGGGAGCGGTACTCGGCCGGGACGCCGTGGGTGTACTGCCACCGGATCCCGTCCAGCGAGCGGATCTCACGGACCGGGGCCTCGGTTTCGGGTGTCCGGTCGGCGATCAGGGCGAGGACGGGGGCCCAGGCGTCCGCGCCGAGGCCCTCGCGGTAGGCGTTGCCGTTCTGGGTGACGATCGCGGTGATGCGCTCGGGGTGGGCGAGAGCCAGGCGCAGGCCGATGGGGGCGCCGTAGTCCTGGATGTAGAGCGCGAACCGGGTGAGGCCGAGCTGCTCGGTGAACTCGGCGGTCAGCACGGCGAGTTCGGCGAAGGTGTAGGGGAAGTTCGCGGCGGAGGGGGCCGCGGAGTGCCCGAAGCCGAGGTGGTCGGGGGCGATGACCCGGTAGTGGCCGGCGAGGCGGGGGATCAGATCGCGGAACATGTGCGAGCTGGTGGGGAAGCCGTGCAGAAGCAGGATGACGGGTGCGTCGGGCGCGCCCGCCTCCCGGTAGAAGATCTCGTGGCCGCGGACGGTCGCGGTGCGATGGTGGATCTGCCGCACGCTCATGATTAACCCCTCATGACTGCATAGCTGGTTATAGACATGAGGGGATCACGAGAGTGACTAACCTGTCAATGCTTCTTAGGAGGTTAGATCTCTGTCGGGGTCTGGTTCGGTGTCCGTGTCCGTGTTCGTGTCCGTGTCCGCGTCCGGCGCCTCGGCGAGGCGCTTGATGGCCGAGAGGCGGCCGTCCCACTCGGCGGCGACGCGGTCCATCCATCGGGCGGTGACCCCCAGCCGCGCGGGCAGGACCTGGTAGCGCGCCTCGCGGCCCTCGCGGCGGCCGGTGACGAGGCCGGCCCGGGTCAGGACCGCGAGGTGTTTGACGATGGCCTGCCGGCTGACCGGCAGTTCCGTCGCCAGGACGGTCGCGGTCGCCTCGCCGTGCGCGGCGAGGGCGTCGAGTATCCGGCGGCGGGTCGGGTCGGCCAGCGCGGACAGGACCTCGCTCACGGTGTCCTGCTCCGGGTCCCGGCCGGTGGCCTCCGGGTCCCGGCCGGAGTCCTCTGTGCCCCGGCCGGTCGCCTCCGCGCCTGTGTCCGCCGTCATGCCGCGAGTCGCTCCGCGTACTGCTTGATGTTCTCGACCTGCTCGCTCCAGCCTGCGGAGTGGCTCTCGTACCCGGCGGTGTCGGCCTTGTCCTCGGGGATGACGAGATCGGCGAAGCCGGTCTCCACCACGCGCAGACGGGTGCCGTCGCCGTCCGGGGTGAGAGTGAACTCCACGAGGGTGGAATTGCCCTCGACCGCCTGTTCCCCGGGGTGGGCGCTCGCCCAGCGGTACGAGAAGTGGTGCGGCGGGTCGACCTTCACGATCGTGGTCGGGAACTGCCCGTACGTGCCGTGGTCCAGGTGCATGGTGCCGCCCGGGCGCAGGTCGACCGGGGTCGGCTCGCCCTGTCCGAACCACGCGCCTACGTGCTTCGGCTCGGTGAGTACCGCCCACACGCGTTCCATGGGTGCGGCGATGGTGATTTCCCGTTCGATGCGGTCCCTGCTCATGGTTCCAGCCTCCTCTTCGACTAACGTGCTACCCAATGGTTGCACGTCACTCGGAACAGTGCAACCCATCGGTTGCACTACCTCTCCGCCCCGGTCGGCGTAGTGGGTGCCGGGTGCCGGGTGTGCCGGTGCGGGGCGCGCTCGACGGAGGCACGGCCCACACCCGTGCAACCGGCCATATTTCGTCACGCACGACCTGCCTCGCCGAGAAGTGAGTACCTGGTACGGAAGGGGCCTGGGAGGATGCGGCGTATGACCGTGTTACCGCGCACCGCCCACACCTTCGAGCTCAGTCCGGCCGAACTGCTCGAGATCCGCACACTGCTGACGGGCGCCTTCGACGGCGACTTCGGCGACGACGACTGGGACCACACCCTGGGCGGCGTTCATGCGCTGCTGTACGAGGACGGTGTACTCGTCGCGCACGGCAGTGTGGTGCAGCGCCGGGTGATCCACGCCGGTCGCTCGCTGCGCATCGGATACATCGAGGCGGTGGCCGTACGCGCCGACCGGCGGCGGCGCGGTCTGGGCGACCGGGTGATGGACGCGCTGGAGCGGGTGATCGACGGGGCGTACGAACTGGGCGCACTGTCCGCGTCGGACGAGGGTGCCGAGCTGTACCGGTCGCGCGGCTGGCAGCTCTGGGGCGGCCGTGTCGAGGCGCTGGGCCCCGAAGGGGCGGTGCACCTTCCGGAGGAGGAGGACTCCACCTTTCTGCGCCCGGCCGGGGGCCGACCGCTCCCGGAGACGGCCTCCGCGCTGCTCTTCGACTGGCGCGACGGGGACGTGCTCTAGCCGAGTGTCTGTGCCTGTGCCTGTGCCTGTGTCTGTGCTTTGACGAGCATCTTGCCCAGGTTCTCGCCCCGCAGCATGCCGAGGAACGCGTCCACGATCCGCTCGAAGCCCTCGACGACCGTGACATCGGGCGCGATCCGCCCGCTCTGCAGATGAGGAACGAGAAACTCCTCGAACTCCCCCTGCACATCGGTGTAGTTGCGCACCAGCACACCCTCCAGACGCAAAGACTTGTCCACCACGTCGAAGAGATTGCGCGGCGCGGCCGGCGGCTCGGCGGCGTTGTTGTACTGGCTGATCGCGCCGACCCAGGCGATCCGCCCGTGGTCGCGCAACGACGCGATCGCGCCCTCCAGATGGTCGCCGCCGACGTTGTCCACGTACGCGTCGATGCCCTCGGGTGCCGCCTTCGCCAGGAGATCGCGCACCGTACCGTCGTGGTAGTCGAACGCTGCATCGAAGCCGAGGTGCTCGGCGAGGTGGGCGGCCTTCGCGGCCGAGCCCGCGCTGCCCACGATCCGGCCCGCGCCCAGCAGGCGCGCGATCCGTCCCACGGCCGTGCCCACACCGCCGGCCGCCGCGGAGACGAACAGGTCCTGACCGGGGCGTAGTTGGAGGGTCCGGGTGAGGGCCACATAGGCGGTGAGGCCGGTGCCGCCGAGGATGCTGAGATACGCGGAGAGCGGGACCCCTGCGTAGGGCTGGATCGTGCGGGTTCCGTACGCCCCCGGTGTCACCAGCGCGTGCGTACGCCAGCCCTGCCGGTGGAGGACCAGATCACCCTCCCGCAGCCCCGGGTCGCGGGAGTCGACGACGCGGCCGAGGGTGCGGCCCTCCAGGGGGGTGTTCAACTCGAAGTCCCCGTCCATCATTTCGCGGTGGTACGGGTCCACGGACCAGTAGAGGTTCTCCACCAGCGCCGTACCCGGTTCGGGGGCGGGTACGGGAGCCTCGACGAAGGCGAAGTGCTCAGGGGTCGGGAAGCCGGTGGGGCGGGCGGTCTGCTGCACGGTGAGCGAGGTGGGCGAGGTGGGAGGGGCCTCCGAGGTGGGCGAGGCCGGCGAGGTGAGAGGGGCCTGCGGAGCCTGCGCGGTCTGCTTGATCTGCACGGTCTGCTTGATCTGCGTGGTCATGCCGTGACCGTAAACAAGGAAGCAGAGAGCCGGGCAGTAGGTTGCGTCGATGGAACCGCCGTTTCCATGAGCGGTCCTCATAGAACGAGGTGAGCGCCCCGATGCCCGACCTTGCCCCGCACGAACTGCGGGTACTTGTCGCCGTCGCGCATGCACGCGGGTTCTCCGCCGCGGCCACCGCGCTCGGCATGACCCAGTCCGCGGTCTCGCACTCCGTACGCGGCAGTGAGCGCAAGATCGGGGCTGTGCTCTTCGACCGCGGCCGACAGGGCGCGACTCCCACCGTCGCCGGCATCCGCGCCGTCGCGCACGCCCGGCGCATTCTGCGGCTGCTGGAGACGATGGGGGCCGAGGCGCGCGGCGCGGAAGCGGACACGGTGGCGGGGCCGCTGCGGATCGCCGCCTTCCGCAGCGCGGCTCTCCACCTGCTGCCGCCCGCGCTGGAGCGGCTCACGGCGCGGCACCCCGGCATCGAGCCGGAGGTGCGGATGGTGCGGGAGCTGGGGCGCGGCACGGCGGGCGAAGTCGCCGACGGGCACGCCGACTTGGGGATCGCGACGATCGGGACGACCTCGCCCGTGCCGCCGGAGCTGGTCGGGGGAGTGCTGCTGGAGGAGGGGTACGCCCTGGTCCACCCGGCCGGCCACGTCGCGCCCCGCTCACTGCCGCTGGTCGACTGGGCCGAGAACTGCACCTCGTACACGCGCGAGTGGTGGGCGGAGCAGGAGTGGCTCCCGAGGGCGACCGTCCAGGCGGAGGACGACGGAGCAGTGCTCTCGATGGTGAGCAGTGGTTTCGGGATGGCGGTGATGCCGGCGCTGTCCCTGAATGGAGCACCGCCCACTGTCGAGATCACTGATCTCGGACCGGACCGCCCGACCCGCTCCGTCGGCTATGTCACCACCCCTGAGCTGGCCCGCACGGTCGCCGTCCGGGCCCTGATCCGCGAGCTCAGAGGCCTTTACGGGACCTCTCCCGACGATCACCGTCTCAGATAGTAGGAAGTCCGAGTAATTGTGGAGACAGAAGCGCGTACCTGTCCTAGCTTTGTAGGAGCCGAACGTCTCGCTCGATCCAGCGAATGGCGGTCGTGAGTCAGTGCCCCGAGCAGGCAACCCCTGCGGCATCGCTCCCCGCCTCTTCCGGCGCCTCGAATCAATGTGATTCTCAAGGAGTCGATCATCATGCCCGCTGAGACCGCCCGCCGCGTCCGCCGTTCCTCCCGTACGAGCGAGTCCGACCGCAAGAATGCCGCCGCCGCCCTGCAGCGAGCTCTCGACCGCAGGGACAACGGTGGCGAATGGGGTCACCACCCTCGCTGAAAGCTGAAAGCTGAAAGCCGTGGGGGAGGGGCGCCGACCGAGCGCCTCACCTCGAAACACGCGATCCGCTTGCCGCGCTCGGCGAGCGCGGAGACCTTCCGTGACACGCAGGTACGGCTCCTTCACCGCGAAGGGCACCTGCCACGAGATCCGCATCCGGGATCGGGGCGCCTCCTACCGGCAGTCCACATGGCGGACACCACATGTCATGGGGTGGGACGGAGAGTAGGGTGCCGATATGTCTCGCAGCATCAATCTCGCAGTGATCCCCGGTGACGGCATCGGCCAGGAGGTCGTGGCTCAGGGCCTGAAGGTCCTCGCGGCCGCCCTCCCGCAGGATGTGAAGCTGGAGACCAAGGAGTACGACCTCGGCGCTCAGCGCTGGCACCGCACCGGAGAGACCCTCCCGGACGCGGAGCTCGACTCCCTCAAGAACCACGACGCCATCCTGCTCGGCGCGATCGGTGACCCGTCTGTGCCGTCCGGCGTCCTGGAGCGCGGGCTGCTGCTCAAGCTCCGTTTCGCCTTCGACCACTACGTGAACCTGCGTCCGTCGAAGCTGTTCCCCAACACCGCCACGCCGCTGGCCGGCCGCCCCGACATCGATTTCGTCGTCGTCCGCGAGGGCACCGAGGGTCCGTACACCGGCAACGGCGGTTCCCTGCGCACCGGCACGCCCGCGGAGGTGGCCACCGAGGTCAGCCTGAATACGGCGTACGGCGTGGAGCGCGTGGTCCGTGACGCGTACGAGCGGGCCAACTCCCGTCCCCGCAAGAAGCTGACGCTGGTCCACAAGAACAACGTCCTCGTCTACGCCGGTCACATGTGGAAGAACATCTTCGACAAGGTCGGCCAGGAGTACCCCGAGGTCACCACCGACTATCTGCACGTCGATGCCGCGACGATCTTCTTCGTCACCCAGCCGGAGCGCTTCGACGTCATCGTCACCGACAACCTTTTCGGTGACATTCTCACCGACCTCGCCGCTGCCGTGACCGGCGGCATCGGCCTGGCCGCGTCCGGCAACATCAACCCGACGGGCGCCTTCCCGTCGATGTTCGAGCCCGTCCACGGCTCCGCGCCCGATATCGCGGGGCAGGGCAAGGCCGATCCGACCGCCACGATCCTGTCCGTCGCCCTCCTGCTGCGTCACCTCGGCTTCGAGGCCGAGGCGGTCAGGATCGAAGAGGCGGTCGCCGCCGACCTGGCGGAGCGGGACGGCGCGAAGGTCCGTACGACGGACGAGATCGGCGACGCCCTCGCGGTACGAGTAGCGAGCTGACCTGACGGTTCCACTTCAGCCGCCGGGTCGCATTCGCACCCGGCGGCTTTTCCTGTGCGGCCTCCGGGTGTCACCATCATCCCCTGGGCCGCATTCACCTCGTTACTTGCACGGCCCCACGCGAGCGATAATCGAACGTGGGGCCGCGGCATGCGGGAAAGCTCGGACGTCCTAGCAGCAGTAGCGGCGTGAGCGCGGTCCGTCACAAACAACCGGTGAAGGACACTGCACTCATGACGACGCCCACGATCGAGCTCAAGCCCTCCTCGACCCCGCTGTCCGATGCGGAGCGCGAGGCGATCCTGGCCAGCCCCGGCTTCGGCCGCCACTTCACCGATCACATGGTGACGATCAAGTGGACGGAGGGGCGCGGCTGGCACGATGCCGAGCTCGTCCCGTACGCGCCGCTGTCGATCGACCCGGCCAACATGACGCTGCACTACGCGATCGAGATCTTCGAGGGGCTGAAGGCCTACCGCCGCCCCGACGGCTCGGTCGCCACCTTCCGCCCCGACGCCAACGCCGAGCGCTTCCAGCGGTCCGCCCGCCGGCTCGCCATGCCGGAGCTGCCCGTCGAGACGTTCATCGCGGCCTGTGACGCGCTGGTCCAGCAGGACAAGGAGTGGGTCCCGGAGCACGGCGGTGAGTCCTCGCTCTACCTCCGCCCCTTCATGATCGCGACCGAGGTCGGTCTCGGTGTGAAGCCCGCCAACGAGTACCTCTTCCTGGTGATTGCCTCCCCGGCCGGTGCGTACTTCCCCGGTGGTGTGAAGCCGGTCTCGGTCTGGCTCTCGGAGAACTACGTCCGCGCGGTCCCCGGCGGCATGGGCTTCGCCAAGACCGGCGGCAACTACGCGGCCTCGCTGCTCGCCCAGGCCGAGGCGGCCGAGAAGGGCTGCGACCAGGTCGTCTGGCTGGACGCGCTGGAGCACAAGTGGGTCGAGGAAATGGGCGGCATGAACCTGTACTTCGTGTACGGGGACAAGATCGTCACCCCGGAGCTGACGGGCTCGCTGCTCGCCGGCATCACCCGTGACTCGCTGCTGACGGTGGCCAAGGACCTCGGTTACAAGTCCGAGGAGGGCCGGATCTCCACCGACCAGTGGAAGCGCGACACCGAGAACGGCACGCTCACCGAGGTGTTCGCCTGCGGTACGGCGGCGGTCATCACCCCGGTCGGCTCGGTCAGGTCCGCAGGCGGGGACTGGACGCAGGCCGACGGGCAGCCGGGCGAGGTCACGATGAAGCTGCGCAAGGCGCTGCTCGACATCCAGCGGGGTGTCGTGGAGGACGTCCACGGCTGGATGCACGAACTGGGCTGACGCGCCCGGCCGGGTCCGGCCACGGAGGCCCGCCCCCTGCGCGCAGGGGCCCGTGCGGGGAGGGTCAGGGGACAGCCGCTTCCGGCTCCGGGGCCCGCGCCGGGCGGGTGCCCAGTGCCAGGTAGCTCGCCCCGCCCACGAGTCCCGACAGGATGAAACTGCAGTCCACACCGGCGGTCAGAGCCAGGAGCGGGCCCTCGTGGAGCGGGGTGGAGACCGCGCACAGGCCCACCGCCGCGCCCAGCGTCCAGGAGAGCGTGGCGCGCGGGTTCCAGCCGGAGCGGAACCAGTAGATGCCGCCCCGCGCACGGCGGTTGTAGACCTGCAGGGCCTCGGCGTCGTACACGCCGCCGCACCGGAGGTGGGCGATCATCGTGATCACCGCCCAGGGTGTCCCGATCGCGGTCAGCAGCAGCACGAACGAGGTCATCGCGGACTGCGCGTCCCAGGCGAAGTGCCCGAGGAAGACGAAGACCGTCGCGACGACGGCCACGACCAGCGTGGCCCGGGCCCGGGAGACGCGGGGCAGGATCGCGTCCAGGTCGAGGCCCATCGAGTAGAGCATCAGGCCCGCGTTGCCGACCGACCCTGCCGTCGCCGCCAGCAGCAGCGGTACCAGGTACCAGGCCGGGGAGGCGGCGACCAGCGGGCCCGCGTAGTCGAGCGCACCCCGGGCCGCGAGAGCCGTGTACGTACCGAAGAGCTGCGGGAGCAGCAGCCCCGCGCACAGCCCCAGACAGGTGGCCCGCAGCACCCGGCGCGGGCTGTGGCGCTGCGGTGAGATGTAGCGGGTGTAGTCGCCGAGCAGGGTGATGAAGGCGATCGGGCCGCTCAGCCCGGCGGCCACAGCGGACAGCAGCCAGGTCGGCCAGAAGGAGCCGAGCAGGTACGGCGTGTCCTGCGGGGCGGCCGTGGTGAGGTCGGGGGCGTACGCGATCAGCCCCAGCAGCAACAGCGCGGTCATGCCGATGGCGAGGATCTTGCTCAGCCCGAGCAGCAGCCGGTAGCCGTACACCGCGCCGACGACGGTGCAGGCGGCGAGCAGGGCGTAGACGAGGCCGTGCGCGAGGCCGCCGGTCGGCAGGCCCGCGATCCGCGCCAGCGTCCCGACCATCACATCTCCGCCGATCCACAGGGTCAGCGCGGTGTAGCCGAGCGACAGCAGCAGACCGACGACCGAGCCGACGAGCCGGCCGCGTACGCCGAAGGCCGCACCGCTGGAGGTCGACAGATTCGTCGCCGTCCGCAACGAGACCAGCGCGAGCGGCGCGGTGACCGCCACACCGACGACCGTGCCCGCGACGATCGACGTGACCGCCGGCCACAGGCCCAGCCCGAAGGAGACCGGCAGCCAGCCGAAGACGATCACGCCCAGGCACAGGTTCGATCCCAGCAGGATCGACACGAGATCGCGCGGAGAGCTGGTGCGTTCCGCCTCCGGGACGGTGTCGACTCCGCGCTGTTCCATCGGCATAAGGGCGCCCCTGAGGCTCGACTGTTTGAGTGCCGCTCAATGTGACGCAAGCGATGGTGGCACGTCAATGCTTCCGTGGAAAGAAACTCATGGTTAGAGTGTCGTTCAACCAGGAGGTGTGGTGACGTGCGACTGACCCCGACCGAGCGCGACCGGCTGCTGCTCTTCGGCGCGGCAGAACTGGCCCGGGCCCGCCGGGCCCGCGGGCTCAAGCTCAATGTCCCCGAGGCGACGGCGCTCATCGCGGACACCGTCTGCGAGGCGGCCCGCGACGGGCGACGGCTCGCGGAGGCGATCGAGGCGGCCCGCAGCGTGCTGGGCCCCGACGATGTGCTGCCCGGTGTGGCGGATGTGGTCACCGAGGTACATGTGGAGGCCGTCTTCGACGACGGGTCACGGCTCGCGGTCGTCTCCGCGCCCATCCGCGGCGCGACGGGCCTCGGCGACGGAGCGCCCGGCGCCGTACTGCCCGCGCCGCCGCGGACCGAGCCCGAGCCCGCCGTGACGCTGACCGTGCGCAACACCGCGGCAGTCCCGGTCAGCGTCACCTCACACTTCCATTTCTTCGAGGCCAACCCCCGGCTCGATTTCGACCGGGCGGTGGCGTACGGCATGCGGCTCTGCGTCCCCGCCGGGTCCTCGGTCCGCTTCGCCCCGGGCGGCGAGGCCGAGATCGGTCTGCTGCCCATCGGCGGCGACCGGATCGCGATCGGCTTCGCGGGCCTGGTCGACGGCCCGCTGGACGCGCCCGGGGCCAAGGAAGAGGCCCTGCGCAGGGCTGTGGCCTGCGGCTATCTGGGAGCGGACCGTTGAGCCCGGCCCTGCGTCCGGTTCCCTGTCCTGTCCAGCGTCCGGCCCCACATCCCGCCCTGCGTCCGGCCCCGCGCCCCGCTTCGCACCGCGCGCCGGACGCCCACCCCGTGCCGGACGCTCCCCCCCGTACCGAAGGCCCACTCCGCACCGGACGCCCACCACGAGCAGGAGGCCCGCCCATGACCGGCATCGATTCGTACGAGTACGCGGCCGTGCACGGTCCGCGCGCCGGAGACCGGGTCGTGCTCGGCGACTCCGGGCTGGTCGTGCGTGTCGGGTCGGACGCGCAGAAACCCGGCGACGAGTTCCTGGCCGGCTTCGGCAAGACCGCGCGCGACGGGCTGCACCTCAAGGCCGCCGCCGTACGCGAGACCTGCGACGTCGTCATCAGCAATGTGCTGGTCATCGATGCCGTGCAAGGCATCAGGAAGGTCTCCGTCGGCATCCGCGAAGGCCGGATCCGCTCGATCGGACGAGCCGGCAACCCGGACACCCTCGACGGCGTGGACGTCGTCGTCGGCACAGGCACCAGCATCGTCTCCGGCGAGGGCATGATCGCCACCGCCGGAGCCGTCGACACCCACGTCCATCTGCTCTCGCCGCGCATCATGGAGGCCTCGCTCGCCTCCGGCGTCACCACCGTCATCGGCCAGGAGTTCGGCCCGGTGTGGGGCGTCGGGGTCAACTCGCCCTGGGCCCTGCGCCACGCCTTCAACGCCTTCGACGCCTGGCCCGTCAACATCGGCTTCCTGGCACGCGGCTCGTCCTCGAACGACGCGCCCCTCGTCGAGGCGCTGGCCGAGGGCGGCGCGTCCGGCTTCAAGGTCCACGAGGACATGGGCGCGCACACCCGCGCGCTGGACACCGCCCTGCGGGTCGCCGAGGAGCACGACGTCCAGGTCGCCCTGCACAGCGACGGCCTGAACGAATGCCTGTCGGTCGAGGACACTCTGAGGGTGCTGGACGGCCGTACGATCCACGCCTTCCACATCGAGGGCTGCGGCGGTGGACACGTACCGAACGTGCTCAAGATGGCGGGTGTGCCCCATGTGATCGGCTCCTCCACCAACCCGACCCTGCCCTTCGGCCGGGACGCGGTCGCCGAGCACTACGGAATGATCGTCTCCGTCCACGACCTCAAGACCGACCTGCCGGGCGACGCCGCCATGGCGCGGGACCGGATCAGGGCCGGGACGATGGGCGCCGAGGATGTGCTGCACGACCTCGGGGCGATCGGGATCACCTCGTCGGACGCGCAGGGGATGGGGCGCGCGGGCGAGACCGTACGCCGCACCTTCGCCATGGCAGGAAAGATGAAGGCCGAGCTCGGCCCCATGGAGGGCGACGGCGAGCACGACGACAACGCGCGCGTGCTGCGCTACATGGCGAAGCTGACCATCAACCCGGCGATCGCGCACGGCCTCGCGCACGAGATCGGTTCGATCGAGGTGGGCAAGCTCGCCGACATCGTGCTCTGGAAGCCGCAGTTCTTCGGGGCGAAGCCTCAGCTCGTACTGAAGTCGGGCTTCCCGGCGTACGGCGTGACAGGCGACCCCAACGCCGCCACCGACACCTGTGAACCGCTGGTCCTGGGGCCGCAGTTCGGGGCGTACGGCGCGACGGCCGCGGACATCTCGGTCGCCTTCGTGGCGAAGGCGGCGACCGAGCTGGGCTCCGACCTGATGCCCACGCGCCGCCGCCGGGTCGCCGTGCGCGGCACGCGCGGTATCGGCCCGGCCGACCTGCGGCTCAACTCCCGGATCGGGGAGGTCGACGTGGACGGGCACACCGGGCTCGTCACTCTCGACGGCGCCCCGGTGCGCTCCGAGCCCGCCGACTCGATCTCTCTCAACCGCCTCTACTTCCTCTGAAGGAACCACCATGACCTTCCGAATGCCGCCCGAGTGGGCCCCGCACGAGCGCACCTGGATGGCCTGGCCCGGCCCCAATGCCACCTTCTCCGGTGACGACCTCGCCGAGTCCCGCGGGGCATGGGCCTCTGTCGCCCAGGCCGTACGCCGCTTCGAGCCGGTCACCGTGGTCCACAGCCCCGGCCAGGCGGAGTCCGCCCGCGAACTCCTCGGCCCGGACATCGACCTCGTCGAGCGCGAGCTGGACGATGCGTGGATGCGCGACATCGGCCCGACCTTCGTCACCGACGGCACCCGACTGGCCGCTGTGGACTGGGTGTTCAACGGCTGGGGTGCGCAGGACTGGGCCACCTGGGAGCACGACGAGAAGATCGCGCGCCATGTCGCGGACATTGCCGGCGTGCCCGTCCACAGCTCGCCGCTCGTCAACGAGGGCGGCGGCATCCACGTGGACGGCGAGGGCACGGTACTGCTCACCGAGACCGTGCAGCTCGGCCCCGAGCGCAACCCCGGCTGGAAGAAGGAGGAGGTCGAGGCCGAGATACACGCCAAGCTCGGTACGACCAGGGCGATCTGGCTGAAGCGCGGCCTGACCGCCGACTATCCGCCGCACGGCTTCGGCACCCTCGGCCATGTCGACATCGTCGCCGCCTTCGCCGGCCCCGGTGTGATCGTCGCCCACACCCAGCCGGACCCCTCCCACCCCGACCACGAACTCTGCAAGGAGAACGTGGAGATGCTGAGGTCCCAAAAGGACGCGCGCGGCCGCAGCCTGGAGGTCGTCGAGATCCCGGCCCCCACGGTGGTCAAGGAGGACGGGAAGTGGGTCGACTACTCGTACATCAACCACTACGTCTGCAACTCCGGCGTGGTGCTGTGCGCCTTCGACGACCCGCGCGACGAGATCGCGGCCGGTATCTTCCGCCGCCTCTACCCCGGCCGCACGGTCACGCTGGTCGACGCCCGGACGATCTTCGCGGCCGGCGGGGGCATCCACTGCATCACCCAGCAGCAGCCGCGGGTCTGAAGCCGAGCGTCCGAAGCGGCGGCGGCGGCACTCTCCCCACGGAAGACGTCGCCGCGCCGCCGAAGTCCATCGCCGCACAAGTCCCGCGCCGCTGAAGTCCATCGCCGCACAAGTCCACGCCGCCGGAGTCCCGCACCGCCGAAGTTCCGCGCAGCCGTACGACCGAGGACGGCCGGACCGTCGTCGCCGACGAGCGAGATCAGGTAGAACATACGGGTGAACGTGATGCGCTGTGCGGCGTGCGGCCGCGGTCCGACCACGCCGGTGCGGCTGCTCGATCTCCACTCGGACGCGGTGCGCGTGGAGGCCGCCGTATGACCCCCGCCGCCCGCCGGCGCAATGTCGCGCCGCCGCGCGAGGCGCTGCTCGCCGCCGCCATGGCCACCATCGCCGAGAGCGGGCTCGACGGGCTCACCATGGCCGGGCTCGGCCGCGAGGTCGGGATGAGCAGCGGGCATCTCCTCTATTACTTCCGCACCAAGGACGAACTGCTTCTCCAGACCCTCGAATGGAGCGAGAACCGCCTCGGCGCCGAACGCAGCGCACTCCTCTCCCGTCAGGCGCCCACCGCGGAGCGGCTCGCGGCGTACGTCGATCTGTACGTACCCCAAGGGCCACGCGACCCCCACTGGACGCTCTGGCTCGAGGTGTGGAACCGCTCGCAGAACGCCGACGCCGGGGCCCGCGCGCGGCAGGCGGCGATCGAGGGCGCCTGGCACCGGGATCTGGTGGCGCTGCTCGCCGAAGGCATCTCGCGCGGGGAGTTCCGTTCCGTCGACCCGGACCGCTTCGCCGCCAGGCTGCGCGCCCTGCTCGACGGCTTCAGTGTCCATGTCGCCGTCGGCATACCGGGCACCGGCCGTGCCCAGGTCCTCGCCCACGTACGGGAGTTCCTCGACGAGGCGCTCCTCACCGCCGAGAGCTGACCGACTGCCTCCGGCCGGTCGGGAACACAACGTACGCAAGTACTCCCGATCGTTGCGGCCTGCTCCCTTGTTCCACTTCCGGCCCTCCGGCACGGTTTCGGATCATGGGACGAGAGCAGTGGAAGAAAATCTGGGTCGGCTCGGCCGGAAACATGGTCGAGTGGTTCGACTGGTTCGTGTACGCGACGTTCGCGGTGTACTTCGCGGACTCCTTCTTCCCCAAGGGGAATGAGACCGCGAACCTCATGAACACCATGGGGATCTTCGCAGTCGGCTTCTTCATGCGGCCGGTCGGCGGCTGGCTGCTCGGCCGGATCGGCGACCGCAAGGGCCGCAAGGCCGCGCTCACCATGACCGTCACCCTGATGTCGGCGTCCGCGGTCCTCATCGCGATCGCGCCGACGTACGAGGTCGCGGGCTACGGCGGCGTCGCCGTCCTGCTGGTGGCCCGCCTCCTCCAGGGCCTGTCGGTCGGCGGCGAGTACGCGGCCAGCGCCACCTACCTCACCGAGGCCTCCGCGCCCGAGAAGCGCGGTTTCGCCTCCAGCTTCCAGTACGTGTCGATGACCGCCGGCCAGCTCGTCGGCCTCGGTCTGCAGATCGTCCTGCAGCGCAACATGTCCGAGGCGGCGCTGCACAGCTGGGGCTGGCGCATCCCCTTCGTCATCGGCGCGCTGGGCGCGGCCGTCGTCTTCTATCTGCGCCGGAACATGCTCGAGACCGAGGTGTACGAGGACTCGGGCGCGGCCGAGGACAAGGACCGCGGCACGCTGAAGGCGCTGTGGGCGCACCGGCGCGAGGCGTTCCTGGTGGTTGCCCTGACCATGGGTGGGACCGTTGCGTACTACACGTACACGACCTACCTCACCAAGTTCCTCTCCAGGAGCGCGGGCATGGAGAAGTCGACCGCCTCCCTGGTCAGCTTCTGCGCGCTGTTCGTCTTCATGTGCCTGCAGCCGCTGGCGGGCGCGCTCTCGGACCGGATCGGGCGCCGCCCGCTGCTGATCGGCTTCGCCGTCGGCTCGACGTTCCTGACCGTGCCGATCATGACGATGCTCAAGAGCGCGGGCACCTTCTGGCCGGCCTTCGCTCTGGCGCTCCTCGCGCTGGTCGTCGTCACCGGCTACACCTCGATCAACGCCTGTGTGAAGGCCGAGCTGTTCCCGACCGGCATCCGCGCGCTGGGTGTGGCACTCCCGTACGCGATCGCCAACGCGCTCTTCGGCGGTACGGCGGAGTATGTGGCGCTGTGGTTCAAGAAGGCAGGCATCGAGTCGGGCTTCTACTGGTACGTGGCCGGGTGCGCGGCGGTCTCGCTGGTGGTGTACCTGACGATGCGCGAGACGAGGGACATCGATCTGAAGAAGGTGGGCGCGGCGACGCCCCGGGACGACGCCCCGCTCCCGGCGCGGGTGCCGTGAGGCGGGCGCCGTAACCAGGGGAAGGACCCCGGACCCCCGTACGTCCCTCGGCCGTGTCCTCATCGCCGGCCGGGCCGGGTTGCCCGCCCGGGCGGGCAACCCAAGCCCCGCCGGCGATTGAGGCGCGGGGTCCGGGTGGAGCCCCGGTCACGGGCAGCCCGCATGCTGAGATGCTCGTCCGCCGGCCGCACGGCGTATGGCACACTGCGACCGTGCTCTCGTTCGCCATGATTATTGACAGCAGGCGCGCCGGTCCGCAGTGATCGCCTCGTACCATCACGTACGACGCGGCCACCGTGCCCCAGACCCGCGCGCAGACCTCTCGCACCAGCGAGGGGTTTTTTCGTTTTCAGGCCTCACCCCGGCCGAAGGCGAACCGCGCGAAGATGGGGGCAAGTGGAGCCAGAACTTCGGAGCCACTCATCCGACAGGAGTCAACACAGCCATGACCACTCAGGCCACGGACACGGACACGGACACGGGGACCGACGACAGCTTCCATGTCTTCGACACGACGCTGCGCGACGGCGCACAGCGTGAGGGGATCAACCTCACCGTCGCGGACAAGCTGACGATCGCCCGGCACCTGGACGACTTCGGCGTGGGGTTCATCGAGGGCGGCTGGCCCGGCGCCAACCCCCGGGACACGGAGTTCTTCTCGCGCGCCCAGCAGGAGATCACCTTCCGGCACGCGCAGCTGGTCGCCTTCGGCTCCACCCGCCGCCCCGGGGCCAAGGCCTCCGAGGACCCGCAGGTCAGGGCGCTTGTCGAGTCGGGCGCCCCGGTGGTCACGCTGGTCGCCAAGTCGCATGACCGGCATGTGGAGCTGGCCCTGCGGACCACGCTCGAGGAGAACCTGGAGATGGTCCGCGACACGGTCTCCTACCTGCGCGAACAGGGCCGCCGGGTCTTCGTGGACTGTGAGCACTTCTTCGACGGCTACCGCGCCAATCCCGAGTACGCCAAGTCCGTCGTCCGCACCGCCTCCGACGCGGGCGCGGACGTCGTCGTCCTGTGCGACACCAACGGCGGGATGCTGCCCGCCCAGATCCAGGCCGTCGTCGCCACCGTTCTCGCCGACACCGGCGCGCGCCTGGGCATCCACGCCCAGGACGACACCGGCTGCGCCGTCGCCAACAGCCTGGCCGCCGTCGACGCCGGCGCCACTCATGTCCAGTGCACCGCCAACGGCTACGGCGAGCGCGTCGGCAACGCCAACCTCTTCCCGGTTGTGGCCGCGCTGGAGCTCAAGTACGGCAAGAAGGTGCTGCCCGAGGGCGCGCTGGCGGACATGACCCGGATCTCGCACGCGATCGCAGAGGTCGTCAACCTCGCGCCCTCCACCCACCAGCCCTATGTCGGCGTCTCGGCCTTCGCCCACAAGGCCGGACTGCACGCCTCCGCCATCAAGATCGACCCCGATCTGTATCAGCACATCGACCCCGAACTCGTCGGCAACACCATGCGGATGCTCGTCTCCGACATGGCGGGCCGTGCCTCCATCGAGCTCAAGGGCAAGGAGCTCGGCATCGAGCTCGGCGGCGACCGTGAGCTGGTCGGCAGGGTCGTCGAGCGGGTCAAGGAGCGCGAGCTCAAGGGGTACACGTACGAGGCGGCGGACGCCTCCTTCGAGCTGCTGCTGCGCGCCGAGGCGGAGGGCAGGGCCCGCCGTTACTTCCGTACCGAGTCCTGGCGCGCCATCGTCGAGGACCGCCCCGACGGCACCCACGCCAACGAAGCCACCGTCAAGCTGTGGGCCAAGGGCGAGCGCATCGTCGCCACCGCCGAGGGCAACGGCCCGGTCAACGCCCTCGACCGGGCGATGCGGGTCGGCCTGGAGAAGATCTATCCGCAGCTCGCCAAGATGGAGCTGATCGACTACAAGGTCCGCATCCTCGAAGGCCGCCACGGCACCGAGTCCACCACCCGCGTACTGATCACGACGGGCGACGGAGGCAGCGAGTGGGCGACGGTCGGCGTCGCCGAAAACGTCATCGCCGCCTCCTGGCAGGCCCTGGAGGACGCGTACACCTACGGTCTGCTGCGCGCCGGGGTCGAGCCGGCGGAGTAGACCGCGCAGCCCCCGGGCCCCGCAGATTCCGCAGGCCCCGGAAGGTCCGCTCCGGAGCCGCCACTTCCGGCCGGCGGCTCCGGTGCAGGACCGGATCCGGGCGCGGGCGACGTTCGCCGACGAAGCGCACGCGGCGGCGTTTTCCGAGACGTCCAGGCGCGTGTGGGCCGGGGCCGTTCACCGGATCGACAGGTCTGCGCAGTCCGGCGGGTGACTCAACGCGCGCACGGGATCAATCGGAATATTTCGGGTCAGTCGACCCTAGGGTGGCGTGGTGGACAGCCACCAGCGAGTGCGGGACGACGAGGGGAGCGCGGCCCGGCTCCTCGCGCTGTCGGACGGAGTGTTCGCCATCGCGATGACGCTGCTGGCTCTGGACATCACGCTGCCCGCCGATCTGGACGCCGATGGTTTCGAGCAGGCGCTGAGGGATGTGAGGCCCAACCTGTGGGCGTACGGCCTCAGCTTCCTGGTCATCGCGGCATTCTGGCGGGGCCACCACCAGATGTTCCGGTACGTGCGAGAGGTGGACGGGACGGTCATCAGGCTCGGGCTGCTGAGCCTGGGCCTGATCGCGCTGATGCCCTTCCCCACCACCTTGCTGGCCGAGTACGGGGACATGCCGCAGTCGGTGGCCGTCTACTCCGGCGCCGTCGCGGCCATGGCGGCCACGCAGCTCGCGCTGACGGTCGCTCTGTGGAAGCGCCCGTGGCTGGGCAGCGGGACGCTGACCGATCCCGTCGCGCGCAACGATGTGGCCGACATGGCCGCGACCGTGCTGGTCTTCGCCGTCGCCGTGCCGCTCGCCTTCGTCTCCCCGACGGGCGCGAAGCTGTGGTGGGCAGTGCTGATTCCGGTGAAGGCGGTGACGGGCAGGCGGGGCAAGCGCCTGCGCGCGGCCGCCCAACGGTTCGGGACCTAGGAGGTGTCGGTCCGGCAGTTCAGCAGGAGGGAGAGTGGGAAGCGCCGTTCGGGGGAACGGCTGGTGTTGCTGAGCCGGGCCCGCAGACGCGAAGCGTACGTTCGGCCGACATGACGTACACATCGGGCGATCAGGCATCCGGCCCCACCCGCCGCACCACGCTTGCCGGGCTCGTCGGTGGGGCCGGCGCTCTGGTGACCGCCGGGTGCACCCCGTCGGGCGTGTCTCCCGCCCAGGCGCGCACCCCCAGTCCCACGGCGTCGGCCTCCGCCGCGGCAAGCGGTCCCACGCCCGGTGCGATGACGCTTTTCAAGGATCCGGGCTTCAATTTCAACGGGCTCCTCGCGCTCGGCGGATCCGGCTACGGCGCCGCCGAGGTGGGCGAGGTGCTCACCGCGGTGAACGCGATCAACAAGGCCGGTCTCTCCGCGCAGACGTACACCGAGACCTTCAAGAAGCTCGGCGATCAGCTGATGGAGGCGCCCCAGGGCAGCAAGCCCGGGGCGCAGACCACACGTTTCCGTGCGCTGCGGGCCGCCCAGTACTACGGCCAGGCGCTGTTCTTCGTCCTCGGCTCCGACGACCCCGGCAGCGAGGAGCAGTTGTACAAGGCCGGGCGCGGCGCCTGGGACAAGTTCTGCGAGCTGTGCGACCCGGTACCGGTGACGGCGAACATTCCGTACGGGAAGACCCCGCTGCCTGTGTGGTTCTTCCGGCCGGACGAGTCAAGCGAGCGGCGCCCCACCGTGATCCTCACCAACGGCAGCGACGGCCAGAATGTTGACATGTGGACCTACGGCGTCCAGGCCGCTCTGGAGCGCGGCTGGAACGCCCTTGTGTACGACGGGCCCGGCCAGGGGCAGCTGCTCTTTGTGGACCAAGTGGTCTTCACGCCACGCTGGGAGACCGTCGTCACGCCGCTCGTCGACTGGCTGGCCGCCCGCTCGGACGTGGACACCGGCAAGATCGCTCTGACCGGGCTGAGCATGGGCGGGAACCTGGCCCCCCGGGCAGCGGCCTTCGAGAGCAGGATCGCCGCTCTGGTGGCGATGCCCGGCTGCCTCGCGCCCTGGCTGGGCTTTCCTGCGGAGCTCCGGGAGATCCTCACCCCGGACAAGGAGGAGACCAACAACATCTGGAACAAGGAGGTCGTCCCCGAGCTGCCTCCGCCCGTGGCCGCGACTCTTCAAAAGCGCATCGAGCCCTTCTCCGTGCCGGCGATGCTCGACGCACGCGAGGGCAAGATGTTCACCGACTTCTACACCCCCGCCAAACTCATCGAGTCGCTGGACATCACGAACGTCGTGGGCCGCATCAAGATGCCCACGCTGGTCCTCGACTACGACTACGAGCAGTTCTATCCCGGCCAGCCGCGCCAGATGTTCGACAAGCTGACGGCTCCCAAGGGCTACGTGAAGCTCACCACGGCCACCGGCGCGCAGCTGCACTGCTCCCCGATGGCCCCGCAGCAGCACTGCGAGGTCGTCTTCGACTGGCTGCAGGAGACGCTGTCGGGCAACTGACCGAGGGATGCGACGGGGGCGGCCGCCAAGCTGACCGCCGCCTGCCGGGCGGCCCGATACCCTACTCCGGAAATGTCCGAAAAGGCACCCTTTCGGGTAGCGTCGAGGGTATGAAGACCAGGCTGTTTTCCGCACTGTCCGGTCTGCTGCTCGCGTTCTCCGCGGCCTTCCTCGTGGCCGCGCCGGGAGCGCAGGCGGCCACCGGCCCCGAAACTGTGGCCGAGGCGCTCAAGGACGGCCCGGTCTATGTCGACCCGCGAGCCACGGGGCAGCTGTCCGCGGCCGAGGCGAACGCCCTCGCGGAGAAGATCAAGGGCGCGGACAAGGCGCTCTTCGTGGCGGTCCTGCCCACGGGCGAGGAGTTCCCCGAGGACACGGTCCTGCAGAACATCCGTACCCAGACCGGCGTCACCGGCCTGTACGCCGTCCGCCTCGGCGACGGCTTCAACGCGGGCGCCGACAACAGTGTCATGACCAACCAGGCCGTACGTAACCTGGTCACGGCGGTCAAGACGCCCCCCGGCGTCGACGCTGCCACCCAGCTGAACAACTTCGTCGACCAGGCGCTGCCCCAGATGCGCGGCAGCGCCCCGTCCTCCTGGGGCGCGGGTCCCGACGCCGGCGTGGACACCGGTGCCCTGATTACGTTCGGTGTGGTCGCGGCCGCCGGCACTGCGGGCGTGTACACAGTGGTCCGCCGCAAGCGCCGGATGAAGGCCGAGGAGGAGCGGGCCGCCCTCGAAAAGCTGCGCGTGGTCGTCGACGAGGACATCACGGCCTACGGCGAGGAGCTGGACCGCCTCGACTTCCACCCCTCCGAGAAGGGCGCGGACGACACCATGCGGGCCGACTACGAGCGCTCACTCGACTCGTACGACAAGGCGAAGTCACTGATGGGAGGGGCCGAACACCCCAGCGACGTCCGCGGTGTCACCCAGGCACTGGAGGACGGCCGCTACTCCCTGGCCGTCCTGGACGCCCGCCGCTCGGGTGCGACCCTGCCCGAGCGCCGCGCGCCCTGCTTCTTCGACCCGCGTCACGGTCCTTCGGTGGCCGACGCCGCATGGTCCCCGTCCGGCGGCGCCACGCGCCAGGTGCCGGTGTGCGCGGCCGACGCGGCCCGGCTGGAGGACGGTCAGGATCCGATGGCCCGCACCGTCGAGACGGAGAGCGGCCGCCGCCCGTACTGGGAGGCGGGACCGGCCTACGGCCCGTGGGCGGGCGGCTACTTCGGCGGCGGCATCCTGCCCGGCCTGCTGGCGGGCACGCTCCTCGGCTCCATGCTGTCCACCCCGGCGTACGCGTCGGACTACGGCGGCGGGGAGTTCAGCGGCGGTGACTCCTCGGGCGCCGACTTCGACTCCTCCGACTTCGGGGGCGGTGGCTGGGGCGGCGGCGGAGACTTCGGCGGCGGGGGCGGCTTCGGCGGATTCGATGGAGGCGGTGGATTCTGATGCGGACCAAGATGTGGAACGTCGAGATCGTCATCACCGAGAACGACCACGTGACCAAAGCCGAGGCCAGGCTGCGCGGCCAGAACGCGGAACTGATCGCCGGAGAGGGCACGGCACACCGCAATCGCGCGGACCAGGACGTGCCCCACATCGGGGACGAACTGGCCGTGGCCCGTGCCCTCAGCGAGCTGACCCACCGACTGCTGAGTGAAGCGGCATCGGAGATAGAGACCCGCACGGGCGAGCGGGTCGAGCGCCTTCGCGCCTGAGTCAGGCGGGGCGACCGGCGACGAACGCGGCCCAGGTGGCCGGCGTGACGGTGAGGGCCGGGCCGGTGGGGTTCTTGGAGTCGCGGATATGGACGGCGAGGGGGTGCGCGGCGATCTCGACGCAGTCGCCGCCGGCGTCGCTGCTGTAGCTCGACTTCCGCCAGTCGTAGGCGACTTCGACGCAGTCCCCGCCCGCGCTGCCGCTGTAACTGGACTTGAACCAGTTCATGACTCTCCTAGCAGGTCGTCCAGCAGGCCCATGCTCTCCGCGGGGGAGAGGGCCTGCGAACGCAGCATCCCATATTTCTGCTGGTACATACTGACCTGGTCGGGATCATCGACGAGGAAGCTGATGTGCTGCCCCTCGATATAGGCGAGTTGATCGTGGTCGGGGGTCTCCAGCAGCACCAGCGGCCCGTCGAGACCGGCGTGTGTCCCTCGGTCGGTCGGCATGATCTGGAGGCCTAGGAAGGGGAGTTCGGCGCAGCGCCGCAGATGCTGGTTCTGTAACCGCAGCACCTGCCGCCCCCCGATGGGCCGGTGCAGGATGGACTCCTCCAGCAGGAAGTTCACCATCGGCCGGGGCTTGCGCGCGAAGACCTTCTGCCGGGCCAGCCGGGCCTGGACCCACTCCTCCAACTGCTCCTCGTCCAGGGGCGGATAGAGACAGGAGAAGACCGCCCGCGCGTACTCCTCGGTCTGGAGGAGGCCGGGCACAGCCTGGGTCTGGTACGAGAGCAGCGTCAGCGCCTCCTGCTCGTGCTCGACGAAGTCCTGCGCGAACGCCGGGAACCGCTCCCGCTCCGGGACCTTGTCCACAGCGGTCTGCAACGCCTTCTTCGTGTCGAGCAGCTCGTCGAGCTGCTCCGCGAAATCCGGCTTGAGCGGTCGGCGGCCCTGCTCGATCGAGGCGATGGTCTCCTCGTGAATGTGGAACTGCGCCGCCAGCTCGGCCTGGGTCATCCGGGCCGCCTTGCGGAACACGGCGAGCTGGGCGCCGATCACATGCCAGGAGGTGACCCTCTTGGTCCTGTTGGCTGAGTGCATGCGCTCCCCCTTCCCGTCACGTACCGCGTTCGATCCATCACGACCCGTACAAATCCGCTGTACGGCCTGGCGCAGGGGTTCACG
This sequence comes from Streptomyces sp. NBC_01142, assembly GCF_026341125.1. Lineage (NCBI taxonomy): Bacteria > Bacillati > Actinomycetota > Actinomycetes > Kitasatosporales > Streptomycetaceae > Streptomyces > Streptomyces sp. NBC_01142. The sequence goes on from NZ_JAPEOR010000001.1 coordinate 1,409,117, forward strand.
GGGGCGTAATTCTCGAATTGCTACCGAAAGTGTCCGATTGGCTGCGTTCGGTGATTGACCATGATCGTTTCAGCATGCTTATCTCGTGCCCATGCCCACCCGAATGAGGCTCAAAGCCTTCGCGGCCGCCGCCGCCACCACCGCTCTCGTCACGGCCGGATCGCTGTCCGCTTCCGCTCATTCCGGCCCCGTCGCCCCGGCGTCGGACCAGCGCGCCACCCCCGCCCCGCTGTACCGCTCGGCAAATGCCCTGCCGGGTCGCTACATCGTGACCCTCAGCAACGCCTCGGACCCGTTCTCGATGGTGGACCGCTTCGGTGTGAAGCCGCTCTTCACCTACAAGTCGGCGGTGCGCGGATTCGCCGCCATGCTCAGCCCGGGCCAGCTGGAGGCCGTGAGGTCGACCCTCGGGGTGGAGGCCGTCGAGCAGGACGCCAAGGTCACGGCGGTGGGGTCCAGCGGCAGCGACACGCGGTCGCCGTCCGCGTCCTGGGGGCTGGACCGCATCGACCAGCGCGACCTGCCGCTCGACAGCGACTACACCTCGGTCGGCAGCGGCGCGGGTGCCACCGCGTACATCCTCGACACCGGCATCGAGTACGCCCACGCCGAGTTCGGCGGGCGCGCCACGTTCGGCTATGACGCCATCGGGGACGGGCGGGCCGGGAAGGACTGCCAGGGCCACGGCACCCATGTCGCGGGCACCGTCGGTGGCAAGACGTACGGCGTCGCCCGCAAGGCCAACCTGGTCAGTGTCCGGGTTCTCGACTGCCAGGGCACGGGTACCTGGTCGGGGGTCGTCGCCGGACTCGACTGGGTGGCCGCCAATGCCAAGCAGCCGGCCGTGCTCAACGCCTCCCTGGGCGGCTCGAAGTCCGTCGTCGTGAACAACGCCGCCACCGCCCTCTCGGACAGCGGTGTCCTGCCGGTCATCGCCGCGGGCAACGACTCGGTGGACGCCTGCACCGTCTCGCCCGCATCCGCGCTGCGCGTGGTGACCGTCGGCGCGAGCAGCAGCTTCGACGCAGAGACCGATTTCTCCAACTTCGGCGGGTGTCTGTCGCTCTACGCACCCGGCGCCGCCATCGTCTCGGCCAAGCTCGGTGGCGGCAGCGTGGCCCTGAACGGCACGTCCATGGCCTCCCCCCACGTCGCCGGTGTTGCCGCGCTCTACAAGGCGGCGCACCCGACGGCGCCCCCGGCGGAGGTCGCCGGGTTCCTCGACGCCGAGTCCACCAAGGATGCCCTGACCGGCATCGGCCAGGGCTCACCCAACCGACTCCTCTTCACCGCAGGACTCTGAACGCACGCCGGCGGGGCCGGGTGGCTCCCGGCCCCGCCGTGGCGGTGCATGCGGTACGGATCAGGTCCGTTCGGTACGGATCAGGTGCGCCCGGTACGGATCAGGCCTGGGGGGCGGACTTGATCGCCGAGATGTCAAAGGTCAGCTTGACCTTGTCGCTGACCATCACGCCGCCGGTCTCCAGCGCCGCGTTCCAGGTCAGGCCCCAGTCGGAGCGCAGGATCTGCGCGCTGCCCTCGAAGCCGACGCGCTCATTGCCGTACACGTCGGTGGCGGAACCGTTGAACTCCAGGTCGATGGAGAGCGGGCGCGTGACGTCCTTGATCGTCAGGTCGCCGGTGATGCGGTAGGTGTCGCCGCCGAGCTGCTCCGCGGTCGTCGAGCGGAACGTCATCAGGGGGAACTTCTCGGCGTCGAAGAAGTCGCCGCTGCGCAGGTGGCCGTCGCGGTCGGGCATGCCGGTGTCCACGGTGGCGATCGTGACGTCGATCGAGGCGGTGGAACGGGCCGGGTCCGCGCCGTCCAGGTGGAGGCTGCCCTCGAATTCGCCGAAGGAGCCGCGCACATTGGTGACCATCGCGTGGCGGACGGTGAAGCCGATGCTGCTGTGGGCCGGGTCGATGGTGTAGTCGCCGGTCAGCGCTGCCAGCGCCGGGTCCACCTCGAGGGTGGCGGTGGCGGCCGGGGCGTTGTCGTTCTTGCGGTTGAACAGAGCCATGGCTCCTCCTCGGGTGGGGGTGGGTCGAGGTTGTTTAACCTTCAACGAGGTCTACCGTAACCCCATCTTGTTCAAGTTTCAACCTCTGTGTCCACGTGTCTGCCCCTGCCAGGAAAATCCACTCCGCTCTCGGGGTGCTCGCGCGCGTCTCGGGCGCGCTCCTTCTCTGCTGCGACGGCTGCCGCATGGGGTGTGCGGGTGCCCGGGCGCCGTCCCGGGCACCCGTATGTGTCACGAGCCGACGGTCACCGTGAAGCGCCGAGGGTTGCCGTCGTGGGCCGCACCCGAGACGTCGGGCTGTCCGTCGGGGCGGACGTCGTCGTACGGGAAGGCGTAGCCGATCGGGGTGTGGGCGTGCAGCACGCGCGCGAAGTGGTTGGTGGCCGGATCGCGGTAGTAGTCGGCCGCCGTCGCGCCGTTCGGCTGGTCGGGGTGGGTCAGCAGGGTCGTGCGGTTGAATCCGGCGGCGAGCCTGGCCAGCAGGGCCTTCTTGTCGTCGGGGTCGCCGGGGTTGTTGGCGAAGGGCCCGTGGTTGCAGGTGAAGACGTCCTTCGAGGTGGGCTTGGCGAAGGCGTGGCCGCCGGTGAACGTCATGACGTCGCCGCTGACCCGCCCGGTGCGCACACCGCGCCCGCCCTGGAGATCGATCCGCAGATCGGTGGAGCGGTACTTCTGCCAGACCTGGTTGATGTAGCCGTCGAAGACGTCCCGGAAGGGCATCTGGGCGGGGCGGTCGAAGTACGGGGCCATCAGGTTCTGCGGTGAGATCACCCGCAGCACCTGCCCGCCCGAGCCGCGGATGACCAGCTTGTCCCAGGGCCGGCCGTCGCGCCCCGCCTGGGCGACAAGGTCGTCGGCGATCTTCTGCAGAGCCCCGGCGGGGAGGGGTGCGACCCGGTGGGTGGCATCACCGGTGAGGGTGAGACCGATGGGAAGGGCGGTCACCAGGTCGACGTAGCTGATGTTGGCGTACAGCTGCTGCGGGTTGAAGGTGAACTCGGCGAACGACCAGGTGCGGCCGTAGTTGGCGTCGGAAGGTGTGGCGAAGGCCGGTTCCACCAGGGCGGGGCCGGGGTTGAGGAAGAAGTCCAGCTTGTTGTCGCGTACGAAGTACACGCGGGCGCCGAACATCTGGGGCAGGGTCAGCACGACCGGGCCCGAGCCCGCCGGGCGCAGCGGGATGGCGCAGTCGACAGGGAGCGGAGTCTGGGGTGCGGAGGGCGACTGCGGGTAGTAGACGCCGCCGCCCGGGCGCAGCAGCACCCAGCGTCCGGTGCCCTGCTCGTGGCCGGTCACATAGGCGCGGACCGTGCCGGGCAGGGACTTGTTCTCCAGGGCCAGTTCGCAGGTGGGGGGCGCCGCCGCCTTGGCGCGAGGGCTGAGAGCGCTTCCCCAGGCGGGGTAGGTGAGTGCCGTCGCCGCGGCGGCGGTGCCGGACAGGAACATTCTGCGGGATATCACGGAGGAACTCCTGTGCTCGTGGGGGTGTTCACCACTCTTCCGACGGTCGGGGAAGGCGTCAATAGATGAGACTGAGAGCGCTCTCATAAAGTTTGCCACTTCAGAAGTTGGCGTCCGGGAAGGGGACTTGGACTAACGCGCGGGGGTTGTTGGACTGCTGGCCGCCGCGGCGTCCGACTTCGTTGACGGTGGTGAGAGCGGAGGACTACTCAGTCCCCATGCCAGTCCCGAAGCCAGTCCCCACGCCAGCCCCGACGCCAGCCCCCATGCCGGTTGCCGAGCCTGTTCCCAGGCCGGTCCCCATGTCGCGAAGAGTGCGTGCCGCGTGCGCGCTCGCCGCCGCGTCGTCCGCCGTGTTCGCCCTGGCCGGGCCCGCGCTCCCGGCGTCCGCAGTCGCGGTCGCCGCCCCCGCTGCGCCGGCCGCCCCCGCCGTCATCGGCTCCGGTCAGCTCTCGGTCGCCGTCGCCGAGGACTTCCCGCGGGTCCTCTCCTACACCGACCGGTCCAGCGGGGCCACGCTCCTCGGGAGTACGAGCCCGGTCACCGAGGTCACCCTCAACGGCACGGCGTACGCCGTGCAGTTGAAGAGCGCGCCCGTCATCAAGGCGTCGAGCGCCGCGTACAAACTGGCCTTCGGGGACCTGCCCGGCGTCGAGATCGACGCGACGCTCACCGTCTCCGGGCGGACGACCGCCTTCAAGGTGACCGGGGTCCGTGACACCGAGGCCTTCAAGGTCGCAACCCTCGACATCCCCGGCCATGACCTCGTCTCGGTCGGCAGCACGGACACCGGCGCCTCGACCGCCTTCACCCGGCTCGACCCGGACTCGACGAGGACCGCGGATGTGTTCGGCACGGTGACCGGGGAGACTCCGGCGGACTCCGCGCCCGTGGGGGCCTCGTACGCCTTGGTCAACACCGACGAGCTGGCCGCGGCCGTCGAGTCGAACTCCTCCTACGACAAGCCGGGCGGCGCGACGGGCGGCGACGACGCGCGCTTTTGGCACCGGGCCCGCAAGGCCGGGGACGGCAGCACACGCGTCGGCGTCTGGTCCGGGCAGTGGACCTACCGGGGGAGCGGTGCCCCGAGCCCCGAGAGCGGCAAGGACCTCCCCTGGGCGAAGGTCGTCGTCACGCCCGACGCCAACGGCGACAACAAGGTCGACTGGCAGGACGGCGCCGTCGCCTTCCGCACCATCGGAGTCAAGGCGCCGGGCGGTGAGCAGACCCCGGACCGCGTGATCACCCATATTCCGTTCAACTTCGCCAGCCAGGCCACCCACCCCTTCCTCCGTACCCTCGACGACGTCAAGCGGATCTCACTCGCCACCGACGGGCTCGGCCAGCTGGCGGTGCTCAAGGGGTACGGCTCCGAGGGCCACGACTCGGCGCACCCCGACTACGGGGGCAACTACAACAAGCGGGCCGGGGGACTCGCGGACCTCAACACGCTGCTGAAGGCCGGCAAGAAGTGGGGCGCGGCCTTCGGCGTGCATGTGAACGCCACCGAGTCGTACCCCGAGGCGAAGAACTTCAGCGAGAGCCTCGTCGACAAGAGCAAGCCCGGCTGGAACTGGCTGAACCAGAGCTACTACATCGACCAGCGCCGCGACATCAACAGCGGTGATCTGGCGCGCAGATTCCAGCAGCTGAGGGACGAGACCGACCGTAATCTCTCCTTCCTCTACATCGATGTGTACTACTCCCACGGCTGGATCGCCGACAAGACGGTGCAGGCCGTGCAGAAGCAGGGCTGGAACGTCGGCACCGAGTGGGCCGACAAGTTCGAGCGGGCTTCGCTCTGGTCGCACTGGGCCAACGACCTGGACTACGGCGGGGCCACCAACAAGGGCCTCAACTCCCGGATCATCCGGTTCATCCGCAACGGCGAGAAGGACATCTGGAACAACCACCCCGTCCTGGGCCAGACGGCCCTCCAAGACTTCGAGGGCTGGACCGGAGAGACCGACTGGAACGCCTTCTACGACAACATCTGGCAGCGCAATCTCCCCGCCAAGTACCTCCAGCAGCAGCAGATCACCCGCTGGGACGGGAACGAGATCCGATTCACCGGCGATGTGCGCGGCACGGTCGAGAACGGCCGGCGCACCTTCTACGACCACGGGCGCAAGGTGCTCGAAGGCGACGCCTATCTGCTGCCGTGGGACGGCGGCAAGAAGCTGTACCACTACAACAAGGCCGGTGGTACGAGCAGTTGGGCCGCGACGGGCGGGTCGAGATACACCGTGTACAAGCTCACCGACAACGGGCGGGTGAAGACCGGCACGGTCAGGGCCGTGGGGGGCAAGGTGACGCTCAAGGCCGAGGCGGGACAGCCGTACGTCCTCCACCCGGACCGTGCGCCGGCCTCCCGGGACCCGCGGTGGGGCGAGGGCGGCGCGGTCGCCGACCCCGGCTTCAACGACGCCGGTCTGGACGACTGGACCCGGCGCGGCAGGGCCGCCCGCGACACCGACGGCAAGGGCCGCAACAGCGCCGTACTGAGTGGCACCCCCACCGCCTCGGTCGCGCAGCGGCTGACCGGGCTCACTCCGGGCGCCCGGTACACCGCGTCCGCCTGGATCGAGGTGCAGCCCGGCAAGGAGCGCCGTACGACCCTCTCGGCCGGTGGTGCGTCCGTGTCCGTGGCGCGCTCGACCGCGAAGGACCAGGTCGCGGCGTCCGACCGGCACGGTACGTACTTCCAGCGCGCCAAGGTGAGCTTCACCGCGCCGGGCGGCGGGACCACCCTGAAGGTGGAGGCGGCGGGCGGGAGTCCAGCGGCGGTTCGCGTCGATGACGTACGGGTGGTCAAGAACGCACCGGCGACCGGGCCGGGCGCGGTCGTGTACGAGGACTTCGAGGCCGTCGACCAGGGATGGGGCCCCTTCCTCAAGGGGGATGCGGGCGGGGTCACCGACCCCCGCACCCACATCGCGCAGAAGCACGCCCCCTACACCCAGGCCGGCTGGAACGGAAAGCTCGTCGACGACGTGCTGGGCGGCGGCGAGTCCCTCAAGTCCCATGAGGAGAACAGCGGGCTGGTCTACCGCACCGCGCCCTGGTCGGTGCCCATGAAGAACGGGCACAGCTACCGGGTCGCGTACGACTACCAGTCGAGCCACGCGGCCGCGTACGAGTGGGTCACCGGCTACGACCGGATCGGCGCGGACGGCGTCCCGGCCTCGGTCGAGACCCGTCGTACCCCGATCGGGCAGCAGAGGACGACCGGCCACTTCGCCCAGACCGTCACGGCAGGCTGCGGCGACACCTGGGCCGGGCTGCGCAAGCGCGCGGACGCCCCGGACGGCGCGGACTTCGTCCTGGACGGCTTCACCGTCACCGACCTCGGCCCGGCGGCCGGGCAGGCGGCGTGCGGCACGCTGGGTCTGGCTGCGGGGGAGACCCTGGAGCCCGGCCGGAAGAACGAGGTCAGGGCCACGTTCACCAACTACGAGGCGCAGGCGGCGACCGGTGTCTCGGTCGGCCTCACGCTGCCCGACGGATGGACGGCCGAACCCGCCGGTCCGGTGGCCTTCGCATCGGTCGCGCCGGGTGCCCGGGTCACCGCGACCTGGCAGGTGGGGGTGCCGGTGGACGCCGAGTACCGGACGTACCCGGTGAGTTCGGCGGCGACGTACGCGGTCGGCGGGGCTTCCCGCGAGCTCGGCGCACAGACGTCCGTACGCACCCTGCCGCCGCCGCCCACCGCGGATGCCTGGGCGAGCGACATCGACTGGACCTCGGCGGAGAGCGGCTGGGGGCCGGTGGAGCGCGATCTGTCCAACGGCGGGCAGGGCGGGGGCGACGGCACCCCGCTGAAGATCGGCTCAGTGGCGTACGAGAAGGGCCTCGGCAGCCACGCTCCGGCGAAGATCCGCTACTTCCTGGGCGGGAAGTGCACCTCCTTCACCGCCGAGGTGGGCGTGGACGATGTCCAGGCGTCGCGCGGCAGCGTGCGGTTCGGCGTGCTGGCGGACGGGAGCGAGAAGGTGAGGTCGCCGGTCCTGACGGCCGCCGACGCCGCCTGGCCGCTCACTGCGGACGTCACCGGCGCCTCCTACGTCGAGCTGGTCGTGGGCGACGGCGGGGACGGGAACGGCAACGACCACGCCGACTGGGGCAGTGCGCGCTTCCGGTGCGGCAGGTGACGGAGGCGCACCGCCCTCCCCGCACCTCCACCGGGGCCCGTCCTCACACCGGGTCCGTCCTCAGACGCCGGACGGGCCGGCTTCGCCGGATCTGCCGGCCTCGTCGGCGATTGACGCGCCGGGTGCGGGGCGGAGTCCCGGCGGGTCCCTGAGCGGCGCTTGCCCCTCGTGCTGACAACCCAAACCGAGGGGCAAGCGCTTTCCCTATTCTCTGTCATGCCCATTGAGGGCGCGCGGACGGCCGTGCTACACCAACGGGCAACCGGTCTACGCGATTTACCTACCGGAGGCTCCCGTGCCGTTGCCGTCCGCATGGTCCCGCCGTACGTTCCTCGCCGCGACCAGTGCAAGCGCTCTCACCCTCGCGCTCGCCTCCCCGGGGCTGGCGGCCCCGGCCGACGAGTTCGAGACGCTGCGCCTGCGCTGGCTGGAGATCAGCCTCGGCACCGGCTACGACCCGACCGCGGAGCCGTACTCCTCCCGCCTCGCCGAGACCGGCGCGCTGGCCGCCGGATTCCGCGCCTCCATGGCCCCCACCGACACCTCCCTGTGGCCCGGCCACACCTTCAATCCGCCCTCCGGTATCACCCAGAGCTACAGCCGCCTGTGGACCATGACCCAGGCGTACACGCAGGAGGGCAGTGGGCACACCGGCGACGCCGGGCTCCTCGCCGACATCCTCCGCGGCCTCGATCACCTCTCGGCGAAGATCTACAACCCTTCGACCACCCGCTACGGCAACTGGTGGGAGTGGCAGATCGGCAGCCCCCGCCTCCTCATGGACATCGTCGCCGTCCTCCACGGCAGGCTCACCGAGGCGCAGATCCAGGCGGCATGCGCCGCCGTCGACCACTTCGTCCCCGACGCCGCGCTCGGCGACTACAGCGGCACCTCCACCGGAGCCAACCGCGTCGATCTCTGCCGATCCGTCACCCTGCGCGGCATCCTCGGCAAGGCCCCCGCCAAGATCGCGCTGGCCCGTGACGCCCTCTCGCCCGTCTTCCCGTACGTCACCAGGGGCGACGGCCTCTACGCCGACGGCTCGTTCGTCCAGCACACCTGGGTCGCCTACTCCGGCACGTACGGCCAGGTCATGCTCGACGGCCTCGGCCGCCTCTTCGCTCTCCTCGCGGGCTCCAGCTGGGCCGTCACCGATCCCGGGCGCCAGATCATCCTCGACAGCGTCGAGCACGCGTACGCACCCCTGATCTACAACGGGCTGATGATGGACAGCGTCAACGGCCGTGCCATCAGCCGGGGATACCTCAAGAACGACGAACGCAAGGTCATGCGCAGCGACCACTTCCACGGGCAGGGGCTCATCGCCGCGATCGCGCTGCTCGCGGACGGTGCATCCGTCGCCGAGCGGGACCGCTGGCACGGCCGGATCAAGGGCTGGATCGAGCGGGACACCACCACCCCCGTCCTCACCGGCAGGCAGTTCGGCGTCGCCGACCTCTCCCGGCTGCAGGCGGTGGCCGCCGCGCCCGTCCCCGCCGCCCCCGAGCCGGTCGGCCACCGGCTCTTCGCCTCGATGGACCGGGCCGTGCACCGCCGTCCCGGCTGGGCCGCCAACATCTCGATGGCCTCGGAACGCATCGCGTACTACGAGTGCGGCAACGGCGAGAACCCGCGCGGCTGGCACACCGGTGCCGGAATGCTCTACTGGTGGCCGGGCGAGCGGGAGGGCGGCCAGTACACCGACTGGTTCTGGCCCACCGTCGACTTCTACCGGCTGCCCGGAACGACCGTGTCCACCCAGCGGCTTGCCGACAGGGCGGGTGGCGAGTGGGGCGAGCCCAAGCCCGCCGCGCAGTGGGTGGGCGGTGTGAGCGACGGAGAGTTCGCGGCCGTCGGCCAGCATCTGCTCGGCCTCGGCTCCACCCTTCAGGCCCGCAAGTCCTGGTTCTGCGTCGCGGACACGGTCGTCTGCCTCGGCGCGGGCATTTCGAGCACCGACGGTGTGCCCGTCGAGACCGTCGTGGACAACCGCAACCTCGGCGCGGACGGCAGGAACGCCTTCACCGTGGACGACCGCTCCCGCCCCCGCTGGGCCCATCTGGAAGGTCACGGCGGCTGGGTCTTCCCCCGCGGCGCCGGCTCCCTGCGCACCCTGCGCGAGGAGCGCACCGGCGCCTGGAGCGACATCAACACCACCAGCTCGACCGAGCGGGTCACCCGCCGCTACCAGACCCTCTGGCTCGACCACGGGACCGATCCGGCGGACGCCTCGTACGCGTATCTGCTGCTGCCGGGCGCGAGCCGCCGCACCGTCGCCGCGTGCGCCCGCGACGAGCGCCGACCGGAGATCCTGGCCAACACCAGGGCATGCCAGGCGGTGGCCGTCCGCTCCCTGGGACTGACCGCGGCGAACTTCTGGCAGGCCGGTACGGTGGGCCCGCTCACTGCAACGGCCCCGGCCAGTGCCCTCGTACGGAGTAATCACCGCGCCGCGACGCTCCACATCAGCGAGCCGACGCGTTCGGGAGCACCCGTGGAGATCACCTGGCACCACCCGGTTCGCCGGGTGACCAGCAAGGATGCGTCCGTCGAAGTGCTCGCCACCGGACGCGCTCTGCGGCTGCGGATCACCGGTGGCACGGCTGGGGCGGCCCACCGCTGTGAGGTGGCACTCGGCTGAGACCCTTGTTGAACCCCCACAAAGCTTGGCGCCTCTGAGCTGGCAGTTGGGCTGCAGTGCGAAATGGTTCTGTTGATGCCTCACAGGAGAACGGTCCCGAGACTGTACGGAGTCGACGGCAGGGTTTTCTTGGTCGGATCCGTAGGGTCGATGCATGACCGTTTTGGACGAGACCTCCAGCGAGTTGGAAGAGACCTCCAGCGAGCCGAGTGACGCGCGTGGGCGCGTGGCCGAGCTGCACTCCCTGCGTGAGCAGGCCCGGCGCGGACCCAGTGACCGTGCGACCGAGGCGCAGCACGCCAAGGGCAAGCTGACCGCCCGTGAGCGCATCGCGCTTCTGCTGGACGAGGGTTCGTTCAAGGAGGTCGAGCAGCTGCGCCGGCACCGGGCGACCGGCTTCGGCCTGGAGACCAAGAAGCCGTACACCGACGGTGTCATCACCGGCTGGGGCACGGTCGAGGGCCGTACGGTCTTCGTCTACGCGCACGACTTTAGGATCTTCGGCGGCGCACTGGGCGAGGCCCACGCCACCAAGATCCACAAGATCATGGACATGGCCATCTCGGCCGGTGCGCCGCTTGTCTCGCTGAACGACGGCGCCGGCGCCCGTATCCAGGAGGGCGTCTCCGCGCTCGCCGGCTACGGCGGCATCTTCCAGCGCAACACCCGCGCATCCGGTGTCATCCCGCAGATCAGCGTGATGCTCGGCCCGTGCGCCGGTGGCGCCGCGTACTCTCCCGCGCTCACCGACTTCGTCTTCATGGTCCGCGAGACCTCGCAGATGTTCATCACCGGACCCGACGTCGTCAAGGCCGTCACCGGTGAGGAGATCACCCAGAACGGGCTCGGCGGAGCGGATGTGCACGCCGAGACCTCCGGTGTCGCGCACTTCGCGTACGACGACGAGGAGACCTGCATCGCGGAGGTCCGCTACCTCCTCGCGATGCTCCCCTCCAACAACCGCGAGAACCCGCCCACCGCCCACGCCGAGGACCCCGCCGACCGGCGCTCCGACGTCCTGCTGGACCTCGTCCCGGCCGACGGAAACCGCCCGTACGACATGCACAAGGTCATCGAGGAGCTCGTCGACGACGGCGACTACCTCGAGATCCACGAGCGCTGGGCCCGCAACATCATCTGCGCCCTGGCCCGTCTCAACGGCCAGGTGGTCGGCATCGTCGCCAACCAGCCGCAGTCCCTGGCCGGTGTCCTGGACATCGAAGCCTCCGAGAAGGCCGCACGATTTGTACAGATGTGCGACGCTTTCAATATCCCTATCATCACTCTTCTGGACGTACCCGGCTTCCTGCCCGGCGTCGATCAGGAGCACGGTGGAATCATCCGGCACGGCGCGAAGCTGCTGTACGCGTACTGCAACGCGACGGTGCCGAGGATCTCGCTGATCCTGCGCAAGGCGTACGGCGGTGCCTACATCGTCATGGACTCCCAGTCCATCGGTGCTGACCTCACCTACGCCTGGCCGACCAACGAGATCGCGGTGATGGGCGCCGAAGGTGCCGCCAATGTCATCTTCCGCAGGCAGATCGCCGAGGCCGAGGACCCCGAGGCCATGCGTGTCCGCATGGTCAAGGAGTACAAGGCCGAGCTGATGCATCCCTACTACGCCGCGGAGCGCGGCCTGGTCGACGACGTCATCGACCCGGCCGAGACACGCGAGGTGCTGATCGCCTCTCTCGCGATGCTCCGTACCAAGCACGCAGACCTGCCGTCGCGCAAGCACGGCAACCCCCCGCAGTAACCCTGCGAAGACATTGGAGCCCCGACACCCATGAGCACTCCTGACGAGTCCTCCTCGTTGCTGCGCGTCGAGAAGGGTCACGCCGACCCCGAGGAGCTGGCCGCCATCACCGCGGTCCTGCTCGCCCGCGCCGCCGCCCAGCCCGTCGCCCCGTCCCACCGCGGCCGCTCCGCGGCCGGCTGGCGCCGCCTGGAGCGCCAGTCCGGCTTCCGCACGGCCCACAGCTGGCAGGGCTGACCTCCACGGTCCGACGCCGCTTGAGAGGGCCCCGCACTCCTTCGGGAGGGCGGGGCCCTCTGCTGCGCGCCCGCGCCCCCTCTGCTGCGCGCCCGCGCCCCCTCTTCTGCGCGCCCGCGCCCGGCGCGCCCCGGCGCACCGGCTCCCCGGGGCGCGCCGGTCCCCGGTCGCCGGACGGGCTGAAAGCGTCCCCGCACGAGGAAGCCCTCGCACTCCGTCAGGAGTGCGAGGGCTTCCTCGTAGCTGCGCGCGGACTCGCGGTACCGGCTACCGCAGTCGGGCCATCAGGGCGTGCTCGACCAGGGTGATCAGGGCACTCTTGGCGTCCGCGCGGTGGCGGGCGTCGGTGGTGATGATCGGGGTGTCGGGGCCGATCTGCAGTGCTTCGCGGACCTCTTCGGGGTTGTAGGGCTGGTGCCCGTCGAACCCGTTGAGGGCGATCACGAAGGGCAGGCCGGAGTTCTCGAAGTAGTCGACGGCGGGGAAGCAGTCGGCGAGTCTGCGGGTGTCGACGAGGACGACGGCGCCGATGGCGCCGCGGACGAGGTCGTCCCACATGAACCAGAAGCGGTCCTGACCGGGTGTACCGAAGAGGTACAGGATCAGGTCCTGGTCCAGGGTGATGCGGCCGAAGTCCATGGCCACCGTGGTGGTGGTCTTGTCGCCGGTGTGGGTGAGGTCGTCGATGCCCGCGGAGGCTGACGTCATGACGGCTTCGGTACGCAGCGGGTTGATCTCCGAGACGGCGCCGACGAACGTGGTCTTGCCCACGCCGAAGCCGCCCGCCACCACGATCTTCGCGCTGGTGGTTGAGCGGGCTGCACCGCCGCTAGAGCTTGCGAAGTCCACTGAGCACCCTTTCGAGCAGTGTCACGGCTGGCTGGCCGCCGGCGGACTCGTCGCCGCCGGGCTGGTGAATGGCGACAAGTCCGGCCTCCGCCAGGTCGGCTACGAGGATCCGGGCGACGCCGAGGGGGATGGTGAGAAGTGCCGAGATCTCGGCGACCGACTTGATCTCGATGCACAGCCGGCAGATCCGCTGGTGCTCGGGCAACTGCCCTTGCAGCCGGTTGGGATCGGCCGTGGTGCTGACCAGCGCCTCGATGGCGAGCTGGTAGCGCGGCCGGGTCCGGCCGCCGGTCATGGCGTAGGGGCGCACCAACGGGTTGTGCGTGTTCGCCGGCGCCGACTCCGCGGCCCGCCGCGGCTGAATGCGGGGCTGCCGCTGCTGGTCGTACGGCGACTGCGGCTGCTGATAGGGCTGCTGGGCGCCCTGCCTGCTCGGTGTCGAAGGAAAGTTGAAGCGGTTCTGAGAGTGATCATCCGGGTTCCGGTGAGCACCGTCGTAAGGGCGTCCGCCTGGGGGTGTTGCCACGTTTCCTCCTCCGACTGCCGGTCGCCGGTCCATGTCCCTGTGGATCCGCGCCACCGCACCCTATGGTGCAGTGGCGCAAAACGCACTGTCCGTCTGTTAGTTGAGAAGACTGCCCTGGAGCTCCGCACGCAGGTCCGGAGTCAGCACACTGCCCGCACGGTCCACCAGGAGGGCCATCTCGTAGCCCACCAGACCGATGTCGGCTTCGGGGTGTGCGAGGACCGCCAGCGAGGAGCCGTCGGAGATGGACATGAGGAAGAGGAAGCCCCGCTCCATCTCCACCACTGTCTGGTTGACCGCGCCGCCTTCGAAGATCCTGGACGCTCCCGCGGTCAGCGACGTCAGCCCGGAGGCTACGGCCGCCAGCTGATCGGCGCGGTCACGCGGGAAACCCTCGGACATCGCCAGCAGGAGTCCGTCGGCGGAGACCACCACCGTGTGGGACACCCCAGGGGTGTTGTCCACGAAGTTGGTGATCAACCAGTTCAGATTCTGCGCCGCCTGGCTCATCGGGCTCACACTAACGCTCCTGGTTGTAGGTACTGCCCGGGCCGAAGCCCGATCCGTTCGTGTCCGATCCCGCGCTGCGTCCCTGCTGGACACCGCGTCGCAGGTTGCTCAACCTGCCACGCACGTCCTCAGGGGCGCGGGAGACCTGAGGTCCGCCCTGCGGGGTCTGTTCCGCCGTGCCCTCGACCAGATTGGCCTTGGGCACTCGCCGGGGGAGACCGGACGGGGTGACCCCGCCCGCCTTCGGCTCACGAAGCTTCTCCGCCCGCATCCAGCGGTCGTCGTTCTTCGAGCGCCAGTCCTCGGTGCCGCTGCCGTCGCCCTCGGCCTGTCCGCTCTGCGGCGCGTGTGGGGCCTGCTCGGCGGGCTGCTGCCACTTCTGTTGCGGCTGCGCCGGGGACTGCGGCTGCTGGCTGCTTCCGCGCCTCGGCAGACCGGCGTCGGTCAGCGCGTGACTGCTGCTCGGAGAGGGCCCCGGACGGTCGAAGCCTACGCGTTCCTGGGCGCTCGCGGGAGCGTCGGGGGTAGATTCCGATTCGGTCCGGTACTCCGGCTCGTACGCGCCCTGGTACGTACCTTGTTCCGGCCACTCTGCCTGGTGGGACTGGGTGTCGAACTGGTTGTCGTACTGCGGCTCGGGAGTCTGCGGAGCCTGGTAGCCGACTTCCGCATACTGGGTTTCGTGGTGCCCTTGGTGCCCCTGGGGCTCCTGGTAACCACCGGGGTCCTGGTAGCCGTCGTACGCCTGCTGCTGGTCCCCGGCGTACCCCTGCTGCTGGTCGCCGGCGTACCCCTGTGCGTACTCCTGGCCGTACTCGGAGCCGTACTGCTGCTCCTGCTGGTACGGCTCCTCGTCGCGGTAGAGCGGGCGCTCGCCCTGTGCCTGCGCCTCGAGGGCGGCACGGCGCTCCTCGCGCATCAGCGAGCGGCCCACCGGGTCCAGCTTGGTGGAGTCGTCCGAGGGCTCCTCGTAGCGGGAGTCGTCGAAGCCGAGCTCCGCGGCCGTGCGCATCGGGGCGGCCTGCAGCGGGGCAGGTTCGAACACCTGCTGCTGCTCAGGAATGATCTGGGAGACCGTGAAGTCGTCCTCGGGCAGCGCCTCGCCACCGCCACCGTGGGTGATGGCGTCGGGAAGCATGACCAGCGAGGTGGTGCCCGCCTGCTCGCCCGAGGGGCGCAGCTGCACGCGGACGCCGTGCCGGTCGGCGAGGCGGCCGACCACGAACAGGCCCATGCGCTGCGAGACAGCGGCGTCCACCGTCGGCGGGTTGGCCAGCTTGTGGTTGATGTCCGCGAAGTCCTCGGCGGTGAGGCCGATGCCCTTGTCGTGGATCTCGATCATCACGCGGCCGTCGGGGAGACGGGTCGCGGTGACGCGCACCTTGGTCTGCGGCGAGGAGAACGTGGTGGCGTTCTCCAGCAGCTCGGCCAGCAGGTGCACAAGGTCGGTCACGGCCTGGCCGTGGATTTCCGTCTCCGGTACGCCGGTCAGCTCGATGCGCTCGTAGGACTCCACCTCGGAGGAGGCGGCACGCAACACGTCGACCAGCGGAACCGGCTGGTTCCAGCGGCGGCCCGGCTCCTCGCCGGCGAGGACCAGGAGGTTCTCGCCGTTGCGGCGCATACGGGTCGCCAGGTGGTCCAGCTTGAAGAGGTTCTCCAGCTGGTCCGGGTCGGCCTCGTTGTTCTCCAGGTCGGTGATCAGGGTCAGCTGGCCCTCGATCAGCGACTGGTTGCGGCGCGAGAGGTTGGTGAAGATCGCGTTGACGTTGCCCCGGAGCATGGCCTGCTCGGCGGCGAGCCGGACGGCCTCACGGTGGACCTGGTCGAAGGCGCGGGCGACCTCGCCGATCTCGTCCTGGGTGTCGATCGGGATCGGCTGGACGCGGGTGTCGACGCGGCCCGGCTCCGTACGCGAGAGCTGGTCGACCAGCATCGGCAGACGCTGCTCGGCGATGCCGAAGGCGGCGGTACGCAGCTGGCGCATCGAGCGGCTCATCTGGCGGGCCATGAGACCGGCCAGGATGAACGCCGTGAGCAGCGCGAACACGACGATGGCGCCGATGACGATGGCGTCGGTCTTGGCCTCGTCGGAGATCAGCGCGGCCTCGTCCACCGCCTTGTTGACGAGATCCTTCTCGATCTCGGTGTAGCCCTCGAACTTGGCGGTGGAGGCGCCCATCCACGTCTCGGGCGTGATGTCCTTGGCCTCGAGCGCCTCAGGGTCCTGGCCTGCGCCGATCTGGGCGGCCATCCCGGTGACGATGGAGCCGTCCTGGCCCTGCGGCGGGTTGAGCCCGGCGGCCTCGAGCCGCTTCTTGCCGTCGGCGGCCTTGCCGGCCATGACTTCCCGCAGCCGGTCCTCGTCGGCCTGCGTACCGCCGGAGACGTACTCGCCGATGGCGATCTGCTCGAGGTAGTTGTACGAGTTGAACGCCACCAGCTGCCGGCCGAGGACCCTCTCGTCCTTGCTCGGCCGGACCAGCAGGTGCATACCGATGGAACGCTGGAGCGACGTGGCGGCCTTGGCGAGCTCGACCGCGTAGACCGTACGGCCGTAGCTGGTGATGTTGCCGGTGCCGAGGCCGAGCTCGTTGGAGAACTCCATCAGCGAGTGCTGGACCTTGACGTAGCCCTCTTCGGTGAGAACCGGGTCGAGGGCCTTGGTGTAGGCGCGCTCGCGAAGCTGGGCCAGGCTCGGCTCCTCGCCGCGGAAGAGCTGCAGACGGCGCTCGAGACCCTGCTTCTTGGGCATGTTCTCGACGGCCTCGTCGAACTTCTTCTTGGCCGCGTCGGTGTTGGCGTAGGCCTTGGTGACGACGTCGGCCTTGCGGTCCGCTTCGCTGGTGGCCGTGAGGAGGGCCTGAGCGGTGAGGTCGCGCTCGTTGAGCAGCGCCTGGCCGTACTCCGCGGAGGCGCGCACGACCAGCGCCGTCTGCTCCGCGTCCTGCGCCTCGCTCCAGGTGTCGATGGCGGCCTTGACCTGGAAGCCACCCATCACCAGCCCGACGAGCACGGGTATGAGGAGGATGGCGTTCAGGCGAGTGGGCACTCGCCAGTTGCGCGGGTTCAGCCGGCTGGTGCTGCCGGCGGCCGGGGCCGGACCGGGCGCATCCACAGGCGACGCCGCTGCACGCGGCGGCGGGGTGAAGTTGCCCCGCGCCTGCTGCTCTGCGGAGCTCGTCATGCTTCGCCTCACTCGACCAACAACCTCTCGGCGTCGGCACCAACGTTGTGCCGTGTTTCGTTCAGAGCTCTACTACTCGGGAGTTCGTCGAATTCCAGCACGTGGAAGGGTCCCGTTCCAAACAGTTGGAATCAGTCATTCCGAGTGGCGTATGCCTCAGATAAAACGGGCATAAAGAGCGAGCTCTGCTAAATGGTGTCGGTAATGTAAGCGCAGTGGTACCGGTCGTACGCATCGAGTGTCCGAGACGGATTAATTCTCTGTCGAAACGTTATGAACACGGAGGCGGGCCGTGTCAAAGGACACGGCCCACCCCTGTACAACTACGACAACTGCCGTATGTCGTCGTCTACTTGAGTCGGGCCATCAGGGCGTGCTCGACCAGGGTGATCAGGGCACTCTTGGCGTCCGCGCGGTGGCGGGCGTCGGTGGTGATGATCGGGGTGTCGGGGCCGATCTGCAGTGCTTCGCGGACCTCTTCGGGGTTGTAGGGCTGATGTCCCTCGAACCCGTTGAGGGCGACGACGAAGGGCAGGCCGGAGTTCTCGAAGTAGTCGACGGCGGGGAAGCAGTCGGCGAGTCTGCGGGTGTCGACGAGGACGACGGCGCCGATGGCGCCGCGGACGAGGTCGTCCCACATGAACCAGAAGCGGTCCTGACCGGGTGTACCGAAGAGGTACAGGATCAGGTCCTGGTCCAGGGTGATGCGGCCGAAGTCCATGGCCACCGTGGTGGTGGTCTTGTCGCCGGTGTGGGTGAGGTCGTCGATGCCCGCGGAGGCTGACGTCATGACGGCTTCGGTACGCAGCGGGTTGATCTCCGAGACGGCGCCGACGAACGTGGTCTTGCCCACGCCGAAGCCGCCCGCCACCACGATCTTCGCGCTGGTGGTCGACCGGGCTGCACCGCCGCTAGAGCTGGCGAAGTCCACTGAGCACCCTTTCGAGCAGTGTCACATCCGGCGTGCCGCCGGCCTCTCCGTTGCCCGGCTGGTGGATTGCCACCATCCCCGCCTCCGCCAGGTCGGCCACGAGGATCCGGGCAACCCCCAGCGGCATCGACAACAGCGCCGACACCTCCGCCACCGACTTGACCTCACGGCACAAGTGGCAGATGCGCTGGTGCTCGGGGAGCAACCCCGCGAGGTGGGCCGGGTCGGCCGTGGTGCTGACCAGCGCCTCGATGGCGAGCTGGTAGCGCGGCCGGGTCCGGCCGCCGGTCATGGCGTACGGACGTACCAGCGGCTGATCGCCCTCGAATCCGTACGCGTCGACTGAGGCGCCGTACGGATCGTGAGAGGCGGGTGGCGGGGTCATGAATCCTCCGGGCGTGACAGCAAGTGGTCGGCGTGCCGTCTGACTGGGCCGGTGGGGGGGGCTGTGGTCGGCCTGACGGTGGGCGTTCGTTGGCGTACCTGAGTACGTGGCGCGTACCTCAGTACCTGGGGGGATGGCGGGGTCAGTGCAACAGGCTTCCCTGGAGCTCGGCGCGCAGGTCCGGGGTGAGGACGCTGCCCGCGCGGTCGACCAGGAGAGCCATCTCGTAGCCGACGAGGCCGATGTCGCAGTCGGGGTGCGCGAGCACGGCCAGCGAAGACCCGTCGGAGACGGACATGAGGAAGAGGAAGCCCCGTTCCATTTCGACCACGGTCTGGCTGACCGGACCGCCTTCGAAGATCCTGGACGCCCCCGCGGTCAGGGAGGTCAGTCCGGATGCCACCGCCGCCAGCTGGTCGGCGCGGTCGCGGGGAAATCCTTCGGACATTGCCAGCAGAAGACCATCGGCGGAGACCACTACCGTGTGGGACACCCCAGGGGTGTTGTCCACGAAGTTGGTGATCAACCAGTTCAGATTTTGCGCCGCCTGGCTCATCGGACTCAACTAACGCTCCTGCTGGTGAGTGGGGCCGAGGTTGAAGCTGCCGGTCGTCGAGTTCTGCTGACGACCCTGCTGAATGCCCCGACGGAGATTGGTCAGCCGGCCGCGTACGTCATCGGGAGCACGCGAAACCTGCGGACCGGCCTGGTTGCTCTGCTCCTGCGCGGTACCCGGCACGAGGTTGGCGCGCGGGACCCTGCGGGGCAGACCGGAGGTGGTGACGCCGCCGGCCGCGGGCTTCCTGACCCGCTCGGCCTGACGTACCAACTCGTCATTGGGCGAGGAGCGCCAGGCGGCACTGCTCGCGTTGGGCGCGTTGCCCGGGGTTGCCGGGTTCGGCGCGGGAGAGCGCTGCGGCATGGCCGGAGCGGGACGCTCCGCCGGCTGCTGCGGGACGGCGGGAGCCTGCGGCTGCTCGGCGGGCTGACCGCTCTGCGGGCCGTGGAACCAGTTCGTCTCCAGGGTGTCGTACAGCGGTGTGCGGCCGTCGCCCGGGCCGGCCGGGGGCAGGGCCTCGGGCTGCGGCTGCGGCGGCAGCGCGTTCATGGGGCGGGGCGCGGAGAAGTCCGCCGCGTCCCGGTTGTCGCGCCGACGCGGAGCGGGCGCCGGAGCCGGAGGCTGCGGAGCCCCCATGTCCGGGCGGCCGAACTGCGCGGTCGAGGCAGGGTCCTGGGAGCCGTACACATCAGGGCGTACGAACTGCCCGGTGGAGCCTGCACCGGAACCGCTGCGCGGCGCCGGAGCGTTGAAGTCGGGCCGGGCGAACTGCTCCGTCGCCGCGGGGCCGCGGGAGCCCTCGTGATCATCGTGACCGCGAGGGGAGTCCGCGGACGGACGCTGCTGCGGAGCCGACGGCTGCTCGCTTCCCCAGCTGGTGGTCTGGGGGCGCTGCGGCGCGGGCTCCTCCCGCCGGGGGGCGGGGGAGGAGTTGCCGCCGGGCAGCTCGGGACGCGGGCCACCGGGGGCCGGCAGCTGCCGGCCACGGTCGCCCTGGCCGGGAGCTGCCGGCGCGAAGCCGTTCTGGCGGGCTTCGTTGCGGGCCGGCGCCGACTGCGCGCCACGGCCTGCACCGGAGCCGAAGGCACCGGCGAGTCCGCCGCCCTGACCCCGGCCGCTCTGACCCTGGCCGCCCTGACCCTGACCCTGGCCGCTCTGGCCCTGGCCGGGGCCCTGCGGGCTCTGGGCGTGCTGGCCCTGTCCCTGGCGCGGAGGATTGTTGTCACGGCCCGGCAGCGCGGCACGCGGAGCCGCGCCCGCACCGACCTGACCACGCGGCGCACCGGCGCCGAGCCGGCTGCCGGAGGAGGTGGAGCCGGGTGCACCGCCGAGACCGGGACGGCCGCCGCCGGGCGCGGAGGCAGAGCCGGCCGGACGGCCGCCGAGACCCGCGGGGGCACCGGACGCCGAAGGAACGCCGCCCTGGCCGCCGGCGCCGGGCTTGGCCGGGACCTTCTTGCCGCCGTTGGCCACATCGACGGGGAGCATGACCAGCGCGGTCGTGCCACCGGAGTCGGAGGGGCGCAGCTGGATACGGATGCCGTGCCGCAGGGACAGGCGGCCGACCACGAACAGACCCATGCGGCGCGAGACCGAGACGTCCACGGTGGGCGGCGAGGCGAGCCGCTCGTTGATCGCGGCGAGGTCCTCGGGGGAGAGGCCGATGCCGGTGTCGTGGATCTCGACGAGCACACGGCCGTCGGGGAGGGCGTGACCGGTGACCTTCACCTTGGTCTGCGGCGAGGAGAAGGAGGTCGCGTTCTCGAGCAGCTCGGCGAGGAGGTGCACAAGGTCGTTGACGACGCGGCCGGCAACCTCGGTCGTGGGGACCGAGGAGAGTTCGATGCGCTCGTACTGCTCCACCTCGGAGGCGGCGGCACGGAGCACGTCGACCAGCGGGACCGGCCGGGTCCACCGGCGGCCCGGCTCCTCGCCCGCGAGGACGAGGAGGTTTTCGCCGTTCCGGCGCATACGGGTCGCGAGGTGGTCCAGCTTGAAGAGGGAGGACAGCTGGTCCGGGTCGGCCTCGCGGGACTCCAGCTCGGAGATGAGCGAGAGCTGACGCTGGATGAGGCCCTGGCTGCGGCGCGAGAGGTTGGTGAACATCGCGTTGACGTTGCCTCGCAGCAGCGCCTGCTCGGCGGCGAGGCGGACCGCCTCGCGGTGCACGTCGTCGAAGGCCGCGGCCACCTGGCCGATCTCGTCCCTCGAGTGCACACCGACGGACTCCACCGAGGTGTCGACGTCCTGCGGGTCGGCCTCGGAGAGCTGCTTGACGAGCTCGGGCAGACGGTCCTGGGCGACCTTGGTGGCGGTGTCCTGCAGCCTGCGCAGCGAGCGGATCATGGACCGGGCCACGACGAAGGCGCCGACGAGCGAGACGCCGAGGACGACCAGGATCAGGGCACCGTTGATGAGCGCTACGCGCTGCGACTGCTCGCGCAGCTCACGGGCCTTGCTCTCCATCTCGCCGAGCAGCGTGGCCTCGATGGTCTTCATGGCGTTGATCCGGACCGAGTAGTCGTCGGTCCAGTCCAGGTGCGAGCGCTTGTTCTGCGCCAGCTGGTCGGCGAGCCCGTCCTTGTTGTCCAGCACGCGCTTGGCGTACAGCTCGGACGCGGTGATCGTGGGGTTGCCGTTGTCCAGCGGGTCGGTCAGCTCCTCGGCGTTGCCGCCGGAGGACTCGTAGATCGACTTGAAGGCCTTGAGCTCGGTGTCGCCGTTCTCCATGGCGGCCTTGCCGTAGAGGCGGTCGTTCTCGCTGAGGCCCGGGGCCTTGGCGTCGGCACCGCCCGGCAGCGCCGCGGCGATGATCGCGCGCTGGATGGACGCGTACTCCTTGGCGGAGGAGAAGGCCGCCAGGGCGCGCGTGCGCTTGATCATCTCCGGGTTGGAGGTCGCCTGGGCCATGTCCTGGGAGAGGCTCAGCAGCGATTCGATCAGCCGGCTGTAGCCCTCCACCGTCATGGAGTCCGGGACGTCCTTGTCGTACGCCGTGGACCGGATCTTGTTGAGCTGGTTCACCTGGACGGCGATCTGGTTCGCGTTGGCGCGGATGCTCTCCAGCGCCTCGTCCTCGCCCGTGTTCTCGATGTCACGGGTGGCGTCGAGGAAGGACTTCCTGATCCGGTCGGTCGCCGCGCGGGGGCCCGCGACCTTGAAGTCGGTGGCACTCGTGCCGTTGGACAGCGGACCCGCCGACAGGTCGCGCTCCGCCTGGAGCGCCTGCGCCAGCTCGGTCGCTTCCTTGGTCATGTTGGTCAGCAGCTGCATGTGATCCAGCTGCTTCATGTCGTCCATGGACTCGTTGATACGGAGTCCACCCAGCGTGGTCGCGGCAACGACCGGCAGGGTCAGCAGCGAGACGAGTCGCGTGCTGATGCGCCAGTTGCGCAGGGCTATTCGTGAGCCTGTATCCGTGGGTCCCTTCGGCTTCAGCGGAACCTTGGGTTCCTTGCCTCCGGGTGCCGCTGCACCGGGGCGCGCGGCACGGTCACCGCTGTCGCCGGGCGCTGCCGGTCCCTGGTTCTGGGTGTGCTGGGGCGAGGAGCCGCGGTCGGTCCCGCCGCGCGGCTCCTGTTCCGCCGCAGCGCTGCCATCCCTCTTGAAACGTCCCTGCACTAGCGTCGCAACCTCTGGACCAGGCGTCCCTCCGCTTGTACGGCGGGACGGTGTCGGCGTCGTGGGGCGAAGAACGCGCCCCATGGTGGTCGTTGAGTGACCGGCGCTGCTCCCCCTTCCCCGCCGCCACTCGGCGCTGCGTTGCGCCCTTGCGCGCCGGCCTGAAAACCGCGGCGGATGCGTGGAATTCCAGCACAGTGCCGGATCTCCAACAAGGGCCGCGTACCGGGCTGTGACCTGGGTGACGCGGTGTGATCGTTGCGTCACAAGACGTAGAAAGAGTTAGTGGAGGAAAGGGACTTTTGCTTACGAGTCACTTAGGGGTGGGGGGTGTCCCAGTCGCGATGATCAGGAGCGGAATGAGGCATTCAGTAGTGCAATGTCCGTTTCTGTGGCGGTGATCCACAGTCTGAATTGCCGGAATTGACCGTCAACTCGTGAGGAAACTCACATGTAGATCGCTGTCTCTTCCGGGCTTTGCCGGGGAATTGGATGTTTAACCTGACGCTTTACAGGGATGGGAAATCCGTCAACCGGCGCTCACCGAAGTGCCCGTACCCCGACAAGGTCTGAAACAACAGATGAAGACGACGACGATGTTCCGCAACATAGCCAACCCCCGGCGCACCACGCTGGCGCACCTCGAGGACGCCGACGAACTGCAGACGCCGGAGCAGCCGGAGCACAGCCTCGATCTTCCCGCCCAGACGGCCAACCCCCGGCGCACGATCCTGATGGACGCCCCGGCGCAGTAGGCGGCCATACGCGAGGCGGGCGCTGCCTGCCGCGTTAGCCTGGAGCGTCAGACTCCAGTCAGCGTAAGCAGTAGTAGAGGGGCACCCGCATCCCGTGCGCATCGCCAGGTTCTCCATCGACGGCAATGTCGCCTTCGGCGCGGTCGAGGGCGAAGGCCCCGACAGCCTCGTACTCGACATCATCAAGGGCATCCCGTTCGCGGACTTCGAGCTCTCGGGCACCAAGGTTCCGCTGAGCAAGGTCCGGCTGCTGCCGCCCGTGCTTCCCAACAAGGTCGTGGCCTTCGGCCGCAACTATGCGGAGCACGCGGCGGAGCTCGGCCACGAGGTGCCCGATGCGCCGTTCGCGTTCTTCAAGCCGTCCACCTCGGTGGTCGGCCCCGGCGACCCGATCGCGTACCCCTCCTTCTCCCAGGAGCTGCACCACGAGGCCGAACTGGCCGTGGTCATCGGCCGGATGTGCCGCGAGGTCCCGCGCGAGCGTGTGAAGGACGTCATCCTCGGCTACACCTGCGCCAATGACGTCACCGCGCGCGACGTCCAGCGGCGCGAGAAGCAGTGGGCGCGGGCCAAGGGCTTCGACAGCTCCTGCCCGCTCGGCCCGTGGGTGGAGACCGACCTCGACCCGAGCGACCTGGCCATCCAGTGCACGGTCAACGGCGAACAACGCCAGCTCGGCCGTACGAGCCAGATGATCCACTCCATCGAGGATCTGATCGTCAACATCTCCGAGGCCATGACCCTGCTCCCGGGCGACGTCATCCTCACGGGCACCCCGGCCGGGGTCGGCCCTCTCAACGTCGGCGACGAGGTCGCCGTCACCATTCATGGCATCGGCACTCTCACCAACAAGGTGATCAAGCGTGGCTAACGCGAACGTCCGCGTACGTTTCTGTCCCTCGCCGACCGGCAACCCCCATGTGGGTCTGGTCCGCACCGCCCTGTTCAACTGGGCCTTCGCCCGGCACAACGGCGGCACCATGGTCTTCCGCATCGAGGACACCGACGCGGCCCGCGACTCCGAGGAGTCGTACAACCAGCTGCTCGACTCGTTGCGCTGGCTGGGCCTGGACTGGGACGAGGGCCCCGAGGCCGGCGGCCCGCACGCCCCCTACCGCCAGTCGCAGCGGATGGACCTCTACCGGGACGTCGCCGAAAAGCTGCTGGCCGGCGGGTATGCGTACCACTGCTACTGCACCCCGCTCGAGCTCGAGGCCCGCCGCGACGCCGCCCGTGCCGCCGGCAAGCCCTCCGGCTACGACGGCAAGTGCCGCGAGCTGAGCGCCGAGCAGAAGGCGGCGTACGGGGCCGACGGCCGCACCGCCATCGTCCGCTTCCGGATGCCCGACGAGCCGATCACCTTCACGGACCTGGTCCGCGGCGAGCTCACCTTCACCGCGGACAACGTCCCGGACTACGGCATCGTCCGCGCCAACGGCGCCCCGCTCTACACGCTCGTCAACCCGGTCGACGACGCGCTGATGGAGATCACCCACGTCCTGCGCGGCGAGGACCTGCTCTCCTCCACCCCGCGCCAGATCGCGCTCTACAAGGCGCTGATCGAGCTGGGCATCGCCAAGGACACCCCGGCCTTCGGCCACCTTCCGTACGTCATGGGCGAGGGCAACAAGAAGCTCTCCAAGCGCGACCCGGAGGCGTCCCTCAACGTCTACCGCGAGCGCGGCTTCCTCCCTGAGGGGCTGCTGAACTACCTCTCGCTGCTCGGCTGGTCCTTCTCCGCCGACCAGGACGTGTTCTCGGTCGCCGAGCTGATCGAGAAGTTCGACATCGCGGACGTCAACGCCAACCCGGCCCGCTTCGACCTGAAGAAGGCCGAGGCGATCAACGCCGACCACATCCGCCGCCTCGATGTGAAGGCGTTCACCGAGGCGTGCGGCCCCTGGCTGCGGGCCCCGCACGCGAACTGGCCCGCGGAGAACTTCGACCAGGCGGCCTGGGAGGCGATCGCCCCGTACGCCCAGACCCGCCTGACCGTCCTCTCGGACATCACGGCCAACGTCGACTTCCTCTTCCTGGACACCCCCGTCGAGGACGAGGCGTCCTGGACCAAGGCGATGAAGGAGGGCTCGGACGCGCTGCTCCGCACGGCCCGCGAGAAGCTGGCGGACGCGGACTGGACGAGCCCGGAATCCCTGAAGAACGCGGTCCTGGCGGCCGGCGAGGAGCACGGCCTGAAGCTCGGCAAGGCCCAGGCCCCGGTCCGCGTGGCGGTCACCGGCCGCACGGTGGGCCTGCCGCTCTTCGAGTCCATGGAGATCCTTGGCCGGGAGCGCGCGCTTTCCCGCATTGACGCGGCACTGGCGAAACTGACGGCCTAGGCTCGGATCATGGCCATCCGCGCGGTCCTCTGGGACATCGACGACACGATCTTCGACTACACCAGCGCCGACCGTTCCGGTATGCAACAGCATCTGCAGAACGAGGGCCTGCCCGACGGATACGACTCCGTGGGGCAGGCCCTCGCTGCGTGGCGGGAGATCACCGAGGTGCAGTGGGCCCGGTTCGCCGGTGGGGAGACCGACTTTCAGGGGCAGCGCCGCGACCGCGTCCGTATGTTCCTCGGGATTCCGCTGAGCGACGCCGAGGCGGACGCCTGGTTCGAATGCCACGTCACCCACTACGAAGCCGCCTGGTCCCTCTTCCCGGATGCCGTGCCCGTCCTGGACCTGCTCGCGGACGACTACCGTCACGCCGTCCTGTCGAACTCCAGCATCCACAACCAGGACCGCAAGCTGCGCGTCCTCGGCGTACGGGACCGATTCGAGGCGGTCGTGTGCGCCGTCGAACTGGGGCTCTCCAAACCGGACCCCGGCGCCTTCCTCGCCGCCTGCGCCGCCCTCTCGCTGGCCCCGCACGAGGTCGTGTATGTAGGGGATCATCCCGACATCGACGCCCAGGGCGCCGATGCCGCGGGACTGGCCGGTGTCTGGCTGGACCGTGGTGGCGTCGGCGGGCGCCCTGAGCTCACGCGAATCACCGGCCTGGACCAGCTCCCTGGCCTGCTGCGCAGCGATACCCGTTTTGGAGCGCCGGACACCTTCGGGTAATGTTCTTCCTGCGCCGCCCGGAAGGGCCGAAAGGTTCGGCCGGGAAGCGCAAGCCAAACAAAACCCCCTTCAGGGGGTTGAGTTTTGGTGGGCTATGGTGTAATTGGCAGCACGACGGTTTCTGGTTCCGTTAGTCTAGGTTCGAGTCCTGGTAGCCCAGCGCAGATCGACAGATCTCATCTGTAACAAGCCCCCGTTGTGTAGCGGCCTAGCACGCTGCCCTCTCAAGGCAGTAGCGCCGGTTCGAATCCGGTCGGGGGTACAGATCCTTCCCGCGTGATCATCAGGGTCGCACCCGATGAGTACGATGCAGGATCGCTAGGGCCCCCGTTGTGTAGCGGCCTAGCACGCCGCCCTCTCAAGGCGGTAGCGCCGGTTCGAATCCGGTCGGGGGTACTGGTCTATACCATGGGCTATGGTGTAATTGGCAACACGACGGTTTCTGGTTCCGTTGTTCTAGGTTCGAGTCCTGGTAGCCCAGCGCGGTCGAGCAATCGACCAGCAACAAGCAGGCCCCCGTTGTGTAGCGGCCTAGCACGCCGCCCTCTCAAGGCGGTAGCGCCGGTTCGAATCCGGTCGGGGGTACGCACCGAGGAGGCCCTCCGCGAACAGCGGAGGGCCTCCTCGCGTTCTGTGCCTTCCTCCCGCGGCCACCTCGGCGGGATACTCCGCGCATGGACGCTGTCGGCGCGGAACTACTCATACGCACGGCGGAGTTACGCATCACCCGCATCCGGCGGCCACCCGGCCTGAGGATCGAGGGCGTCGTGGACGTCCGCACCCATCGCCATCTGCGTACCGCGCTCGACGTACTCGAAGCCGCCGGGGGAGACGTCCGACTCGATCTCTCCGGGCTGGAGTTCCTCGATCTCGGCGGACTGCGCATGCTGATCGGCTTCGCCCGTACGCGGGATGAGGGCCACCATGTGGAACTCACCGGCCTCGCCCCGCATCTGCGGAATGTGATCGCACTCGTCGGCTGGGACGAGACGCCCGGTCTTCGGCTGGGAGCCCGCCGTGCCAACTGACCGCGCGCACAACAGCACTGGCTTCGTGCACCAGGCCTGCCTGTACGAGGACGACGACGAATTCCTGGCGATGGCGGTGCCGTTCGCCGAGGAGGGACTGGACGCGGGCCAGCCGGTCCTGGCCGCGACGACCCCCGCCAACATCCAGCTCCTCAGGGACGCACTCGGGGAGCGGGCGCAGGCCCTCAACACCGCCGACACCGCCTACTTCGGCCGCCGCCCGGTGGAACGGATCTCCGCCTTCCTGCGCTACGCGGAGCGCGGCCGCGCGGCTGGACGGCCCCCGGCGCCGGTGCGCATGATCGCCGAGCCTCTGTGGGCGGGGAAATGCGCACGGCAGACGTCCGAGTGGAAGCGGATCGAGTCCGGGCTCAATGTGCTGCTCGCGCACACCGAGGCCCGGCTGATCTGTCCGTACGACACCCGGACCGTGCCCGCCCATGTCGTGGAGGCGGTCTGGGCCACCCACCCCGGACACGTCGTGGGGGACCTGGTGCTGCCCTGCGGGACGTACACGGACCCGGAATCCTATGCCGCGACCGCTCCCGCTGCCGCCCGCGAACGCCGCGCTCCTCGCGCCGCCGGCGGGCATGGCTGCGGTCCGGCACTTCGCGCGTCTGCGGGCCGAGACGGCGGGCCTGGGCAACGAGCGGGTGGCACTGGCCGAGACCCTCGCCGGCGAGGCGGTGACCTGGCTGCTGGCGCGCGGGGCGGCCGATGCGGAGATACGGGTCTGGGAGGAGCCCGGCGCGGTGGTCTGGGACCTGCTGGGCCTGGGACGGGAGCAGGCTCTGCCGGGGCCCTTCGCGGGCTTCGCACCGCCGGGGCCGGAGCCGTCCGCGGACGATGCGCTGTGGCTGCTGCGGACGCTGTCGGAGTTCCTGGACGTCCGCGTCGAGCCTGGAGGCGGGCTGCGTCTGCGCGCGGTATGCGCGGGGCCGCGGGTGCTCACCTGTGGGTGAGGCCGCGAGCCGGGGCTCTGCCCCGGGTTCCACTGCCGGGGTCCCGCTCCCCGAACCCCCGGATTTCGTCCGGGGGCCTCTACGGGGCCCGGATTCCCGGCCCCCTCCGGCGATGAGGGCCCGCCCGAAGGGCGTGCGCCTCAGCCGCGGCGCAGGGCCTCGCTCAGGCGCCCGGCGGCGTCGATGACCGCCTGCGCGTGCATACGGCCCGGGTGCCGGGTCAGACGCTCGATCGGTCCGGAGACCGAGACGGCGGCGACCACACGGTTGGAGGGGCCGCGTACGGGCGCGGAGACGGAGGCCACACCCGGCTCGCGCTCGCCGATCGACTGGGCCCAGCCCCGGCGCCGTACGCCCGACAGGGCCGTCGCCGTGAATCGGGCGCCCTGCAGTCCGCGGTGCAGGCGCTCCGGCTCCTCCCAGGCCATCAGGATCTGGGCCGAGGAGCCCGCCTTCATGGTCAGGGTGGAGCCGACCGGCACGGTGTCCCGCAGTCCGGACAGCCGTTCCGCCGCCGCCACGCAGATCCGCATGTCTCCCTGCCGGCGGTAGAGCTGCGCGCTCTCGCCGGTCACATCGCGCAGATGCGTGAGCACGGGCCCGGCCGTGGCCAGCAGCCGGTCCTCACCCGCCGCCGCGGCCAGCTCCGACAGCCGCGGGCCGAGAATGAACCGCCCCTGCATGTCCCTCGCCACCATCCGGTGGTGTTCCAGTGCCACGGCAAGACGGTGTGCCGTGGGTCGTGCGAGCCCTGTCGCCGCGACCAGCCCGGCGAGGGTGGCCGGACCGGACTCCAGTGCGCTCAGTACCAGAGCTGCCTTGTCGAGAACGCCGACGCCGCTAGAGTTGTCCATGCAACGATATTCGCGTCTCACACTGTGAAACGCAAGTTCAATTTTCCGTGGAAGGCGTCAGGCTGGAGATGCGAGCCCGCGGACCAACGGGTTCGCGGCCGGCGTCCGTCGCGTGGGGTACGGACGAGGGCGCACCACATCTCTAAGAAGCGCCGGCACAAGATGCCGGCCGGAGGGAAAGCGATGGGTAGGACACTCGCGGAGAAGGTCTGGGACGACCATGTCGTCCGGCGCGCCGAGGGCGAGCCCGACCTGCTCTTCATCGATCTGCACCTGCTGCACGAGGTGACCAGCCCCCAGGCATTCGACGGCCTGCGGCAGAATGCCCGTCCCGT
Source organism: Streptomyces sp. NBC_01142 (assembly GCF_026341125.1). NCBI lineage: Bacteria > Bacillati > Actinomycetota > Actinomycetes > Kitasatosporales > Streptomycetaceae > Streptomyces > Streptomyces sp. NBC_01142. Next base: position 1,438,957 of record NZ_JAPEOR010000001.1, read on the forward strand.
GCGGCGCCTCGACCTCACCATCGCCACCGAGGACCACAACACCCCCACGATCGACATCGACAAGCCGATCGCGGACCCGGTGTCCCGCGCCCAGTTGGAGACGCTGCGCAAGAACTGCGCCGACTTCGGCGTACGTCTGCACCCGCTGGGCGACGTCGAGCAGGGTGTCGTCCACGTGGTGGGCCCGCAGCTGGGCCTGACCCAGCCCGGTACGACAGTGGTCTGCGGTGACTCCCACACCTCCACCCACGGTGCTTTCGGTGCCCTGGCGTTCGGTATCGGCACCTCCCAGGTCGAGCATGTGCTGGCCACCCAGACGCTGCCGCTGGCCCGTCCCAAGACCATGGCCATCACGGTCGAGGGTGAGCTGCCCGACAGCGTCACCGCCAAGGACCTGATCCTGGCCATCATCGCCAGGATCGGCACCGGCGGCGGCCAGGGATACATCCTGGAATACCGCGGTTCCGCCATCGAGAAGCTCTCGATGGAGGCCCGGATGACCATCTGCAACATGTCGATCGAGGCGGGCGCCCGGGCCGGAATGATCGCCCCGGACAAGACCACCTTCGACTACCTGCAGGGCCGTGACCACGCCCCCAAGGGTGCGGAGTGGGACGAGGCCGTCGCGTACTGGCAGACGCTGCACACCGACGACGACGCCGTCTTCGACGCCGAGGTGTTCATCGACGCCCGCGAACTGGCGCCGTTCGTCACCTGGGGCACCAACCCCGGCCAGGGCGCGCCCCTGTCGGCCAACGTCCCCGATCCGGCTTCGTACGAGGACGCTTCGGAGCGGCACGCCGCCGAAAAGGCCCTGGAATACATGGGGTTGACCGCCGGACAGGCGCTGCGAGACATCAAGGTCGACACCGTCTTCGTAGGCTCCTGCACCAACGGCCGCATCGAGGACCTGCGCAACGCGGCAGCCATCGTGGAGGGCCGCAAAGTCGCCGACGGCGTACGGATGCTGGTCGTCCCCGGGTCCGTACGGGTCGCCCTGCAGGCAGTCGAGGAGGGCCTGGACAAGGTCTTCACCACCGCCGGCGCCGAATGGCGGCACGCGGGCTGCTCGATGTGTCTGGGCATGAACCCCGACCAACTGGCCCCCGGCGAGCGTTCCGCGTCCACCTCCAACCGCAACTTCGAGGGCAGGCAGGGCAAGGGCGGACGCACCCATCTGGTCTCGCCCCAGGTCGCCGCCGCCACCGCGGTACTGGGCCATCTGGCCTCGCCCGCCGATCTGTCCGACGCCGACGCCCGTACGCCCGCTGGAGCGCGATAACCATGGAAGCCTTCACCGCACACACCGGCCGGGCCGTACCGCTGCGCCGCAGCAACGTCGACACCGACCAGATCATCCCGGCCCACTGGCTGAAGAAGGTCACCCGCGACGGCTTCGAGGACGGCCTCTTCGAGGCCTGGCGCAAGGACTCGTCCTTCGTTCTCAACCAGCCGGAACGGCAGGGCGCCTCGGTCCTGGTGGCCGGTCCCGACTTCGGCACCGGCTCCTCCCGTGAACACGCCGTCTGGGCCCTGCAGAACTACGGTTTCAAGGCCGTCATCTCCTCGCGGTTCGCCGACATCTTCCGCGGCAACTCGCTCAAGAACGGCCTGCTGACGGTGGTTCTGGACCAGAAGGTCGTGGACGCGCTCTGGGAGCTGACCGAGGCCGACCCGACCGCCGACGTCACGGTCGACTTGGAGAAGCGTCAGGTTCTGGCCGAAGGAATCACGGCTGACTTCGACCTTGACGAGAACGCCCGCTGGAGGTTGCTGAACGGGCTGGACGACATCAGCCTCACCCTTCAGAACGAAGCCGACATCGCGGCTTACGAGGCGTCCCGACCGGCCTTCAAGCCCCGTACAATTGAGGCCTGAGCAGCGCTTTTCCCGTACTGCGCCCCCCACCGCCCGGTGGGGGGCGCAGACGCTTGTTGAGACCCCGTCGGGCGACAACTCGCCCCAGATGGCACAATCGGTGCATGGAACGCGACAGCCAACTCGAGCTTTACGAGGCAGTCGCCGCCCGATTGAAGGAAGCGCACACAAGGGTGCGTGAACTGCAAGTCCCGGAGGGCGTAAGGATGGCGCTGTCCCGGAAGCTGCTGGTCGTCACGGCCGCGGCGAAGCACGATCTCCCGGATGCGGCAAGGCGTCTGGACCGCTTGATGAAGGACCTCGACGAGGGCCGATTCCCTGAAGGCGACTGACACCCACAGTTCCGCGACGGTCGACTTCGTTGCGGCACTAGGGTGATTAGCCCGTTTCGTGTTTGATTTGCGGTATATATCTGCCTAACGTGCGAAAAAGCCTGGACGCATTCGTTCCGGCAATGTCTCCGAAGGGGAAGACGTGAACAAGGCGCAGCTCGTAGAAGCGATTGCCGACAAGGTCGGCGGCCGCCAGCAGGCCGCTGAGGCTGTCGACGCGGTACTTGACGCGATCGTCCGGGCAGTTGTCGGAGGAGACCGGGTTTCGGTCACCGGCTTCGGCTCGTTCGAGAAGGTCGACCGCCCCGCCCGTTACGCCCGCAACCCGCAGACGGGTGAGCGCGTACGGGTCAAGAAGACGTCCGTTCCGCGCTTCCGTGCGGGACAGGGCTTCAAGGACCTGGTGAGCGGCTCGAAGAAGCTCCCCAGGGGTGGCGAGGTCTCCGTCAAGAAGGCTCCTAAGGGCAGCCTCTCGGGCGGTGCTTCCACCCGTACGACGGTCAAGAAGGCCGCGGCCAAGAAGGTCACCGCCGCCAAGAAGGCCACGGCGAAGAAGGTCACCGCCGCCAAGAAGACGACGGCGAAGAAGACCACCGCCAAGAAGACCACTGCCAAGAAGGCGACTCCGGCCACCAAGGCCGCCACCGCCAAGAAGGCCACGGCGAAGAAGACCACCGCCAAGAAGGCCACCGCCAAGAAGACCGCCCCTGCCAAGAAGGCCACGGCGAAGAAGGCGCCCGCCAAGAAGGCCACGGCGCGAAAGATCACCGCCAAGAAGACCGTCGCCAGGAAGAAGTAAGCGGCACAGGGTCACAGGGCCACTCACGCGCCGGGCCGGGCTCCCTCAGGGGGAGCCCGGCCCGCGGCGTGTTCTGGGTGTACTGCGTGTGCGGCATGCCGTACTGCGTGTACGGCGCGTGCGCGGCGCCTAGAGGGTCTGCAGCGTCACTAGCGTGATGCGCAGGGAACTGCCCTCGCCCTCGGTCTCGATACGGACCCGCTGGCCGGGCCTCAGCAGCAGCAGCCCGCCCGCGTCGAAAGCCGCCGCATCGAACGGAACCGGGGTCCCGTCGTCGAGAAGGACGCTGCCGCTGCGGGTCTCGGAGTCGTACGTGTACGAGGTCGCCTGCATGTCCGCAGCCTATCCGTCCCGTGATCCGTCCAAGGCGTGGGCGCCGGCCTCCCAGCGCTCCGCGGTGCGCGGCCCCACGCCCAGCATGAGCGCCGCCTCCAGATCGTCCCCGGTGTCCACGTCCTGCCGCACCGAATCGACGCCGTCGAGCAGGATTTCCGCAGCCCCCGACGCCGAATGCCGACGCCGCGACTGCCCGCCGAATGCGGGGCGCAATTCCATGCCGGAAGCGGCCGAGAGCAATGTGGTGCCGATTCCTGCCGCATCCGTCAGAAATGCCCGGGGAAATACCGAAGCTCCCGCCAGTACCCGCGCCAATTCTTCGGGGCGCAATGCGGGCAGATCGGCGTTGAGCGCGGCGACCGCCGCGCCGGGGCGCACCGCGCGCACCGCCTCCGCTCCGTAGGACAGGGCCGCGTTGAGCCCGGCCGCCGGGGTGTCCGGCACGATCCGCGCCCCCAGTGCGGCGAGCTCGGCCGCTGCCGCCGGATCGTCCGTGACGACTGCCACATCTCGCACGGCCGGGCAGGCCAGCGCCGCGGCCACGGTGTCCTGGGCGAAGGCGAGAGCGAGATGCGGCCGCAGAATGCCGTCCGCGGCAGCCGCGAGCCTGCTCTTGGCCAGTAAGAGGGGCTTCAGCGGGACGACCAGGGACCACGGGGCCATTGGGTCGGTGTTCGTGGCGAGCTCTCCGTCCATGCGCATTTGGTGCCCCATTGTCACCTGAGCACTCGATGATCCGGCGGTCCGGGCCTCGGGCCGGGGCGTACGGTGTTCTCGACAGACCAGGGGCCTGGGGCGACACTTGACCCCCAGCAGCCAGGCAAGTGCCCGGTCATAGAGGAAGGTGTCCGAGTGTCCCGCCGTAGAATCGGCTTCTGGTACCGCCTGGCGGCGGTCATCGCTAAACCGCCGCTGTTGGTTCTGTTCAAGCGGGACTGGCGGGGAATGGAAAACATTCCGGCCGACGGCGGATTCATCACCGCGGTCAATCACAACTCGTATCTGGACCCGCTTTCCTACGGACACTTCCAGTACAACACCGGACGAGTGCCGCGGCTGCTGGCCAAGGCCGCCCTCTTCGACGTCCCTTTTGTGGGGATGATCCTGCGGGGCACCGGACAGATTCCCGTGTACCGCGAGACCACCAACGCACTGGACGCCTTCCGCGCTGCCGTGGACGCCGTCGAGCGCGGCGAATGCGTCGCCTTCTATCCGGAAGGCACCCTCACCCGCGACCCGGATGTGTGGCCCATGGCCGGCAAGACCGGTGTGGCACGCGTCGCGCTGATGACCAAGGCCCCGGTCATCCCCATCGCGCAGTGGGGCGCCAACCTGGCGATGCCGCCGTACGCCAAGGAGAACAAATTCCGGTTCTTCCCCCGTAAGACGCTTCAGGTACAGGCCGGACCCCCGGTCGACCTCGTCCGGTTCCACGGACTCGAGCCCACCCCCGAGGTGCTGCGCGAGGTGACCGAGGCCATCATGGCCGCGATCACCGCGCTGCTCGAGGAGGTACGCGGCGAACCGGCGCCGCCCGAGCCGTTCGACCACCGCAGGGCACGTGAAGAACAGCGGCGCAAGGCCGCGGGGGAGGGAACCAAGTGACACACCCCGTAAAGGCAGCCGTCTTCGGAACGGGCTCATGGGGCACGGCGTTCGGCATGGTGCTCGCGGACGCGGGCTGCGAGGTGACCCTCTGGGGCCGCCGCGCCGAACTCGTCGAGGCCGTCAACAGCACCCGTACCAACCCCGACTATCTGCCGGGAATTGAGCTTCCCGGCACGATCCGGGCCACCACCGACCCGGCCGAGGCCCTGCACGGTGCCGACTTCACGGTCCTCGCCGTTCCCTCGCAGACCCTGCGCGGCAACCTCGCGGAATGGGCGCCCAAGCTACCGGCCGGCACCGTCCTCGTCTCGCTGATGAAGGGCGTCGAACTCGGCACCGCCAAGCGGATGAGCGAGGTCATCGAAGAGGTCGCCGAGGTCCCCGCCGAGCGCGTCGCCGTCGTCACAGGCCCCAATCTCGCCAAGGAGATCGCCCAGCGCCGGCCGGCCGCGGCCGTGGTCGCCTGCCGCGACGAAGCCGTCGCCCAGCGGCTTCAGGCCGCCTGCCACACCCCGTACTTCCGCCCGTACACCAACACCGACGTCGTCGGCTGCGAACTGGGCGGCGCCGTCAAGAACGTCATCGGGCTGGCCGTCGGCATCGCGGACGGCATGGGCCTCGGCGACAACGCCAAGGGCTCGCTGATCACCCGCGGTCTGGCCGAGACCACCCGCCTCGGCCTCGCCATGGGCGCCGACCCGCTGACCTTCTCCGGCCTCGCCGGACTGGGCGATCTGGTCGCGACCTGCTCCTCGCCGCTCTCCCGCAACCACACCTTCGGCACCAACCTCGGGCGCGGGATGACGCTCCAGGAGACCATCGCGGTCACCAAGCAGACCGCCGAGGGCGTCAAGTCCTGTGAATCGGTGCTGGATCTGGCGCGCAGGCACGGCGTCGACATGCCCATCACCGAGATGGTCGTCGGCATCGTCCACGAGGGCAAGCCGCCGGTGGTCGCCCTCAAGGAGCTGATGTCGCGTGCCGCGAAGCCCGAGCGCCGCTGACTTGTCCGGCTGAGCCCTGTGGGGGGAATCCCCCCGCACCCCCCAAGCGGGTAGTCTCATCGCGATATGAGCAGCGAGAACCTCCCCCAGAGCCCTGAGCAGCAGCTCCGCAAGCCGCGCGTAGCCGTCGTCTTCGGCGGTCGCAGCTCCGAACACGGGATCTCCGTGGTCACCGCCGGCGCCGTGATGCGGTCCATCGACCGTACGAAGTACGACGTACTGCCGATCGGCATCACGACGGACGGCCGGTGGGCGCTCACCGCCGACGAGCCGGACCGGATGACCATCGCCGACCGCAAGACGCCGAGCGTCGAGCAGCTGGCCGAGTCCGCCCAGGGCGGAGTGGTGCTCTCCGTCGATCCTGGCAGCCGCGAAGTCGTCTACAGCGAGCCCGGCTCCGTGCCCAAGGCGCTCGGCGAGGTCGACGTCGTCTTCCCGGTACTGCACGGTCCGTACGGCGAGGACGGCACCCTCCAGGGACTGCTGGAGCTCTCCGGCGTCCCGTACGTCGGCTCCGGCGTCCTCGCCTCGGCCGTCGGCCAGGACAAGGAGTACATGAAGCGGGTCTTCATCTCCTTCGGCCTGCCCGTCGGCCCGTACCTGGTGATCCGCCCCCGGGAGTGGGAGAAGGACGCCTCCGCGGCCCGCAAGAAGATCATCGACTTCGCGGGCGACCACGGCTGGCCGCTCTTCGTGAAGCCGGCCCGCGCCGGGTCGTCGATCGGCATCACCAAGGTCGACGACCTCTCCGGACTGGACGCGGCGATCGAGGAGGCACAGCGCCACGACCCCAAGATCCTGGTGGAGTCGCTGCTGCGTGGCCGCGAGATCGAGTGCGGGGTGCTGGAGTTCGAGGACGGCCCGCGCGCCAGCGTGCCGGCCGAGATCCCGCCGGTCTCCTCGCACGAGTTCTACGACTTCGAGGCCAAGTACATCGACTCGGCGGCCGGTCTTGTGCCCGCGCCGCTGACCGACGAGCAGACCGCCGAGGTGCGCCGGCTCGCGGTCGAGGCGTTCGATGCCGCGTCCTGCGAGGGGCTGGTCCGCGCCGACTTCTTCCTCACCGAGGACGGCGAGTTCGTGATCAACGAGATCAACACCATGCCGGGCTTCACGCCGATCTCCATGTACCCGCGGATGTGGCAGGAGAGCGGGGTCAGCTACCCGGAGCTGGTGGACATGCTGATCCAGGCGGCGCTGCGCCGCACGACCGGACTGCGCTAGGGCATGTCGGGGAAGTAGCCGTCCGCCCGCAGGGCAGGCGGGACTTCCCCCACACGTCACCGGGCAGGGCGGTGCCGGGCCGGACCGCGGCGGGGGTCAAAGGCTGGCCGGCACGGTCTTCTTGATCGGTGCGCCCAGCGGGATCAGCGGGGTGACGTCGGAGGCGTACTTCTTGGTGAGCGTCACCTCGACGTACGCCTTCCGGTAGGTCGTGGTGAAGCGGAACGACCCGTCGTCCTGCTGCTCCAGCAGATAGTCGACGCCGCCCACCGTCACCCCGTCTGCCTCGGGGTCGTTCATCTTCTCCGGCCGGGGGACGCCGCAGCGCAGTACGATCGCGGCATCGCCCCAGCCGGCGGTGAGTTCGGAAGCCGGTTCGGGGTCCTTGCGGTCCATTCCGGCGACGGAATCGGGCAGCTCCTCGTGCAGCGCACGGCACAAGGCGGCTTCCTCCGGCGAAGCGCTGGGAACCGTGATCGATGCCGGTGCGTCCGTGGAGGAACAGCCCGCGGCAGCCAACAGCACAACGGCGGCGGCGGACAGGAAGAAGGGCCGGCGGCGGGAAGACGTCACCGGCCAAGCGTAGACGGGGGCTACAGGTGCACGACCGGGCAGGTCAGGGTGCGGGTGATGCCGTCCACTTGCTGGACTTTGGCGACCACCATGCGACCGAGATCGTCGACCGTCTCGGCCTGGGCGCGCACAATCACGTCATAGGGGCCGGTTACGTCCTCGGCCTGAATCACTCCCGGAATCTTGCCGATGGTCTCGGCGACGGTCGACGCCTTGCCCACTTCGGTCTGGATGAGGATGTACGCCTGTACCACGGAACCTCCAGGGCGGCCACGAGGATCATGTGGGGGGAGAAGAGACGCCACGGTATCGCGTCGCCGCGGGCCGCGGGGAGACCCGCGCGCCGGGTGACGCCCGCAGCGTGGCGTACGGAAAGCGGAAGTTGACGTATCTCTTGACGGTACCTACGGCGAAGACGGCCCGCGACCGCAAGCAAGCAGCTCTGCCGGGGGTTCCGGCAGGACGACGGAGAGGTGAGACTCGGTGAAGGGCACTGTGGGCGAGTTGGGGGAGTTCGGGCTCATCAGGGAGCTCACCTCCCGGCTCACCTCCACCCCCGCTGTACGGCTCGGGCCCGGCGACGACGCCGCGGTCGTGGCCGCACCCGACCGCAGGGTCGTGGCGAGTACGGACCTCCTGCTGGAGGGGCGGCACTTCCGCCGCGACTGGTCGACGGCGTACGACGTGGGACGCAAGGCGGCCGCACAGAATCTGGCCGATATCGCGGCGATGGGCGCGGTTCCGACCGCGCTGCTGCTCGGTCTGGTCGTCCCGGCCGAACTCCCGGTCACCTGGGCCACCGAGCTGATGGACGGCATCCGGGACGAGTGCCAGGTCGCGGGCGCGGCGGTGGTCGGCGGCGATGTCGTACGCGGAGACGTGATCACGATCGCGATCACCGCGCTCGGGGATCTGCGCAACCACGAGCCGGTGACCCGCTCCGGTGCCCAGCCCGGCGATGTCGTCGCGTACACCGGCTGGTTGGGCTGGTCGGCGGCCGGGCACGCGGTGCTCTCGCGCGGTTTCCGCTCGCCGCGCGCCTTCGTGGAGGCGCACCGGCGGCCCGAGCCGCCGTACCACGCGGGCCCCGCGGCGGCCGGGCTCGGCGCCACCGCCATGACGGATGTCAGCGACGGACTCGTCGCCGACCTCGGGCACATCGCGGACGCCAGCAAGGTCCGTATCGACCTGCGGTCCGGCCTGATCGACATCCCCAGCCAGATGAACGACATCGGCCAGGCGGTCGGCGTCGATCCGCTGCAGTGGGTGCTGACCGGGGGAGAGGACCACGCGATCGTCGCCACCTTCCCGCCGGATGCGAAGCTGCCGGCCCGCTGGAAGGTGATCGGAGAGGTACTCAACCCGTCGGCGCTGCCGCAGGTGACCGTCGACGGTGCGCCGTGGACCAGCAAGAGCGGCTGGGACCACTTCGGGGACATCGAGGACGGCAAGTAGATTCGGGGGTATGCAGATACCCCCACGTGTCCTCACCGTCGCCGGATCCGATTCCGGCGGCGGTGCGGGCATTCAGGCCGACCTCAAGACCATGCTGGCACTCGGCGTGCACGGCATGAGCGTGCTCACCGCGGTCACCGCGCAGAATTCACTGGGCGTACAGGGGGCGTGGGAGCTGCCGGTCGAGGCGGTACGGACCCAGTACCGCAGCGTCGTCGACGACATCGGCGTACAGGCCGTGAAAACCGGGATGCTGGCGTCCGCGCCGCTGGTCGAGACGGTCGCGGAACTGCTGGCCGGGACGGACGCCCCGGTGGTCGTGGACCCGGTGGGTGTCTCCAAGCACGGGGATCCCCTGCTGGCCGCGTCCGCGCTCGATTCCGTACGGACCAAGCTGCTGCCGGTCGCGACCGTGGCCACGCCCAATCTCGACGAGGTCACCCAGCTCACAGGAGTGGTGGTCGAGGACGAGAGCGGGATGCGCCGGGCCGCGGACGCCGTGCTCGGCTTCGGGCCGCGGTGGGCGCTGATCAAGGGCGGGCATCTCGCGGGCGACGCGGTGGATCTGCTGACGGACGGCAGCGAGGAGCACTGGCTGCGGGCACCGAGGCACGACAACCGGCACACCCATGGGACGGGCTGCACGCTTGCGTCCGCGGTCGCGTCGGGTCTGGCACAGGGGATGGGCGTCCCGGAGGCCGTCAGGGCCGCCAAGGAGTACGTCACCGGGGCGATCGCGGCCGGATTCCCGCTGGGCGGCGGGATCGGCCCGGTGGATCACGCCTGGCGGTTCCGTTCCCAGAGCCTGCGCCGCTGATCGCTTCGGCTGATCGCTTCCGAGTACGGCAAAAAGCCGGTCCACCGAGGTGGACCGGCTTTCAAGGCAACCGCAGGGGCTGCGCAACGACCAGACGTCGGCGTTAGCGCGAGACCTTGCCGGCCTTGATGCACGAGGTGCAGACGTTGAGCCGCTTCGGCGTCCGACCGACCACGGCACGCACACGCTGGATGTTCGGGTTCCAGCGACGAGACGTACGGCGGTGCGAGTGCGAAATGTTGTTGCCGAAGCCCGGCCCCTTGCCGCAGACGTCGCAGTTGGCAGCCACGGTCACTCCAAAGACTTCAGATGCACTTACAGTGAATTCCGGCGCGCCGGATCAGTGATCTGATTGGTGGCTTTGCCGGGGGAATGGCCCGACTTTCATCGGGCAACCGGAGCAGCATACAACGTCTGCTTCGGTAGAACGAAACTACCATGGCTTCCCCCGCCCCCGCCCCGCCCCGTCGCCCGCTGCCGCCCGGGTCTACCCTGCGGTGCAGCCCGCTGCCCACGGCCCTTCCGGGCCGCTCAAGGAGGATCACCAGGTGCCGCAGACTCTCGATGCCGCAGCGGTGCGCGCCTGGTGCTCACTGTCGCTGGAGGCCCTCGGCCGGGAGCGCGAGGAGATCGACGCGATCAATGTCTATCCGGTCGCGGACGGGGACACCGGCACGAACCTCTATCTGACCGTGGAGTCCGCGGTCCAGGCGGTGGAGGCGGTCTTCGCCGCGCACGAGACCGGATCGTCCGCGCCCGCACTCGCCGAGGTGATGCGGTCGATGGCGCACGGGGCGCTGATCGGGGCCCGCGGGAACTCCGGGACGATCCTGGCGCAGCTCCTGCGGGGCATGGCCGAGCGGCTCGGTGAGGGAGATCACCTCGCCGGCGCGCTGCGACGGGCCGCGGGGCTGGCACGCGAGGCGGTCGCGCATCCCGTCGAGGGGACGATCCTGAGCGTGGCGGGAGCCGCGGCCGAAGCGGCGGAGACTTCTTCGAGTTCCTCGGCCGATGAGGCGGGGACGGCACGGGCGGCGTACGAGGGCGCGCGGTCCGCACTGGACGCGACACCCGGCCAGCTCGCCGTGCTCGAGCGCGCGGGGGTCGTGGATGCGGGCGGGCGCGGGCTGCTGATGGTGCTCGGGGCGCTGGTCGAGGCGGTGTCGGGGGAGGCCCCGCTCGTACCGGCGATGGCCCATGTCCGCCCGGAGCCCCTGGGCCCCGGGGTGGAGCCGTGCGCCGACGGGGGCCCCGCCTTCGAGGTGATCTACCTGCTGGAGGCGGACGATGCGGCCGTGACCCGGCTGCGGACCCGGCTCGACGGACTCGGGGACTCGCTCGTCGTGGTCGGCGGCGACGGCCTCTGGAACGTCCATGTGCACGTCGACGACGCGGGCGCGGCGGTGGAGGCGGGCGTCGAGGCGGGGCGGCCGTACCGGATCCGTATCACCCACTTCGACACCGCGACGGCGGTGCCGCGCGAGCAGGTGCAGCGGGCGGTCGTCGTGGTCGTCCCCGGGGAGGGTCTGGCGGGCCTGTGCACGCAAGCGGGCGCGACGACGGTGCTGGCGCGGCCGGGGGAGCCGCCGGCCAGCGGCGAGCTGGTCGACGCGATCCGCTGCGCCCACGCGCGCGAGGTGGTCCTGCTGCCGAACTCCGCGGAGTTGCGGCACACGGCCGCGGCGGCCGCGGAACAGGCCCGTACGGAGGGAGTACGGGTCGCTCTCATCCCGACCCGGTCGGCGGTCCAGGGCATCGCGGCCCTCGCTGTCCACGAGCCGGACCGGCGCTTCGACGAGGACGTGGTGGCCATGACGGCGGCGGCGGGTGCGACGCGCTACGCCGAACTGGCCGTCGCCGAACGGCAGTCGTGGACGATGGCCGGCGTCTGCCAGGCCGGGGACGTACTGGGCCTGATCGACGGCGACGTGGTGGTGATCGGCACGGACCTGGCGGCCACGGCGGAAACGGTGCTGGACCGCATGCTGGCGGCGGGCGGCGAGATGGTGACGCTGGTCCTGGGCGACGACGTAACGGACGCGGACGCGGTCGCGGACCGGCTGGAGAGGCATGTACGGGACGGCCACCTGGCGGTCGACACCGTGGTCTACCGGGGTGGCCGCCAGTCGGCCCCGCTGCTGATCGGCGTGGAGTAGGACTCACGGCACGGTGGTGACCAGCAGATATCCACAGGTGCGCGACGGCTGTCGGTGGTGTGGTGTGCAATGGATCGCGTGTCCGCGCTCGACGAAACCCTGAAGAAGACGCTCGGTGCCGCCACCGCGAAGGTGATGGCCGAGCACCTCGACCTGCATACGGTCGGTGATCTGCTGCACCACTATCCGCGGCGCTACGCCGAGCGGGGCGAGCTCACCTCGCTCTCCGAGCTGCCCCTGGACGAACACGTCACGGTCGTCGCCCAGGTCGCCGACGCCCGCGTCCTCACCTTCAACCAGGGCCGCGGCCGGCGGCTCGAGGTCACGATCACCGACGGCAGCGGACGGCTGCAGCTGGTGTTCTTCGGCAAGGGGGTCCACAAGCCGCACAAGGACCTGCTGCCGGGCAGCCGCGCGATGTTCGCCGGCAAGGTGTCGATGTTCAACCGCAAGCTGCAGCTCGCCCATCCCGCGTACGAGCCGCTGGGCGGCGCCAGTGCGGAGGACGCGGTGGACGCCTTCGCCAACCAGCTGATCCCGATCTATCCGGCCTGCAAGCAGCTGGAGAGCTGGAAGATCGCCAAAGCGGTGGACGCGGTCCTGCCGCGCGCCGGGGAGGCCGCCGACCCGCTGCCGCCCTCGCTGCGCGAAGGCCGCGGATTCGCCACGCTCCCCGACGCCCTGCGCAAGATCCACCGGCCGCGGACGAAGGCGGACATCGCCGAGGCAAGGGACCGGCTCAAATGGGACGAGGCGTTCGTCCTCCAGGTCGCGCTCGCCCGGCGGCGGTACGCCGACGCCCAACTGCCCGCCGTGGCAAGGAAACCCGTGGCCGGCGGCCTGCTCGACGCCTTCGACGCCAAGCTGCCCTTCACCCTCACCGAAGGCCAGCAGAAGGTCACCAAGGAGATCTTCGACGACCTGGCGACCGAGCACCCGATGCACCGTCTCCTCCAGGGCGAGGTGGGATCGGGCAAGACGATGGTCGCGCTGCGGGCGATGCTCACCGTCGTCGACGCGGGCGGGCAGGCGGCGATGCTCGCGCCCACCGAAGTCCTCGCCCAGCAGCACCACCGCTCGGTCACCGAGATGATGGGGGAGCTCGCGGAGTCGGGAATGCTCGGCGGGTCCGAGCACGCCACCAAGGTGGTGCTCCTGACCGGCTCCATGGGCGCGGCCGCGCGCCGGCAGGCGCTGCTCGACCTGGTGACGGGCGAGGCGGGGATCGTGATCGGCACCCATGCGCTGATCGAGGACAAGGTGCAGTTCCACGATCTGGGTCTGGTCGTGGTCGACGAGCAGCACCGCTTCGGTGTGGAGCAGCGCGACGCCCTGCGCTCCAAGGGCAAGCAGCCGCCGCATCTGCTGGTCATGACCGCCACCCCCATTCCCCGTACGGTCGCGATGACCGTCTTCGGCGACCTGGAGACCTCGGTCCTGGACCAGCTGCCGGCCGGCCGCTCGCCGATCGCCAGCCATGTGGTCCCGGCCCAGGACAAGCCGCACTTCCTCGCGCGCGCCTGGGAGCGCGTGCGCGAGGAAGTGGAGAACGGCCACCAGGCGTATGTGGTCTGCCCCCGGATCGGTGACGGGGACGACGAGCCGAAGAAGAAGTCGGCGGAGGACGATGCCGAGAAGCGCCCCCCGCTGGCTGTGATCGAGATCGCCGAACAGCTCACGGCAGGCCCTCTGAAGGGCCTGCGCGTCGAAATCCTGCACGGGCGGATGCCGCCGGACGGCAAGGACGACGTCATGCGGCGCTTCGCCGCGGGCGCTGTGGACGTCCTCGTCGCCACCACCGTCATCGAGGTCGGCGTGAACGTCCCCAACGCCACCGCCATGGTGATCATGGACGCGGACCGGTTCGGCGTCTCGCAGCTGCATCAGCTGCGCGGCCGTGTGGGCCGTGGCTCGGCCCCGGGCCTGTGTCTGCTGGTCAGCGAGATGCCCGAGGCGAGCCCCGCCCGGGCACGGCTGGGCGCTGTCGCCTCCACGCTCGACGGCTTCGAGCTCTCCCGTATCGACCTCGAGCAGCGCCGCGAGGGCGATGTGCTCGGCCAGGCCCAGTCCGGTGTGCGCTCCTCGCTGCGGATGCTCACGGTCATCGAGGACGAGGAGGTCATCGCGGCAGCCCGCGAGGAGGCCGTGACGATCGTCGCCGAGGACCCGGAGCTGGAGCGGCTGCCCGAGCTGCGGACGGCACTGGACGCGCTGCTCGACGAGGAGCGGGAGCAGTACCTCGACAAGGGCTGAGAGGCAGTACCTCTCCCGGGGCTGAGAGACTGACGGGACAGACTCCGCTCATCGAGCTCACCGACAAGGACTGAGATGACCCGCGTGATCGCCGGCGCGGCCGGCGGCCGCCGCCTCGCCGTCCCGCCCGGCAACGGCACCCGCCCCACCTCCGACCGCGCTCGCGAGGGACTCTTCTCCAGCTGGGAGTCGCTGCTGGGCACGTTCAGCGGCATCCGCATCGCCGATCTGTACGCGGGCTCCGGAGCCGTGGGCCTGGAGGCCCTCTCCCGGGGCGCGGCCCACGCCCTCCTCGTCGAGGCCGACACCCGCGCCGCCCGCACCGTCCGCGAGAACGTCCGTGCGCTCGGGCTGCCCGGCGCGGAGGTCCGCACGGGCAAAGCGGAACAGATCATCACGGGTCCGGCTCCCGAAGACCCCTATGACGTGGTGTTTCTCGATCCTCCGTACGTCGTCACCGACGACGATCTTCGCGAGATCCTGCTCACACTCCGTACTCAGGGCTGGCTCGCGGACGATGCTCTCGTCACCGTGGAGCGCAGCACCAGAGGCGGCGAGTTCGGGTGGCCGCAGGGTTTCGAGCCATTGCGGGCCCGTCGTTACGGCGAGGGCACGCTTTGGTACGGTCGCGCCGCCTCTACGTGCGAAGACGCACGATGAACGGACCGGAGAGCGAGGGACCACAGTTGCGCCGCGCAGTCTGTCCGGGGTCATTCGACCCCATCACCAATGGACACCTCGACATCATTGCCCGCGCCTCCAAGCTGTACGACGTCGTACATGTCGCGGTGATGATCAACCAGTCCAAGCAGGGACTGTTCACGGTGGAGGAGCGGATCGAGATGATCCGCCAGGTCACCAGTGACTACGGAAACGTCCAGGTGGAGTCCCACCACGGCCTGCTCGTCGACTTCTGCAAGCAGCGCGACATCCCGGCCATCGTCAAGGGTCTGCGTGCGGTCAGCGACTTCGACTACGAGCTGCAGATGGCCCAGATGAACAACGGCCTCTCGGGAGTCGAGACCCTCTTCGTCCCGACCAACCCCACCTACAGCTTCCTCTCCTCCAGCCTGGTCAAGGAGGTCGCCGCCTGGGGCGGGGACGTCTCCCACCTGCTGCCTCCCGTTGTGCACCGTGCCCTCACCGAGCGGCTCGCCCAGAAGTGACGAGCTGACAGCCCGTCACCCGCTGTCGGACGGGCGTCGACTCCCCGTACAGTCGTCCCGTCCGTCTCCAATTCAGCTGTAGAGAGTGGCGAACGCACGGTGGACGTCCAGAAGAAGATCGACGAGATCGTCGAGGCGGTCGGGAACGCCCGGTCCATGCCCATGTCGGCCTCCTGCGTGGTCAACCGCGCCGAGCTGCTCGCCATGCTCGAAGAGGTCCGCCAGGCCCTGCCCGGCTCGCTGGCGCACGCCCAGGAGCTGATCGGCGGCCGCGAGCAGCTGGTCGAGCAGGCCCGCCAGGAGGCCGAGCGGATCATCACGTCCGCCCACGCCGAACGCGGCTCGCTGATCTCGGACACCCAGGTCGCCCGCCAGTCCCAGGACGAGGCCGACCGGATCCTCTCCGAGGCCCGCCGCGACGCCGAGGAGATCCGGGCCGAGGCCGACGACTACGTCGACTCCAAGCTCGCCAACTTCGAGGTCGTCCTCAACAAGACCATCGGCTCCGTCGACCGCGGCCGTGAGAAGCTGCTCGGCCGCGGCCCCGGTCTGGACGAGCAGGGGTACGCCGACGACGACGCCCCGGAGTACACCGCGGACCCGCAGACGCTCATCCAGCGCGCGGACGAGTACGTCGACGCCAAGCTCGGCGCCTTCGAGGCCGTGCTCTCCAAGACCCTGGACGCGGTCGGCCGAGGCCGGCAGAAGCTGCACGGGCGGACCACCAGTGACGCCCTCGGCGAGCACATGGCCGCCCAGGACGCCGCGGGTGCGCAGCAGCACGCGAGCGACGCCGACTATCTGGCCGGTCTCGCGGAGCTGGCCGATCCGCAGGTCCAGGCGCAGCACCAGCACCAGCCGCAGGCGGCCGAGCAGCAGCCCCGGATCCCGGCCCAGGCCCCCCCGGTGCAGATGCCTGCCCAGGTTCCGGCCCAGCCTGATCCGTACGCGTACCAGCCGCAGGAGGCGTACGCCGGCTACCAGCAGCAGGACCCGTACGCCGCGTACCAGCAGCAGGGCTACGACCAGCAGCAGTACGCCCAGCAGGATCCGTACGCGTACCAGCAGCAGCCCCAGCACCAGCCGCAGCAGCCCCAGCACCAGCCCCAGGGTGCCGCTCTCGACGAGACCAGTCTCTTCGACACGAGCATGATCGACCTCGAGCAGCTGCGCCGGTACGAGCAGGGGCGCTGAGAAACCCGGCGGGCAAGCCGCCGGGAAGGACCGGATTGGGTCTTCGGCGGCCTGTCCAGTATCCTGGCTCTTCGGTCGCGCGTACTTCCGCGATCCCGGCTGCCCGCTTCGACTCCGGAGCAGGACGGCCCCTCCCCACGATTCCGAAAGCAGGAAAACCCCTGAACGCGCACCTCGACCACCGCAACCCTCTCGTGTTCGATACACACGAGCTGGGTCGGCGTCCCGGTGCGCTCCAGCGGCTGACCCGCACGGTCGCGGCCCCCAAGGACTTCGGTATCGAAGGGGTCATAGGCGTGCCCTTGGGCTCGCCCGTGGAGCTCGATCTCCGCCTCGAGTCGGTCATGGACGGGGTGCTTGTCACAGGCACCGCCCGTGCATCGGTCGAGGGGGAGTGCGTAAGGTGTCTGGAGCCGCTGCGCCGAAAGGCTGAGGCGGACTTCCAGGAGATGTTCTCGTACCCTGACGCCGACGACCGGAACCGCAGTCGCACTGCGGAGCCTGTCGACGACGCCGAGGACGAGGACATGCTCTTCCTCGAGGACGGCCTGTTCGACCTCGAGCCCGTGCTGCGCGATGCGGTAGTGCTCGCACTGCCGATGCAGCCGGTGTGCCGGGAGGACTGTGCCGGTCTGTGCTCCACATGTGGAGTCAGGCTGGACGAGAACCCGGACCACCACCACGACGCCGTCGACATTCGTTGGGCGGCACTGCAGGGACTCGCCGGGACCATCCAGGACGGCGAGAAGGACAACATGGGCGGCGCCGAGTCGGGCGTCGACGAGAAGCAGGAGAAGTAGCCGTGGCTGTTCCGAAGCGGAAGATGTCGCGCAGCAACACGCGCCACCGCCGGTCGCAGTGGAAGGCTGCGGTCCCCACCCTGGTTTCGTGTGAGCGTTGCCAGGAGCCGAAGCAGCAGCACATCGCGTGCCCGAGCTGCGGCACCTACAACAAGCGCCAGGTCCTCGAGGTCTGAGCGGCTGGTGAGAGGCCCGATGTCTGAGCTGTCCAATGCCAAGAAGCAGGCAGACGCAGTGAACGCAGTCAACGCAGCCTCGTCCCACACGCTTCTGGAAGGGCGGCTCGGGTACCACCTCGAGTCCGCCCTTCTGGTGCGTGCGCTGACCCACCGTTCGTACGCGTACGAGAACGGCGGTCTGCCCACCAACGAGCGGCTCGAATTCCTCGGGGATTCGGTGCTCGGCCTGGTGGTCACCGACACGCTGTATCGCACCCACCCCGACCTGCCCGAAGGCCAGCTGGCCAAGTTGCGGGCCGCGGTGGTCAATTCGCGTGCGCTGGCGGAGGTCGGCCGTGGCCTCGAACTCGGCCTTTTCGTCCGGCTCGGCCGGGGCGAAGAAGGCACGGGTGGCCGGGACAAGGCGTCCATCCTCGCCGACACCCTTGAAGCGGTGATCGGCGCGGTCTATCTCGACCAGGGCCTCGACGCGGCCTCGGAGCTGGTGCACCGGCTCTTCGACCCGCTGATCGAGAAGTCCTCGAACCTCGGCGCCGGCCTGGACTGGAAGACCAGCCTCCAGGAGCTGACTGCTGCCGAGGGGCTCGGAGTCCCGGAGTATCTCGTCACCGAGACCGGCCCGGACCACGAGAAGACCTTCACTGCTGCCGCCCGCGTCGGTGGTGTCTCGTACGGCACCGGCACCGGCCGCAGCAAGAAAGAAGCGGAACAGCAGGCGGCGGAGTCCGCGTGGCGGGAGATCCGTGCCGCCGCGGACGAACGCGCGGCTGTGGCGAAGGCCGCGGCCGAAGAGGCAACCGCGGCAGCCGTCGCGGTCGCTGAAGCCGCTGCTGCCGGCGAAGGGGCCGCCGACACCCCTTCGTCACCGGCGGCCGCGGACGACAGGGCCTCGGCCTGAGTCGACGCTCGACGCTTCCGTTTTCGCCGTGAGGCCCCCCGCACCCCAGCAGGTGCGGGGGGCCTCACGGCCTTCCCACGCCCGGGTGGCGGTACGCTGCGGGCGTCGCCGCAAGCCCCTGGGGAGGAGCCCCGTGCCCGAACTGCCCGAGGTCGAAGTCGTACGGCGCGGACTCCAGCGCTGGGTCAGCGGACGCACGATCGCCGAGGTCCAGGTTCTGCACCCGCGTGCCGTACGCCGTCATTTCGCGGGCGGTGAGGACTTCGCGGCCCGCCTCAAGGGTCACAGCGTCGGTGTCGCCCGCCGCCGCGGCAAGTACCTCTGGCTGCCCCTGGCGGACACGGACGTCTCGATCCTCGGCCACCTCGGAATGAGCGGACAGCTTCTCGTGCAGCCCGAGGAGGCCGAGGACGAGAAGCACCTGCGTATCCGCATCCGCTTCGACGACTCCCTCGGGACCGAGCTGCGCTTCGTCGACCAGCGCACCTTCGGCGGTCTCTCGCTCCACGACAACACCCCGGACGGGCTCCCCGACGTCATCGCGCACATCGCCCGCGACCCGATCGACCCGGCCTTCGACGACGCGGCCTTCCACACCGCACTGCGCCTGCGCCGTACGACGATCAAGCGCGCCCTGCTCGACCAGTCGCTGATCAGCGGTGTCGGGAACATCTACGCGGACGAGGCGCTCTGGCGCGCGAAGCTCCACTACGAGCGCCCCACCGCTACCCTCACCCGCCCCCGCTCGGTCGAACTCCTCGGCCATGTACGGAAGGTGATGGCCGCCGCGCTCGCCGTCGGCGGCACCAGCTTCGACAGCCTGTATGTCAACGTGAACGGCGAATCGGGGTACTTCGAGCGGTCGTTGGACGCGTACGGCCGCGAGGACGAGCCGTGCCGTCGCTGCGGAACGCCGATGCGCCGGCGGCCATGGATGAACCGGTCCAGCTACTTCTGCCCGCGCTGTCAGCGGCCGCCGCGGACCTCGTCGTAACGCTCCCGCGCCGCGAGCACCTCGGGCATCCGTCCTTCCACCAGGTGGATCAACCCGAGCAGCCGCTCGGCGACGGAGCGCCCCAGCGGGGTGAGTTCGTAGTCCACGCGGGGCGGATTCGTCGGCTGGGCCTCCCGGTGCACCAGCCCGTCGCGCTCCAGCGCGTGCAGTGTCTGGGAGAGCATCTTCTCGCTCACGCCGTCGACGCGCCGCCGCAGTTCATTGAAGCGGAGGCTCCCCTCGTACAGGGCCCCGATGGTCAGGCTGCCCCAACGCCCCGTCACATGCTCGAGCGTGCCGCGCGAGGGGCACTGCTTCGAGAACACATCAAAGGGGAGGCTGTCGTCCATACCGGTCACCCTACTCCCGCGCAGCGCTTTCCAAGGGAAAGGGGAAGGGCCCCGTCATCGAGATGACGGGGCCCTTCCGCTCGGTGTCGTGACGTCCTGGCGTACTCAGCGCCTCGTCGTGCTCAGAAGCCGAAGTCCTGCGTCCACCAGGGACCGCCGGGGCCCATGTGCACACCGACACCCATCGTCTTGTAGTCGCAGTTCAGGATGTTCGCGCGGTGACCGTCGCTGTTCATCCAGGTGTTCATCACCGCATCCGCGTCGGCCTGGCCGCGAGCGATGTTCTCGCCGCCCAGACCGGCTATGCCGACCTTGGCGGCGCGGTCCCAGGGCGTCACCCCGTCGGGGTCGGTGTGGTCGAAGAAGCCCCGCGCGGCCATGGTTTCGCTGAAGTCGCCGGCCAGCGCCGCAAGCCGGGCGTCGGCCCGTACCGGGCTGCATCCCGCGTTCGCGCGCTCGGCATTGACCATGCTGAGGACCGCCGCTTCGGCGACTTCGGCGGCCGAGGAGCCGGAGCCGGCCGGCTGGGACGGCTGTTCCGACGGCCTGACGGGCGCACGTGTCTGTGCAGGGATCGGAGCCGCGCTCTCCCTCTGTGACTCCTTCTGCGGCTCCTTCTCCTTCTTCTTCTCCTCCGTCACCCGGGGCTTCTTCGGCTCGGGAGAGGTGGTCTCCTTCGAAGGAGCCGCCGACGGCTTGGCCGGCCGGGGAGAAGGGGACTTCGACGGCGCCTGCGGGCGTTCGGTCCGCGGGCTCGTCGAGGGCGAGGCCTCGTTCGTGGGCTCGGAGCTCGCGTCGCCCTGCGTCTGGAGCTTCGCGGAGCCCTCGGTGCGTATCTGCCCCGTCGGCGCGTTGTCGCCACTGACGGTGAACGAGTCGCCGCCGGGCAGCAGGCCGGATGCGACGGCCACGGCACCTACCGCCATGGCTGCGGAGGCGCCGAGCAGACCGGTGCGTACGGGCATACGGCCCCGCTTCTTCCGGCGTGCACCGCCCCGGAGCCGATGGACCGAACCGTGCGCGTCATCCTCTGCGACGGGTGCGGCGGCGGAGCGTCGATGGCGTCCCATCTGCAGTGCCTTCCTTGTACTCGACGGTAGACATCAAAGTGAGTCACCCATACGAGTGAGGCTCATTGCGAGGGGACTGTACGCCATGACGTAAGGGGGCGAAGTACTCCGAAAGCAATTGGCCAGTTAACGTGCACACATGAACGACGTTGCACGGCTCACCGCCTGGGTACGCGGCCGAGTACAGGGAGTGGGCTTCCGTTGGTTCACCAGGGCAAATGCTTTGGAGATCGGCGACCTGAAGGGCTTCGCCCTCAATCTTGACGACGGCAGGGTGCAGGTCGTGGCAGAGGGTCCGCGTGAGAATTGCCACCGTTTGCTGGAATGGCTCTGCTCCGACGACACACCCGGGCGGGTCGACGGAGTCACCGAGATCTGGGGCACTCCCCGCGGCGGTTACGAGGACTTCGCGATTCGGTGATGCACGTCGGTCCTTTCACCTGCGCGGATGTCGATTCCGCGTGCCATTGGCACCTGCCCCTGGCAGAAAGGACCTGGTGGTTGCCAAGAAGGGCTTGTCATGCAAGGCTGCGCGAGGAAGGATGATCTCTACGCCCCCAGGGCCCCGCAGAAGAGGCTCCGCCGCGTGTTCCGCGGCCGTAGCCCCCGGGTTGCCCGTCGATACGGGGCGTGATCGTGTTGACCGTCAAACTTTTTGGTGAGACTCTGGAAGCCCCGCGCACCTTAGCTGTTTGGCAGTACGAATCGCATTCATAACAAGCAGTAACCAGCAACTGTCGAGCACCGCGGGTGCGAATCCCTCACGACCCACACCGCTTCGGTCGGTCACTCAGTGTGGAGGACCATCCATCATGGCAAAGGCGCTTCTCGGTTACGTCGGCGGTTCCGACCCGCGACTCCTCGCCGAGATGCGACGGCTTCAGCAGCGCGTCCAGGACCTCGAATCCGAGCTTGTACGGATCCAGTCCGAGAATGACGCGCTCAATGCTGCCGTCGCTCAGCACCCCGGAGAGTCGCTGCTCGACGGCATCGACATCGACGTACCCCAGGCGGAACCTGCGCTCACCTGAGCGCGGCGATCTGCTGGAGTTTCATCGCGCAAGATATGCAAGGGACGCCTCGGCGTCCCTTCTTTCTTTTTTGTTCCGCCTCTTACCGTACGCCCCTTACCGTCTGATGTGCCCTGCACCTTCATGGGTGAAACCGACAGCGAAAGGTAGAGTCCGGCGGCGTGCACCTCAAGGCCATGACCCTGCGCGGGTTCAAATCCTTCGCCTCCGCCACGACGCTGCGCTTCGAGCCGGGCATCACCTGCGTCGTGGGCCCCAACGGTTCGGGCAAGTCCAATGTGGTGGACGCGCTCTCCTGGGTCATGGGTGAACAGGGGGCCAAGTCCCTGCGGGGCGGAAAGATGGAAGACGTCATCTTCGCCGGCACGACCGGGCGGCCGCCGCTCGGCCGCGCGGAAGTGTCGTTGACCATCGACAACTCCGACGGCGCGCTTCCCATCGACTACGCCGAAGTCACCATCACACGGATCATGTTCCGCAACGGCGGCAGCGAGTACCAGCTCAACGGTGACACCTGCCGACTCCTCGACATCCAGGAGCTGCTGTCCGACTCCGGCATCGGCCGCGAGATGCATGTCATCGTCGGGCAGGGCCAGCTCGACTCCGTACTGCACGCGGATCCGATGGGGCGTCGGGCCTTCATCGAGGAGGCCGCAGGCGTACTCAAGCACCGCAAGCGCAAGGAGAAGGCGCTGCGCAAGCTGGACGCGATGCAGGCCAACCTCGCCCGCGTACAGGATCTGACCGACGAGCTGCGGCGTCAGCTCAAACCGCTGGGACGGCAGGCCGCGGTGGCGCGGCGGGCCGCCGTCATCCAGGCCGATCTGCGCGACGCCCGGCTGCGGCTGCTCGCCGACGATCTCGTACGGCTGCGGGAGGCACTGCGCGGCGAGATCGCCGACGAGGCGGCGCTCAAGGAACGCAAGGACGCGGCCGAGGCGGAGCTCAAGACCGCGCTGACCCGTGAGGCGGAGCTGGAGGACGAGGTACGGCGGCTGGCGCCGCGCCTGCAGCGGGCCCAGCAGAGCTGGTACGAACTCTCGCAGCTGGCCGAGCGGGTGCGCGGCACGATCTCGCTGGCCGATGCGCGGGTCAAGAGCGCGACCGCGGCCCCGCCGGAGGAGCGGCGCGGACGCGACCCCGAGGACATGGAGCGCGAGGCTGCCCGGATCCGTGAGCAGGAGGCGGAGCTGGAGGCCGCGCTGGAGGCGGCGGAGCACGCGCTGGAGGACACCGTCGCCCACCGCGCCGAGCTGGAGCGGGAGCTGGCGGTCGAGGAGCGCAGACTCAAGGACGTGGCGCGGGCGATCGCCGACCGGCGCGAGGGTCTGGCGCGGCTCAACGGTCAGGTCAACGCCGCCCGTTCGCGGGCGGCCTCCGCACAGGCCGAGATCGACCGGCTGGCCGCCGCGCGCGACGAGGCGCAGGAGCGGGCCGTCGCCGCGCAGGAGGAGTACGAGCAGCTCAAGGCCGAGGTCGACGGTCTGGATGCCGACGACTCCGCGCTGGGTGAGCGGCACGACGCGGCCAAGCGCGAGCTGGCCGAGGCGGAGTCGGCACTGGGCGCGGCCCGCGAGGCGCTCACCACGGCGGAACGCAAGCGTGCCGCTGTGGCCGCCCGCCGCGAGGCGCTCGCACTCGGCCTGCGCCGCAAGGACGGCACGGGTGCGCTGCTCGGTGCGAAGGACCGGCTGACGGGTCTGCTGGGCCCGGCGGCCGAACTGCTCACGGTGACCCAGGGCTACGAGGTCCCGGTCGCCGCGGCGCTGGGCGCGGCGGCGGACGCGATCGCCGTGACCGGCCCCGCCACGGCGGCCGAGGCGATCCGGCTGCTACGCAAACAGGACGTGGGCCGCGCGGCCCTGCTGCTCGGCGGCATGCCGCTGCCCGGGCAGGGCGGCAGTCCGCGGGCCGGCGCGGCCGGCGAACCGCCCGCTGTCGAGGATCTGGTGCGCGGGCCGGACGAACTCATGGGCGCCGTACGCCGGCTGGTGCGGGGCATGGTCGTCGTCGGGACGCTGGAGGACGCCGAGGACCTGGTGTACGCACGGCCCGAGCTCACCGCCGTGACCGCGGAAGGTGACGTTCTCGGGGCGCACTTCGCGCAGGGCGGTTCCGCCGGGGCGCCGAGCCTGCTTGAGGTGCAGGCCTCCGTCGACGAGGCCGCCGCCGAGCTGGAGGAGCTGGCCGTACGGTGCGAGGAGCTGGCCACCGCGCAGCAGCAGGCGGCCGGGCGGCGCGGCGAATGTGCCGCGCTCGTCGAGGAGCTGGGCGAACTCCGACGGGCCGCGGACCGCGAGAAGTCGGCGGTCTCGGGGCAGCTGGGGCGGCTCGCCGGGCAGGCGCGCGGTGCCGCGGGCGAGGCCGAGCGGACGACCGCGGCCGCGGCCAGGGCACAGGAGGCGCTGGAGCGGGCGCGGGAGGAGGCGGAGGAGCTGGCCGAGCGGCTGCTCGTCGCCGAGGAGGCATCCCCCTCCGGCGACGGCGCGGAGGAGGAGCCCGATACGCATGTACGGGACCGGCTCGCCGCCGACGGCGCCAACGCGCGCCAGACCGAGATGGAGGCCAGGCTCCAGGTCCGTACGCACGAGGAGCGGGTCAAGGGGCTCGCGGGCCGTGCGGACGGGCTCGACCGGGGAGCACGCGCCGAGCGCGAGGCACGGGCGCGCGCCGAACAGCGGCGCGCCCGGCTGCGGCACGAGGCCGAGGTCGCCGCCGCGGTGGCCGGCGGCGCCCGCCAGCTTCTCGCGCATGTCGAGGTGTCACTGGTACGGGCCGAGGCGGAGCGGGTCGCCGCCGACGCGGCCAAGGCCGGGCGCGAGCAGCAGCTGACGGCCGCCCGCAACCAGGGGCGCGACCTCAAGGGCGAGCTCGACAAACTCACGGATTCGGTTCACCGCGGTGAGGTACTCGGGGCGGAGAAGCGGCTGCGGATCGAGCAGCTGGAGACCAAGGCCCTGGAGGAGCTGGGCGTGGAACCGGCCGGACTGGTGTCCGAATACGGGCCCGACCAGCTGGTTCCGCCCTCGCCGCCTGCCGAGGGAGAGGAGCTGCCGGATGACCCGGAACACCCGCGAAACCAGCCGAAACCGTTCCTGCGCGGCGAGCAGGAGAAGCGGCTCAAGTCTGCCGAACGGGCGTATCAGCAGCTCGGGAAGGTGAACCCGCTCGCCCTGGAGGAGTTCTCGGCGCTGGAGGAACGGCACAAGTTCCTCTCCGAGCAGCTTGAAGACCTGAAGAAGACCAGAACCGACCTGCTTCAGGTGATCAAGGAGGTCGACGAGCGCGTGGAGCAGGTTTTCACGGAGGCGTACCGCGACACCGCCCGCGAGTTCGAGGGTGTCTTCTCGCGGCTCTTCCCCGGTGGCGAGGGGCGGCTGATTCTCACCGACCCCGGCAACATGCTCACCACGGGCGTGGACGTCGAGGCGAGACCGCCCGGCAAGAAGGTCAAGCGGCTCTCGCTGCTCTCGGGCGGCGAGCGGTCACTGACCGCCGTCGCGCTGCTGGTGTCGATCTTCAAGGCCCGGCCGAGCCCGTTCTATGTGATGGACGAGGTCGAGGCGGCGCTCGACGACACCAACCTCCAGCGGCTGATCCGGATCATGCAGGAGCTCCAGGAGAGCTCGCAGCTGATTGTGATCACGCACCAGAAGCGGACGATGGAGGTCGCGGACGCGCTGTACGGCGTCTCCATGCAGGGAGACGGCGTCTCCAAGGTCATCAGCCAGCGTCTTCGCTGACCAGTATTCAACTATTGAAGTCAAGGTGCCATCCGTGTGGTTCACATTTCTTCCACATGGAGCTCTTGACTTCGAAACTTGAAGGAATAGTCTCTGCAACGTTGCTTTTACCTTCAAGTGGTGGGCGTCGCGATGTTGTGCGCCACTTGAAGGGCTCGCCCCCGACGTCCGGCGACGCCGCCGGACGGCCTCAGGAGTACACGTGACCAGCACTGCGCAGCCACCGCCTTCGTCGGGGGCCCGTGAGGCCCGCCCCGAACACCTCGGGCATGTCATCTTCATCACGGCAGCCGCCGCGATGGGCGGCTTCCTCTTCGGCTACGACAGCGCCGTCATCAACGGCGCCGTCGAGGCCATCCGGGATCGCTACGACATCGGCTCGGGAACCCTCGCCCAGGTCATCGCCGTCGCCCTGATCGGCTGCGCCATCGGCGCCGCGACCGCCGGCCGGATCGCCGACCGCATCGGCCGTATCCGCTGTATGCAGATCGCCGCCGTGCTCTTCTCCATCAGCGCGCTCGGCTCCGCTCTCCCGTTCTCCCTCTACGACCTCGCCTTCTGGCGCATCATCGGCGGCTTCGCCATCGGTATGGCCTCCGTCATCGGCCCGGCCTACATCGCCGAGGTCTCCCCGGCCGCCTACCGCGGCCGGCTCGCCTCCTTCCAGCAGGCCGCCATCGTCATCGGCATCGCCATCTCCCAGCTGGTGAACTACGGCATCCTGCAGCTCGCCGACGGTGACCAGCGCGGCGAGATCGGCGGCATCGAGGCCTGGCAGTGGATGCTCGGCGTCATGGTCGTCCCGGCAGTGCTGTACGGACTGCTGTCCTTCGCGATCCCCGAGTCGCCCCGCTTCCTGATCTCCGTCGGCAAGGTCGACAAGGCCAAGCAGGTCCTCAAGGAGGTCGAGGGCGACCGCATCGACCTGGACGCCCGGGTGACCGAGATCGACCACGCGATGCACCGCGAGCACAAGTCGACCTTCAAGGACCTGCTGGGAGGCCGCTTCGCCTTCCTGCCCATCGTCTGGGTCGGCATCGGACTCTCGGTCTTCCAGCAGCTCGTCGGCATCAACGTCGCCTTCTACTACTCCGCGACGCTGTGGCAGTCGGTCGGTGTCGACCCGTCGAGCTCGTTCCTGTACTCGTTCACCACGTCGATCGTGAACATCGTCGGCACCGTGATCGCGATGGTCCTGGTCGACCGGATCGGCCGCAGGCCGCTCGCGCTCATCGGCTCGTCCGGTATGGCGATCGCCCTCGCCTTCGAGGCCTGGGCCTTCTCCGCCGAGCTCGTCGACGGCAAACTGCCCGACACCCAGGGACTCGTCGCCCTGATCGCGGCCCATGTCTTCGTGCTCTTCTTCGCACTCTCGTGGGGCGTCGTGGTCTGGGTCTTCCTCGGCGAGATGTTCCCGAACCGGATCCGCGCCGCCGCCCTGGGCGTCGCTGCCTCGGCGCAGTGGATCGCCAACTGGGCCATCACCGCGAGCTTCCCGAGTCTGGCGGACTGGAACCTCTCGGGCACCTACATCATCTACACAGCCTTCGCCGTGCTCTCGATCCCCTTCGTGCTCAGGTACGTCAAGGAGACCAAGGGCAAGGCGTTGGAGGAGATGGGCTAATCCCCGCTGCCCCTCTCCTCACCACGGAACTGCCCCGGCTCACCCTCCTCTAGAGGTCCTTGAGCCGGGGCAGTACGTCTTCGCAGAACAGATGCAGACTGCGCCAGCCCTCGTCCACCGGCATTCCGCCGCACAGCGGATGCAGGACCAGGCTCTCCGCGCCGAGCAGGACGCACTCGTCCGGCGTGACGATCCGGTACACGCCCTCGCTCCGCAGCTCCTCGACCGTGGTGGCCCGAGAGCGCACCGCCGAGCGGATGTCCTTGGACTGCCAGGACGCATACATCCGGGCCTCGTGCAGAAAGCGCTCGCCGTACTGCGCCCAGGTGCGGTCCGGGTCCTCCGCGAGGTGCAGCAGCGGGGTCTCCTGCGCCGGCATCATGCAGAACCCCTCGGTCCCGTACTCCGTACGCCGCTCGTGGTAGTACGCCTCCAGCTCCGGCAGATGCGCGCTCGGGAAGAACGGCAGCCCGAGCCGGGCGGCGCGCCGGGCCGCGGCCTGCGAGGAACCGCCCACCAGCAGCAGCGGATGCGGCTGGGTGTACGGGCGCGGGGTGACCTGGACCGTACGGCCGCGGTACGTGAACGGCTCACCGGTCCACGCCGTCAGCAGCGTCTCCAGGAGTTCGTCCTGGAGCTTGCCGCGCCGGCCCCACTCGACGCCCAGCTGCTCGTACTCCTGGGGCCGGTAGCCGATGCCCGCGACCGTGACCAGCCGCCCCTTGCCGATCAGATCCAGTACGGCGATGTCCTCTGCCAGCCGCAGCGGATCGTAGAGCGGGCCGATGATCGCGGAGACGGTGACCGCGATCCGGCGCGTGGAGCCGAGAACCGCGCCGGCGAAGACGAAGGGCGAGGGCAGCCAGTTGTCGGCGGCGCCGTGGTGCTCCTCGGTCTGGACGGTGTCGATGCCGCGGTCGTCGGCGTACGCGGCCATCTCCAGCGCCGCGCCATAGCGGGCCGCGAGGGTCTCGGGCGTCGCGTCGGGCTCGACCAGATTGAAACGGGCCACTGTGAAGGCCATGGGAACGTCCCCCTCCGCCGGTGGGTTCGGGCAGCGGAGGAGGACGATAGCTGACGTTGCGTCAGATAGGCAGGGGTGCGGGCTCGCGCTCTTCTGCGGGGGCGGCCGCCACGGGAGCCTTCGTACGCGGCAGCACCGCGTACAGCGCGGCGGCGATCACGATCGTGGCCGCCCAGCCCAGACCGTGCTTCCCGATCCAGGACGAGGCGAGCGGACCGGCGAACCAGTCGACCCCGGTGAAGAGCAGGCCGGCCGCCAGCGCGACGCCCCAGGAGACCATCGCCTGCCAGGCGAAGCCGCCCCGGTACCAGTACGCGCTGGTGCGCGTCGTGTCCATCAGCGCCTCGCCGTCGTACGCAGGCCGACGCAGCATGTCGATGCCGAAGACACCGATCCAGGCCGAGAACGCCACCGCGAGAAGCGTCAGGAAGGAGATGAACGAGCCGATGAAGCTGGTCGCCACCACCATCAGCAGGAAGCCGAAGATCAGGCTGATGACGGCGTTGACGCTGACCGCCCAGGTGCGCGGGACCTTGATGCCCAGGGTCTGCGCGGTGAAACCGGCGGAGTACATCGACATCGAGTTGATCAGCAGCATGCCGATCAGCGCGATCAGCAGATACGGGACCGCGATCCACATCGGCAGGATTTCGCCGATGAAGGCGACCGGGTCCTGCGCGCTGGCCAGGGACGGGGTCGAGACCGCCATCACCGCGCCCATCAGGACCATCGGCAGGACGACGATGCCGGCGCCGCCGACGGTCGAGCCGACCATCGCCCTGCTGGAGGCGGTGCGCGGGAGGTAGCGGGTGAAGTCGGGGCCCGAGGGGACCCAGCTGATGCCGCCCGCGGCGATGGTGCCGATGCCCGCGATCAGCATCGCCGTCGAACCGGCCGGCTTGTCGAAGACCGCGGACCAGTCGGTGTCGGCGATCAGATAGACCAGCACCAGAACGCTGAAGGCGCCGAAGAGATATGTCGACCACGTGCTGCACACGCGCAGGGCGTTGATGCCGAGCCCGGAGACGAGGAAGGTGGCGGTGACGAAGAGCAGCAGCGTGACGACGATCAGCGCGGTGCTGCTCTCGATGCCGAAGAGCAGATCCAGCACGGTCAGCACGGCGTACGCGCCGGTGACGGCGTTGATGGTCTCCCAGCCCCAGCGCGCCACCCAGATGAGGGAGCCGGGGAAGAGGTTTCCGCGCTGGCCGAAGACGGCCCGGGACAGCGCCATGCCGGGGGAGCCGCCGCGTTTTCCGGCGATGGAGATCAGGCCGACGATTCCGTAGCTGAGGACGGGCGCCGCGATCGCGACGACCAGTACCTGCCAGAAGTTCAGGCCGTTGAAAACGATCAGACCCGCACCCATCGTGAGCAACAGCACGCTGATGTTGGCGGCGACCCAGGTCGGGAAGAGTTCGCGGACGTGACCGGTGCGCTCGTCGTCGGGGACGGGCTCGAGGCCACGGGTTTCTATCGCGCCTTCGGATTCGGAGGCGTGCGGCATGGAACAGCTCCGTACAGAGGTGGGGGACTCAGGGGGAGTGTCGGCTGGGAGAAACCCAGAACCACCAGCATCGTACGTACCCCCCAAAAGGTCCAAATGACGAACTGCGCCCCTGTGTGATCCTCCCCGTCCACTGCGGGTGGGCGCGCGTGGCCGATACTGGGTGCGTTATGGACATCCTCATCATTGCTCTAGTCATCGCCCTGGTCGCGGTCGGCGCGATCAGCGGGCTCGTGGTCGGCAGCCGCAAGAAGAAGCAGCTGCCGCCCTCGGCGCCGTCGAGCACGCCGACCATCACTGCCCCGCCCGCCGAACCTCAGGTCGGTGAGGATGCCGCACCGACGGTCGAAGAGCCGCGCCGCACGATCGAGGAGGTCGTCCTCCCCGACGCGGCCGAGGCCCCGGCCGCCGTCGAGGATCCGGTCGTCGCGGCGCCCCCCGCCCCCGAGATCGAGATCCCCGAGCCGACCGCCGGACGGCTGGTCCGGCTGCGCGCCCGCCTCGCCCGCTCCCAGAACTCGCTCGGCAAGGGGCTGCTCACGCTCCTGTCGCGTGAGCACCTCGACGAGGACACCTGGGAGGAGATCGAGGACACCCTGCTCACCGCGGACGTCGGTGTCGCGCCGACCCAGGAACTGGTCGAGCGGCTGCGCGAGCGCGTACGGGTCCTCGGTACGCGTACGCCCGAGGACCTGCGCGCCCTGCTGCGCGAGGAGCTGCTGCACCTCATCGGTACCGACTTCGACCGCGCCGTGAAGACGGAGAGCGGTCTGGACACCCCGGGTGTCGTCCTGGTAGTCGGCGTCAACGGCACCGGAAAGACCACGACGACCGGCAAGCTGGCGCGGGTCCTGGTCGCGGACGGCCGCTCCGTGGTGCTCGGCGCGGCGGACACGTTCCGTGCGGCGGCCGCGGACCAGCTCCAGACCTGGGGCGAGCGGGTCGGTGCGCGCACGGTACGCGGCCCCGAGGGCGGCGACCCGGCGTCGATCGCGTTCGACGCGGTCAAGGAGGGCATCGCCGAGGGCGCGGACGTCGTCCTCATCGACACGGCGGGCCGGCTGCACACCAAGACGGGCCTGATGGACGAGCTCGGCAAGGTCAAGCGCGTGGTCGAGAAGCACGGCCCGCTGGACGAGATCCTGCTGGTCCTCGACGCCACGACAGGCCAGAACGGTCTGGTCCAGGCCCGGGTCTTCGCGGAGGTCGTGGACATCACCGGCATCGTGCTGACCAAGCTGGACGGCACGGCCAAGGGCGGCATCGTGGTCGCGGTCCAGCGCGAACTGGGTGTACCGGTGAAGCTGGTGGGCCTGGGCGAGGGCCCGGACGACCTGGCACCGTTCGAGCCGGAGGCGTTCGTCGACGCGCTGATCGGCGACTAGCTGTTGCCGGGTGGGGGCCTTCCTGTGCCGGCCGCTTCCCATGGACCGGGGCTCCGCCCCGGCCGCCGCTCCTCAGTCGCGGGACGGGCTGCAATGCAGCCCGTCCCGCGACAGGCGCGAGCCCGCGTCAGGAAAGGGTGCGGTGGCAGATGTACGCCAGCGTGCCCAGCAGCAAGCGCGCCTGCGGCGGGGCCGCCGCCGTGTCCAGGGACGGGGGGCGCAGCCAGTGCACCGGGCCCAGGCCCGCGTGGTCCGAGGGCGGGGCCGTGATGTGGGCGCCCGGGCCCAGGCAGTGCAGGTCCAGGTCCGCGTCGTCCCAGCCCATCCGGTAGAGCAGCTGGGGGAGCTCGGCCGCGGCGCCGGGAGCGACGAAGAACTGGCAGCGGCCGTCCGGAGTCGCCGAGACGGGACCCAGCGGGAGGCCCATCCGCTCCAGCCGCACGAGCGCACGGCGGCCGGCCGGGGCCGCGACGTCCAGGATGTCGAAGGTACGGCCGGCCGGCAGGAGCAGGGACGCGCCCGGCACCTCCGCCCACGCCTTGGTGACCTCGTCCAGCGTGGCCCCTGCGGGGACCTCGAGGGCGAAGTCGAGCGGGTGGGCGCCCGGGGCCGTACAGTCCGCGTCCCCGCAGGAACACCGGCCGGACGCGGCTCGCGCGCCGGGGACCACTGCCCAGCCCCACAGTCCTGTGTACTCGGCCACTGCCGTGCACTCTGTCGTGCGGCCGCGGCGCCTTGAGCCGGACCGCATCTCCCGGATGCCGCCGATCGTGAAGCCCATGCCCCCTCCAACGGGTCGGATTCACCGGTGGTTACGACCCGAAGTCTCCCTGTGACACTGCGTCGCATCCGGTGAGGTTCGGGCGGCGCACAGTAGCGGGAGGGGTGGTGCGAACCGTGTCGCGCGCCTCTGCGTGCATCGCTTCGCTGCCTCCTGATCGTCGTGTGTCAAGTGAATCGCGCCCGACAGCAAGGGAGTTCATTCGAAGGGGTGGCGAATGGTGGCGTTTCTGGAATCGGCCTCACGGGAGGGGTGATCGTAGGATTACTTTCAGTACACAGGCCCTGGGGTTTTGTGCACTCCTGGGTATGCCGGAGGCAACTCGGTTTCCTGTTCGATGGGCGCGACCGCCGTACGAACGGTCACAACTCACGGCATTCTGGTGCTGGTTCGTAGCAACACAGGCTTCAGCGGATGGGGGCATTCCCGTGGGCGGCAGCGGCGCAGACGGTACGGATACCGGCAAGCGTCCGAACGAGCATTTGAGCTCGTGGTTCGTGCGCAGCGGCTGGTCGAAGGGCGAGCTCGCGCGCCAAGTGAACCGCCGGGCGCGCCAGATGGGCGCACACCACATCAGCACGGACACCTCGCGCGTGCGCCGCTGGCTCGACGGGGAACAGCCGCGCGAGCCGATCCCGCGCATCCTCTCCGAACTGTTCTCCGAGCGCTTCGGCAGCGTCGTCGCCGTCGAGGACCTCGGACTGCGCTCGGCGCACCAGTCGCCCTCGGTGTCCGGTGTCGATCTGCCCTGGGCGGGCCCGCAGACCGTCGCCCTGCTCAGCGAGTTCTCGCGCAGCGACCTGATGCTCGCGCGACGCGGCTTCCTCGGCACGTCGCTCGCCCTGGCGGCCGGACCCGCCCTCGTCGAGCCGATGCAGCGCTGGCTCGTGCCCTCCCCGGCGGGCGAGCCCGGACAGCAGGCGTCGCCCGCCGCGCTGCGCAGGGCCTCCCGGCTCTCCCCGCCCGAGCTGGACCTGCTGGAGGCCACCACCGCGATGTTCCGCCAGTGGGACGCGCAGTGCGGCGGCGGCCTGCGGCGCAAGGCGGTCGTGGGTCAACTCCACGAGGTCACCGACCTGTTGCAGGAGCCACAGCCCGGGGACACCGCCCAGCGGCTGTTCAAGTGCGCCGCCGAGCTGGCCGAGCTGGCCGGCTGGATGAGTTACGACGTGGGTCTGCAGCCCACCGCGCAGAAGTACTTCGTGCTGGCGCTGCACGCCGCGAAGGAGGCGGGCGACAAGCCGCTCGGCTCGTACATCCTGTCCTCCATGAGCCGTCAGATGATCCACCTGGGACGGCCCGACGACGCCCTGGAGCTCGTCCATCTCGCGCAGTACGGCAGCCGCGACTGTGCCACCCCGCGCACCCAGGCGATGCTGTATGCGATGGAGGCGCGCGCGTACGCCAATATGGGCCAGCCCAGCAAGTGCAAGCGAGCCGTCCGGATGGCCGAGGACACCTTCGCCGACGCCGCTCTCGAGGGCGGTCCCGAGCCCGACTGGATCCGCTTCTTCTCCGAGGCGGAGCTCAACGGCGAGAACGCCCACTCGTACCGTGACCTGGCCTACATGGCCGGCCGCAGCCCCACCTACGCCTCCCTCGCCGAGCCGGTGATGGAACGCGCCGTCGAGCTCTTCGGCCAGGACGACGAGCACCAGCGGTCGTACGCACTCAATCTGATCGGCATGGCCACGGTCCATCTGCTGAAGAAGGAGCCCGAGCAGTCCACGGTCCTGGCCGGCCAGGCGCTCACCGTCGCCAAGCGGGTCCGCTCCGAGCGGGTCAACACCCGCCTGCGCAAGACCGTCGACACCGTGGCCCGCGACTTCGGTGACGTCCCCGAGGTCGTCCAGTTCACCGACTACCTCACCGCCCAGCTGCCCGAGACCGCCGAAGCGGTCTGAGCGGGCCGCACCCACCAGGCCCCGGCCGCGACGCTCACCCCGAACAGTCCGACTCGGCTCCCCCACGCCAGGTCAGCGGGTGACCGTCGCGGCCGGTTTCGCTGTGCCTCCTCGCTGCGGCCGGGACCGCCGATGGTTGCGGCATGGTAACGGCGACTCTGGCGCGCCCACGGCAGTTCATGGGGGCGTAACACGTCGGACCTCTTCGTCACTGCGGCGAAACATCGTGCGGCATCGACGGAAACCGTGGCGCGTCAACCTCATGGCGCATAACGGCCCGCCCTTCATCCGCACAGGCTTCGCCCGCACGCGGCCGCACCGACGACGAGGAGACGCCGATGCCTCCAGGCATCTCGACGCTTGCTGCAGACACCCCGACACTGTCTGCCGCCAACACCGGATTCGTGCTCATCTGCTCCGCCCTGGTGATGATCATGACGCCGGGGCTGGCCTTCTTCTACGGAGGAATGGTCCGGGTCAAGAGCACCCTCAACATGCTGATGATGAGCTTCATCAGCCTCGGGATCGTCACCATCCTGTGGGTGGTGTACGGATTCAGCCTCGCCTTCGGCACCGACAAGGGCTCCCTCATCGGCTGGAGCCCCGACTACGTAGGCCTGAGCGGCCTCGGTCTCACCCAGCTGTGGGACGGCTACACCATCCCCGTCTACGTCTTCGCCGTCTTCCAGCTGATGTTCGCCGTCATCACGCCGGCGCTGATCAGCGGCGCCCTCGCGGACCGGGTGAAGTTCACCGCCTGGGCGCTGTTCATCACGCTGTGGGCGACCGTCGTGTACTTCCCGGTCGCGCACTGGGTGTGGGGTGCCGGCGGCTGGCTCTTCGAGATGGGTGTCATCGACTTCGCCGGCGGTACCGCCGTCCACATCAACGCCGGTGCCGCGGCCCTCGGCGTGATCCTCGTCATCGGCAAGCGCGTCGGCTTCAAGAGGGACCCGATGCGGCCGCACAGCCTGCCGCTGGTGATGCTCGGTGCCGGTCTGCTGTGGTTCGGCTGGTTCGGCTTCA
Organism: Streptomyces sp. NBC_01142; assembly: GCF_026341125.1. NCBI lineage: Bacteria > Bacillati > Actinomycetota > Actinomycetes > Kitasatosporales > Streptomycetaceae > Streptomyces > Streptomyces sp. NBC_01142. The sequence continues at coordinate 1,474,068 of NZ_JAPEOR010000001.1, forward strand.
ACGCCGGCTCCTGGCTGGGCAACGACGACGGCGTCGGCGCGGTGATGTTCGTCAACACCCAGGTCGCCACCGCGGCCGCGATGCTCGCCTGGCTGGCGTACGAGAAGATCCGCCACGGCGCCTTCACCACGCTCGGCGCCGCCTCCGGCGCGGTCGCGGGCCTGGTCGCCATCACCCCGTCCGGCGGCGCAGTGAGCCCCCTCGGCGCGATCGCCGTCGGCGCCATCGCCGGTGTGCTCTGCGCCATGGCGGTCGGCCTGAAGTTCAAGTTCGGCTACGACGACTCCCTCGACGTCGTCGGCGTCCACCTCGTCGGCGGTGTGATCGGCTCGCTGCTGGTGGGCTTCTTCGCCACCGGTGGCGTCCAGAACGACGTCAAGGGACTCTTCTACGGCGGAGGCTTCGACCAGCTCGGCAAGCAGGCCATCGGTGTCTTCGCCGTGCTGGCCTACTCTCTGGTGGTCTCGGCGCTCCTCGCCCTCGTCCTCGACAAGACGATCGGGATGCGGGTCGACGAGGATGTCGAGGTCTCCGGTATCGACCAGGACGAGCACGCGGAGACGGCGTACGACTTCAGCGGTGCGGGCGGCGGTGCCGGCTCCCGCAAGGCCGCACCCGCGCCCAGCGACACCGCGGCAGCCGCAGCTCAAACCAAGAAGGTGGACGCATGAAGCTCATCACCGCAGTCGTGAAGCCACACCGGCTGGACGAGATCAAGGAGGCCCTGCAGGCCTTCGGAGTCCAGGGGCTCACGGTCACGGAGGCCAGCGGATACGGCCGGCAGCGCGGCCACACCGAGGTCTACCGGGGCGCGGAGTACACCGTCGACCTGGTCCCGAAGATCCGGATCGAGGTGCTGGTCGAGGACGACGACGCCGAAGAGCTCATCGAAGTGATCGTCAAGGCGGCCAAGACCGGGAAGATCGGTGACGGCAAGGTCTGGAGCGTCCCGGTCGAGACAGCGGTACGGGTACGGACCGGCGAACGCGGCCCCGACGCGCTCTGAGCGCACAACGGAACAGGAGCCCTGGGTGACGAGCCTCGAAGTGACCACCGAAGCGGAAGACTCGGGACCCAGCGGCTATGCGGCGGCCCGGCTGCGCCTCCTCACGGAGAAGGCGCAGCCCGGGTCGCCGCGCCGTGCCGCCCTCGCCAGGCTGACCGACGACTGGCTGTCCGCGCTGTTCACCACCGCCGCGCGGGAGGCCGGAGTGCGCAGCGCGGCGCTCGTCGCGGTCGGCGGCTACGGGCGCGGGGAGCTGTCGCCGCGCAGCGACCTGGATCTGCTCCTGGTGCACGACGGGGGAGCGGACGCGGGAGCGATCGCCACGCTCGCGGACCGGATCTGGTACCCGGTGTGGGATCTGGGGCTGGCCCTCGACCACTCCGTACGCACCCCCGGCCAGGCCCGCAAGACCGCCGGCGAGGACCTCAAGGTCCAGCTCGGTCTGCTCGACGCGCGCCATGTCGCGGGCGATCTGGGGCTGGTGACCGGACTGCGCACCGCCGTGCTCGCCGACTGGCGCAACCAGGCGCCCAAGCGGCTGCCCGAACTGGATGAGCTCTGCCGTGAACGGGCTGAGCGCCAGGGCGAGTTGCAGTTCCTCCTGGAGCCCGATCTGAAGGAGGCGCGGGGCGGACTGCGGGACGCCACCGCGCTGCGCGCCGTCGCGGCGTCCTGGCTCGCCGACGCACCCCGCGAAGGTCTCACCGAGGCGCGCAGGCAACTGCTGGACACCCGGGACGCGCTGCACCTGGCCACCGGACGGGCCACCGACCGTCTCGCGCTCCAGGAGCAGGACCAGGTCGCCGCCGAGCTCGGCCTGCTGGACGCCGACGCGCTGCTGCGACAGGTCTACGAAGCGGCGCGCACCGTCTCGTACGCCACCGATGTCACCTGGCGGGAGGTGAACCGGGTGCTCAGGGCACGGTCCGCACGGCCCCGGCTGCGGGCGATGCTGGGCGGCGGCCGCACTCCCCAGCCGGAGCGCACCCCGCTCGCCGAGGGCGTCGTCGAGCAGGACGGCGAGGTGATGCTCGCCCGCGCCGCCCGGCCCGAACGCGACTCCGTGCTCCCGCTGCGGGCCGCTGCCGCCGCCGCCCAGTCGGGGCTGCCGATCTCCCTGCACGCCGTACGCCGGCTGGCGGCCACGAGCCGCCCGCTGCCCGTGCCGTGGCCCGCGGAGGCCCGCGACGAGCTCGTCACCCTGCTCGGCGCGGGGGAGTCGACGGTCGCCGTATGGGAGGCGCTGGAGGCCGAGGGTCTGATCACCCGGCTGATCCCCGACTGGGAGCGCGTACGGTGCCGGCCGCAGCGCAACCCCGTGCACACCTGGACCGTCGACCGCCATCTGGTGGAGGCCGCGGTCAGGGCCTCGTCGCTGACCCGCCGGGTGGGGCGCCCCGACCTGCTGCTGGTCGCGGCGCTGCTGCACGACATCGGCAAGGGCTGGCCGGGCGACCACTCCGTGGCGGGCGAGACCATCGCCCGTGATGTCGCCGCCCGGATCGGCTTCGACAAGGCCGACGTGGGCGTCATCGCCACTCTCGTACGCCACCATCTGCTGCTCATCGAGACGGCGACCCGGCGCGATCTGGACGATCCGGCGACGGTCGCCTCCGTTGCCTCCGTCGTCGGCTCGGCCGGAACCCTGGAGCTGCTGCACGCCCTCACCGAGGCCGACGCGCTCGCCACCGGACCCGCGGCCTGGTCCGCGTGGCGCGGCTCGCTCGTCACCGACCTGGTCAAACGGGTCGCGGCGGTCCTCGCCGGTGACGTCCCGGTCGACATCGAGCCCAGCGAGCCCACCACGCCCGGCGCGGAACAGGAACGGCTCGCCATCGAGGCTGTGCGCACGGGCGAACCGGTGCTGGCGCTGCACACCCACACCGAGCCGCCCGAGGACCCCCAGCAGTCGGAGCCGGTCGGCGTGGAGCTGCTGATCGCCCTGCCCGACCAGCCGGGCGTACTGCCCGCCGCGGCCGGCGTGCTGGCCCTGCACCGTCTCACCGTCCGCGCCGCCGACCTGCGCGCCATCGAACTGCCCACCGAGCTCGGCGAGCCGTCGGACGTACTGCTGCTGAGCTGGCGGGTGGCGGCCGAGTACGGCTCCCTGCCGCAGGCCACCCGGCTGCGAGCCGATCTCGTACGGGCCCTGGACGGCTCGCTCGACATCCCGGCCAGGCTCGCCGAACGGGAGGCCGCCTACCCGCGCCGCCGCGGGGTCCAGGCCCCGCCGCCGCGGGTGACCGTCGCCCCCGCCGGCTCCCGGCTCGCCACGGTGATCGAAGTCCGCGCCCAGGACGCCCCCGGCCTTTTGCACCGCATCGGACGCGCCCTGGACGAGGCGGCGGTACGGGTGCGCAGCGCGCATGTGTCCACGCTGGGCGCAAACGCCGTCGACGCGTTCTATGTGACGGACCCGGAAGGCGCCCCACTGCCCCCTGCCGAGGCCGCGGAGGTGGCCCGTTCCCTGGAGTCCGCCCTGCGCGCCTGAGGTGAGACTCCCCACGGGGCAGACCACACCGCGCGCGGCCGGATACCCTGGGGGGCACTGTCCGCCCGCCCCCGACATCTGAGGATCCGCGACCGCCGTGTTCGACACCCTCTCCGACCGCCTTGCCGCGACATTCAAGAACCTCCGGGGCAAGGGCCGCCTGTCCGAGGCGGACATCGACGCCACGGCGCGCGAGATCCGTATCGCGCTGCTCGAGGCGGACGTGGCGCTGCCCGTTGTCCGCGCCTTCATCAAGCAGGTCAAGGAACGTGCGGCCGGCTCCGAGGTCTCGCAGGCGCTGAACCCCGCCCAGCAGGTCATCAAGATCGTCAACGAGGAGCTCATCGGCATCCTCGGTGGCGAGACCCGTCGCCTCCGTTTCTCCAAGCAGCCGCCGACCGTGATCATGCTCGCGGGTCTGCAGGGTGCCGGTAAGACGACGCTGGCCGGAAAGCTGGGTCTGTGGCTCGAGGGACAGGGGCACTCGCCGCTGCTCGTCGCCTGTGACCTGCAGCGTCCCAACGCCGTCAACCAGCTCTCGGTCGTCGCCGAGCGCGCCGGCGTCGCGGTCTACGCCCCCGAGCCCGGCAATGGCGTCGGCGACCCGGTCAAGGTCGCCCGGGACTCGATCGAGTACGCGAAGTCCAAGCAGTTCGACGTGGTGATCGTCGACACCGCCGGACGTCTCGGCATCGACCAGGAGCTGATGCAGCAGGCCGCGGACATCCGCGACGCCGTCAGCCCCGACGAGGTCCTCTTCGTCGTCGACGCGATGATCGGTCAGGACGCGGTCAACACCGCGGAGGCCTTCCGCGACGGCGTCGGCTTCGACGGCGTGGTGCTCTCCAAGCTCGACGGCGACGCGCGCGGTGGTGCCGCGCTCTCCATCGCGCATGTCACCGGCCGCCAGATCATGTTCGCCTCCAACGGCGAGAAGCTGGACGAGTTCGACGCGTTCCACCCGGACCGCATGGCGTCCCGCATCCTCGGCATGGGCGACATGCTCAGCCTGATCGAGAAGGCCGAGCAGACCTTCAGCCAGGAAGAGGCCGCCAAAATGGCCTCCAAGCTGGCGAGCAGCAAGGGCAAGGACTTCACGCTCGACGACTTCCTGGCCCAGATGGAGCAGGTCAGGAAGATGGGCTCCATCTCCAAGCTGCTCGGGATGCTGCCCGGCATGGGGCAGATCAAGGACCAGATCAACAACATCGACGAGAAGGACGTGGACCGGACCGCCGCGATCATCAAGTCGATGACCCCGGCCGAGCGCCAGGACCCGACGATCATCAACGGCTCGCGCCGGGCCCGTGTCGCCAAGGGTTCGGGTGTCGAGGTCAGCGCCGTGAAGGGCCTGGTCGAGCGGTTCTTCGAAGCGCGCAAGATGATGTCGAAGATGGCCCAGGGCGGCGGAATGCCGGGTATGCCCGGGATGCCGGGCATGGGTGGTGGCCCGGGCCGGCAGAAGAAGCAGGTCAAGCAGGCCAAGGGCAAGCGCAAGAGCGGCAATCCGATGAAGCGCAAGGCCGACGAGCAGGCGGCCGCGGAGCGCCGCGAGCAGGCGGCGGCGCAGGGCGGGGCCTTCGGGCTCCCGGCCGGTGAGCCGGGCAAGGACTTCGAGCTGCCGGACGAGTTCAAGAAGTTCATGGGCTGACATCGCGTACAGGCATCTCGTACGGCCATGTGGGCACCCGCTTGTGCGGGTGCCCACATCGTTTTTTCGGCTCAGCGTCCGCCTACGGGCCACCGCGTGCCGCTTCGGCGGACGCCGGACGAGCCGTGGCGTTCCGGGGGCGCGTCCCGACGGCCCGGAAGAGGACGCCCGGCGGATGGGCCGTACTGGTCCTCGGTCCGTGGCCGACGACGCGAAAGCTGCCGACCTCGCCTCGCGCGCAGGACCTGGCTGCCGTCCGGGACCCGCAGGTCCCGCCCGTCATTCCGTCATTCCGCCATTCCGCAGACCCGCAGCCCCGGCGTCAGGGCGTGCGGGCGATCAGGTACCGGAACATGTTCGGCATCCAGACCGTGCCGTCCCGCCGCCTGTGCGGATGGAGCGCCTCCGTGATCTCCTTCTCCACCTCGGACTGGCCCGACGCCTGTATCGCCGTGGCGTACAGCCCCGTCGACAGCAGCCCGCGCACCGCGCTCTCCATGTCCGCGTAGCCGAAGGGGCAGGACACCCGCCCCGAGCCGTCCGGTTTCAGGCCCGCCTTCGCCGCGACGTCCTCCAGGTCGTCCCGGAGTGCCGGACGCCAGCCGCCGGCGGTCCGCATCCGGTCGGCCGGCCGGCCGGCCACCCGCAGCACTCCGGAGGTGGCGCAGCGATCCGGCGGGCCCCAGCCCGCAAGCACCACCGCGCCACCGCGTTCCGCGAGAGTGACGGCCGCCTCCAGCTCAGGTCCCAGATCCTCGGTGTCGCCGGCCGCGCAGCCGATCGGCCGGAAGGCGGTCACCAGGTTGTACGTGAGCCCGGCCGGAACCGCCGCGGCCGACACCTCACCCTCCAGCAGCTCGGCACCGGCATCCCGTGCACCGGCATCCCGTGCCCCGGCGTCGCCGCCCGCGGCAGGAGCCAGCCGCTCCCGCGCCAGCGCGAGCCGCTCACGGTCCGTATCGACGCCGGTCACCCGCGCACCGCGGCCGGCGGCGATCAGCAGCGCGAGACCGGAGCCGCAGCCAAGGCCGAGCAGCCGCGTTCCGGAGCCGACCTCCAGGCGCTCGTACACCGCCTCGTAGAGCGGCACGAGCATCCGTTCCTGGATCTCGGCCCAGTCCCGCGCACGCGCACTCGCCTGCGCCGAAGACGCCGCGCGGGGTCGGTGCTGGACGAGCGTTGGTGTCATCGAAAGCGCCCCAATCGCCGAGAGGTCGTTGTGCCCTGAAGGACAGCCACCCCCGTGTGCGTACGCCTTGCGCCCCCCCGTATGCCAGAGAACTCCGCATGCCTCCGCAAGTCCAGGGGTTGGATGGGTTGAATCGCATTGCTTGTGTGCCCCGGGCGTGCGCCCCCGGGACACTGGCCGATTCACGTTCCGCACCCGTGTCGCCGTACGATGCGCGCCATGGCAAAGGCACCCGTTCTCACGCCCCAGGCGGAAGACTTCCCGCGCTGGTACCAGGACCTGATCAACAAGGCCGAACTGGCGGACAACGGCCCGGTGCGCGGCACCATGGTCATCCGACCGTACGGATACGGCCTGTGGGAGCGGATGCAGCAGGAGATGGACGCCCGCATCAAGGATGCGGGCGCTCAGAACGCCTACTTCCCGCTCTTCATCCCCCAGTCTTACCTGACACGGGAAGCTGAGCACGTCGAGGGCTTCGCACCCGAGCTCGCGGTGGTCACGCACGGTGGCGGAAAGGAGCTCGACGAGCCCGTCGTCGTGCGCCCCACCTCCGAGACGATCATCAACGACTACTTCTCCAAGTGGGTGCAGAGCTACCGCGATCTGCCGCTGCTGATCAACCAGTGGGCGAACGTGGTCCGTTGGGAGATGCGCCCGCGCGTCTTCCTCCGTACGACGGAATTCCTCTGGCAGGAGGGCCACACCGCCCACGCCACCTACGAGGACGCCCGCGACTATGCCGCGTACATCCACAAGGACGTTTACGCGGACTTCATGATCAACGTCCTCGGTATCGACGTGGTGCTCGGCCGCAAGACGCCCAAGGAGCGGTTCGCCGGCGCCATCAACACCCTCACGCTCGAAGGCATGATGGGCGACGGCAAGGCCCTTCAGATGGGTACGAGCCATGAGCTCGGCACCAACTTCGCCAAGGCCTTCAACACCCAGTACCTGTCGAAGGACAGCAAGCAGGAACTGGTCTGGCAGACCTCCTGGGGCACCTCCACGCGGATGGTCGGCGGCCTGATCATGTCGCACGGCGACGACAACGGACTGCGCGTCCCGCCGCGTCTCGCGGCCGTCCAGGTCGTCGTCATGGCCATCAAGGGTGACGAGGCGGTCGCCAAGGTCCGTGAGATCGGCGACCTGTTGAAGGCCGCGGGCATCCGTGTCCAGGTCGACGACCGCATCGACACCCCGTTCGGCCGCCGCGCTGTCGACTGGGAGCTCAAGGGCGTTCCGGTACGGATCGAGATCGGCCCGCGCGACCTGGAGGCGGGCACCGCGATGCTGGCCCGCCGTATCCCGGGAGGCAAGGAGCCCGTGCGGATCGAGGCGCTGACCGAGCTGCTGCCCAAGGTCCTCGAGGAGGACCAGGCGCAACTCCTGAAGGAATCGCGCGACCGCCGCGAGTCGCGGACCAGCGAGGTTGCCACGATCGAGGAGGCCGCCGAGGCCGCGGTCGCCGGCGGCTGGGCCCGTATCCCGTGGTCGACACTGGGCCAGGAGGGCGAGGCCAAGCTCGCCGAGCAGGCCGTTTCCGTGCGGTGTCTGGTCGCCGAGGACGGGTCGGTGCCGGATTCCGACGACGCCCCGGGTACTGTCGCGATCGTGGCCCGCGCCTACTGACGCGCACGCGCCCCGCCCGGCCCAACTGCCGCCCCGGCGCGTGGACTTCGTCTACACGCCGGGGCGTACGCGCCGCTACGTACCACCTTGGTGTGAGGTGTGAGGCTTCTCCGCAGATCAGCGCACCCGCCCTCGTCAGGACGCATCAATGGCAACTGACGGGTACGTGCAAATTATTTGGGATGCCCCGGAATGGAACCCGCGAGCGCCTCGGCTCGTTATCACGACGTGAGCACGACACCACCTGTTCTCGCCGCAGAGCTGGCACAGGCGTGGGCCGATATTCAGCGGCACCACCCCGAGCTGCCGGACCTTGCCGCGCCAGAGTCCCTGATCGGAGAGTCGTCGTCCGCCTGTGGCGCCGAGCTCTCCTTCGAGCGACTGCTTCACGAGGCAGTCCATGGCATCGCCGCCGCCCGAGGTGTCCGCGACACCTCACGCGCCGGCCGCTATCACAACCGCCGATTTCTGGCGATCGCAGAGGAGATGGGCCTGGACCATGCCGAGGAGCCGCATCCCAGCAGCGGATTCTCGCTGGTCGCGCTCAATCCCGAGGCGAAGCGCCGGTACCGTCCCACGATCGAGAGACTGCAGCGCGCCCTGAAGGCGCACACGGTCGCGACGGCTTCCGACACCAAGCGCTCCTTCCGTGGGCCGGCCGCCCGGCACGGCTCCTCCGGTGGCGGTGTGCGGGTCAAGGCCGTCTGCGACTGCGGGCGCAATGTCCGGGTCGTGCCGTCGGTCCTCGCCCAGGCGCCGATCGTCTGCGGCGGCTGCGGCAAACCCTTCCGCATCCCGGAAGTGGTGGCCGCGGCGAGCTGATCGCTTCCGCCCCGCCGGGTCCGGGCCGCCGACGGGGCGGCGACGGCACCCGTCGGGTGAAGCGCGCCGCAGGTGTGTGGCACAATGTCTAGCTGTACTCGACAGCCGCACAGGAACCCTCTCGCCTCCGGCTGACGCGTCCATCGGGCACTCCGAGTACCGCAACCCCACGTGGCATCTTGTTGTGCCCAACCACGTCAAGACCAGGAGTCACCACTTCCGTGGCAGTCAAGATCAAGCTGAAGCGTCTGGGCAAGATCCGTTCGCCTCACTACCGCATCGTCGTCGCCGACTCCCGTACCCGCCGTGATGGCCGGGCGATCGAGGAGATCGGCCTGTACCACCCGGTGCAGAACCCGTCGCGCATCGAGGTCGACTCGGAGCGCGCGCAGTACTGGCTGTCCGTCGGCGCGCAGCCGACCGAGCCGGTTCTCGCGATCCTGAAGCTCACCGGTGACTGGCAGAAGCTCAAGGGCCTGCCGGCCCCGGCGCCGCTGCTCGTCGCCGAGCCGAAGGCCGACAAGCGCGCCGCGTTCGACGCCTTCGCCAAGGGCCTCGAGAGCGACGAGTCGAAGGGTGAGGCCATCACCCCGAAGGCGAAGAAGGCCGACAAGAAGGCGGACGAGGCTGCTGAGGCCGAGTCCACCTCTGAGTCGACCGAGGCCTGAGCATGCTCGAGGAAGCCCTCGAGCACCTCGTCAAGGGCATCGTCGACAATCCGGACGACGTGCAGGTCGCCTCGCGCAACCTGCGCCGCGGGCAAGTGCTCGAGGTCCGGGTGCACCCCGACGATCTCGGTAAGGTGATCGGCCGCAACGGCCGCACCGCACGCGCCCTGCGCACCGTCGTGGGCGCCATCGGTGGCCGTGGCATCCGCGTCGACCTCGTCGACGTGGACCAGGTTCACTGACATACGCAGCACCGGCACGGGCCGGGAGGGCCTTCGGTCCCTCCCGGCCCGTGCCGTTTGCGACCATGAGTCGACGACCGTAATCATCGATCGAGGAACCACGACGGTGAGAACCGTGCCCGCGAGAGCGGCGACGGTTCAGCCGCAAAGGAGACCAGTGCAGTTGGTAGTCGCGCGGATCGGCCGCGCCCACGGGGTCAAGGGCGAGGTCACCGTCGAGGTGCGTACGGACGAGCCGGAGCTGCGGCTCGGGCCCGGCGCCGTACTGGCCACCGACCCGGCCTCGGCCGGACCGCTGACCATCGAGACCGGCCGGGTGCACAGCGGCCGGCTGCTGGTGCGCTTCGCGGGCGTACGGGACCGCACCGGTGCCGAGGCCCTGCGCAACACCCTGCTGATCGCGGAGGTGGATCCTCAGGAGCTCCCCGAGGACCCGGAGGAGTTCTACGACCACCAGCTGATGGACCTGGACGTCGTCCTCACCGACGGCACCGAGATCGGCCGGATCACCGAGATCAGCCACCTTCCCTCGCAGGACCTGTTCATCGTGGAGCGGCCCGACGGCAGCGAGGTGATGATCCCCTTCGTCGAGGAGATCGTGGCCGAGATCGACCTGGAGAAGCAGCGGGCTGTCATCACCCCGCCGCCCGGGCTCATCGACGACAGTGAGGCCGAGGTCGCCTCCTCGAAGGACGAGAGCTGATGCGGCTCGACGTCGTCACGATCTTCCCCGAGTACCTGGAACCGCTGAACGTCTCGCTCGTCGGCAAGGCACGCGCGCGTGGGCAGCTCGATGTCCAGGTGCACGATCTGCGGGAGTGGACCTACGACCGGCACAACACCGTCGACGACACCCCCTACGGCGGCGGCCCCGGAATGGTCATGAAGACCGAGCCCTGGGGTGACGCGCTCGACGACGCACTGGCGAGCGGGTACGAGGCGGGGGCGCACGGCCCGGTGCTCGTCGTGCCCACCCCCAGCGGCCGGCCCTTCACCCAGGAGCTGGCCGTCGAGCTCTCGGAGCGGCCCTGGCTGGTCTTCACCCCCGCCCGCTACGAAGGCATCGACCGCCGGGTCGTGGACGAGTACGCGACGCGGATGCCGGTGTACGAAGTGTCCATCGGCGACTACGTCCTGGCCGGCGGTGAGGCTGCCGTACTGGTGATCACGGAGGCCGTGGCACGGTTGCTGCCCGGTGTCCTCGGCAACGCCGCATCACATCGGGACGACTCCTTCGCGCCCGGCGCGATGGCGAATCTGCTCGAGGGGCCGGTGTACACCAAGCCGCCCGAGTGGCGCGGACGCGGGATTCCGGATGTGCTGACCAGCGGGCACCACGGGAAGATCGCGCGGTGGCGGCGGGACGAGGCGTTCCGCCGTACGGCTCTCAACAGGCCCGATCTGATCGAGCGTTGCGACCCCGCGGCCTTCGACAAGAAGGACCGCGAGATGCTCTCCATCCTGGGCTGGGCACCGGAGCCCGGCGGCCGATTTTGGCGCAGGCCCGGGGCCATGGAACAATAGGCCGCTGCTGTACGTCCGGTCGGCGCCCCTGCCACAGGGGGAACGACGCCCGCTCGACGCGAACAGCACCCTCACTCTCATCCCGATATTCCGCTGATGACCTGTGGCATCGGCGAGGAAGCAGACCTTCATGGCCAGCCTGCTCGACTCCGTCAACTCTGCGTCGCTGCGCAGCGACGTCCCCGCCTTCCGTCCCGGTGACACCGTGAACGTGCACGTGCGTGTCATCGAGGGCAACCGCTCGCGTATCCAGCAGTTCAAGGGCGTGGTCATCCGCCGCCAGGGTTCCGGCGTCAGCGAGTCCTTCACGGTCCGCAAGGTCTCCTTCTCCGTCGGCGTCGAGCGCACCTTCCCGGTGCACAGCCCGATCTTCGAGAAGATCGAGCTGGTCAGCCGCGGTGACGTCCGTCGCGCCAAGCTGTACTACCTGCGCGAGCTGCGCGGCAAGGCTGCCAAGATCAAGGAGAAGCGCGACAACTGAGCTTCGGCTCACACGCGCGCCCAGCTTCGGATCAAGCACAGCCACAGGGCGGCCGGATAAACTCTGGCCCCGATGGACACCGAAGCACAGCACACAGAGCGCGACCGTTCTTCCGCCCCCGAAGCCGGGGACAAGGGAGAGCGGTCGCGCTCTGCGCGTTCCGCGCGACCTCTTACGCGCTTCTCACGCCTGTCTGTGCTGTCCTGGCGTAGAGCAGGCCTGCTCTACGCCGTCTGCGCAGTCTTCGTACTGCTGCTGAGCCACTTTGTGATGCAGCCGTTCCAGATCCCCAGCACCTCCATGGAGCCCACGCTCCAGGTCGGGGACCGGGTGCTGGTGAACAAGCTGGCGTACCGTTTCGGTTCCGGTCCGGAGCGCGGAGACGTGATCGTCTTCGACGGTACGGGTTCCTTCGTGCAGGAGACCTTGGCGGAGAATCCGGTCAGCGCGTTCACGCGCGAGGTGTTCGCGGCGCTGGGGCTGGCCGAGCCCGCCGAGACCGACTTCGTGAAGAGAGTGGTGGGTGTGGGCGGCGACCGCGTCGTCTGCTGCGACAAGGGGGGCAGGGTCGAGGTGAACGGCGTACCGGTCGACGAGGGATACCTGCACCCCGGCGACGTCCCCTCGGAGGTGCCCTTCGACATCGTTGTGCCCGAGGGCACGCTGTGGGTCATGGGGGACCACCGGAGCGCGTCGCGCGACTCCCGCGACCACCTCGGGGAGCCGGGCGGCGGCATGGTGCCCGTCGACAAGGTGATCGGCCGGGCCGACTGGATCGGCTGGCCCTTCGGCCGCTGGACGTCGCTGGAGCGGACCGACGCCTTCTCCGGCGTGCCGGGGACGGCACGAATGCCGGGCGGCGCCCATGGGTAACCGCGGGCGTCGTGCGAGCCACCGGGCCGACACCCGGCTGCCCACCGGGACACGGCCGACGGACGGCGCCCGGTCGCTGCCGGGCCGTGCGGACCGGCGCAGACTGGCGCAGAAGGTGAAGCGCAAGCGCCGCCGGTCGGCCGTGAAGGAGATACCCCTCCTCGTCGGCGTGGCACTGATGATCGCGCTGGTGCTGAAGACCTTCCTGGTGCAGGCCTTCGTGATCCCGTCGGGCTCGATGGAGCAGACGATACGGATCCAGGACCGCGTGCTGGTGGACAAGCTCACCCCGTGGTTCGGCTCGAAGCCGCAGCGCGGCGATGTCGTCGTCTTCAAGGACCCCGGCGGCTGGCTGCCGCCCGACGAGACGAAGAAGGGCGACGACCCGGTCGGGGTCAAGCAGGTCAAACAGGGGCTGACCTTCATCGGGCTGCTGCCGTCGGACGACGAGCAGGACCTGATCAAGCGGGTGGTCGCGGTCGGCGGGGATACCGTCAAGTGCTGCGACAAGGACGGGCGCGTGACCGTCAATGGCGTACCCCTAGATGAGCCCTATCTCCACCCGGGAAACGTTCCTTCGACGATGCAGTTCGAGGTGCAGGTGCCGGCCGGGCGGATCTTCGTACTCGGGGACCACCGCTCCGACTCGGCCGACTCGCGCTTCCATCTCGACGAGCAGTACCGCGGCACGGTGTCGGAGGAGGAAGTCGTCGGACGCGCGGTCGTCATCGCCTGGCCGCTGAGCCACTGGCGCAAGCTGGAGGAGCAGGAGACCTTTGTATCCGTGCCGGATCCGCGCGCCGGGACGACGGCGGCACTCCTCCCGTCGAATAGTGTGTCTCCTCAGGATCAGAACGGAATGATCCTGCTCCCGAGCCCTGCGGAACTCCCGCTCGTTATGGGAGTGGTGGGCCTGCACCTTCTCTGGGGCAGGCGGTTCGCACGGAGTGAGGAGTGGATGTGGGGGATGTGGCCGTCGGCGCACGATCCGGACACGAAGAACCCGAGGAGAAGCCCGGGGAGCCCGCCGACTCGTCCGCAGCCGTGACGGAGGGTTCGGCGGAGACGGCAGGGACGGACGGCGGGTCCGGGGAATCCTCGGACAACAGCGGTACGGGACAGAAGAAGCAGCGATCCTTCTGGAAGGAACTGCCGCTCCTGATCGGTATCGCACTGCTTCTCGCCCTTCTGATCAAGACGTTCCTGGTCCAGGCGTTCTCGATTCCCTCGGACTCGATGCAGGACACCCTGCAGCGGGGCGACCGGGTGCTGGTCGACAAGCTCACCCCGTGGTTCGGCTCGGAGCCCGAGCGTGGCGAGGTCGTGGTCTTCCACGACCCGGCCGACTGGCTCCAGGGTGAGCCCACCCCCGACCCGAACGCCGTGCAGAAGTTCCTCAGCTTCATCGGCCTTATGCCGTCGGCCGAGGAGAAGGACCTGATCAAGAGGACGATCGCGGTCGGCGGCGACACGGTGGAGTGCAAGAAGGGCGGCCCGGTCAAGGTCAACGGCAAGGCGCTCGACGAGCCGTACATCTTCCCCGGCAACACCCCCTGTGACGACCAGCCCTTCGGGCCCTTGAAGGTGCCGAAGGACATGATCTGGGTGATGGGCGACCACCGTCAGAACTCCCAGGACTCCCGCTACCACACGGAAGATGTGAACGGCGGCTTCGTCCCGGTCGACAAGGTCGTCGGGCGCGCTGTCGTGGTCGCCTGGCCGCTGAACCGCTGGTCCACGCTGCCGGTGCCCGACACCTTCGACCAGCCCGGGATCAACACCGCGGCCACTGCCATGTCGGCGGCGCCCGCGGCGATGGGCATGGCGGGCGCGCTGCCGATCGTGCTCTGGCGCAGGAGGAGGCTGACCGGCGGGCTTACCGCCGGGTAGGGTGCCGTCCCAGATCGCCGATCCCCGAGGAGTCTCTCGGGGACGAATCTCCGAGGTGGGGAGCGCTGGGATGAGCGGAACAGGACGTACGGACGACGGCCGCGGCCGGCTCGGCAGTGCACTGTCGGGTCTGGCCGTGGCCGTCGGCTGTGTGCTCTTCCTCGGAGGGTTCATCTGGGGAGCCGTGGTGTACCAGCCGTACACCGTGCCGACCGACTCGATGTCCCCGACCGTGAAGGTGGGGGAGCGGGTCCTGGCGGAGCGGATAGACGGCGACGCGGTCCGGCGCGGGGACATCGTGGTGTTCCGCGATGCGCAGTGGGGCGATATGCCGATGGTGAAGCGCGTGGTCGGGGTGGGCGGCGACAAGATCGCCTGCTGCGACGCGGACGGTCGGCTGACGGTGAACGGCACGGCGGTCGAGGAACCGTATCTGCGCACCCAGGGGCCCGCCTCGCGGCAGGGTTTCACGGCGACGGTGCCCAAGGGGCAGCTGTTCCTGCTCGGCGACGAGCGCAGCGTCTCGCTGGACTCCCGGGAACACCTCGAGGAGCCCGGGCAGGGGTCGGTCCCCCGCTCTGCGGTGACCGCGCGGCTGGATGCTGTGGCGTGGCCGCTGGACGGCGGTCTGGTGGACCGGCCCGAGGGCTTCGCAGCGCTGCCGGGCGGGGTGTCGCAGCCGGGTCCGGTGAAGCTGATCGTCGGGGCGGTGGTGGTGGGCGTCCTGCTGATTTTGGGCGGCGCGGCGTACGGGCCGATCCAGCGGAGGCTGTCGAGGCCGCGGCGCGGGGCGCCGGGCAGTGGTGGCAACGGGGGCAGTGGGAGCGGGAAGGCGGTCGCCGGTGTCGGATGAGAAGCGTGGCGAGGGACTTGAGGGCCCTGGGGGTTTTGAGGGGCCCCAGGGCTTTGAGGGACTTGAGGGTGTTGAGGGCCTGGAGGGCTTTGCAGGCGAGCTGCGGAAGGTCGCCCGGGTCGTCCTGCTCGACCCGCAGGACCGCATTCTGCTGATGCACGGGTACGAGCCCGAGGACCCGGCCGACAGCTGGTGGTTCACCCCGGGCGGCGGCGTGGAGGGCGACGAGAGCCGCGAGGAAGCCGCGCTGCGCGAGCTGGCGGAGGAGACCGGGATCACAGAGGTGGAACTGGGGCCCGTGCTGTGGCGCCGGACCTGTTCTTTTCCGTTCGACGGCCGTCGCTGGGATCAGGACGAGTGGTACTTCCTGGCACGTACCGCTCAGACGGCGACTGCCCCGCGCGGACTGACGGAGCTGGAGCAGCGCAGTGTCGCGGGGCTGAGGTGGTGGACCTCCGCCGAACTGTCGGCGGCGCGTGAGACGGTGTATCCGACCAGGCTCGCCGAGCTGCTGCGGACGCTGCTCGACGAGGGTCCTCCGGGCGTGCCGGTGGTTCTGGCCCCCGAGGTCGTCTAGGGGCTCAGGGGGCTGGCGCACAATAGGGGGACGCACGGCTGAAGGGGAACATGCCATGAGCGCCGAGGACCTCGAGAAGTACGAGACCGAGATGGAGCTGAAGCTCTACCGGGAGTACCGAGATGTCGTCGGGCTGTTCAAATATGTGATCGAGACCGAGCGTCGCTTCTACCTCACCAATGACTACGAGATGCAAGTGCACTCGGTGCAGGGAGAGGTGTTTTTCGAGGTCTCAATGGCGGACGCCTGGGTCTGGGACATGTACCGCCCGGCCAGGTTCGTCAAGCAGGTGCGCGTACTCACGTTCAAGGACGTGAATATCGAGGAGCTCAACAAGAGCGATCTCGAACTTCCGAGTAGCTGAGTTATCCACAAGAGCCGAGTTTTCCACCAAGATCCACTAGTGGGGATCTGACGCGTCACAGTCGGTGCCGGAGGTGGTGCCGATATGAACGCGACGGGTGCACTGGGGCGGTACGGCGAGGAACTGGCAGCACGGCTGCTGGCCGGCGCCGGTATGACGGTGCTGGCGCGGAACTGGCGCTGCGGGCGGGCCGGTGAGATCGACATCGTCGCCCGGGACGGCGACGCGGTGGTGGTCTGCGAGGTCAAGACCCGCAGAGCGGGCGTGCACGGGCCGTACGAGCATCCGATGGCCGCCGTGACGCCGACGAAGGCGGCGCGGCTGAGACGGCTCGCCGAATGCTGGCTGGAGCGGCACGGCGGGCCGCCGCCCGGCGGGGTGCGTATCGATCTCGTGGGCGTGGTGCTGCCCAGACGGGGCGCGCCGGTCCTCGAGCATGCGCGGGGGGTGGCCTGATGGGCTTCGCGCGTGCGTGCTCCGTGGCGCTGGTGGGCGTCGAGGGTGTGGTCGTCGAGGTCCAGGCGGACCTGGAGCCGGGTGTGGCCGCGTTCGCGCTGGTCGGGCTGCCGGACAAGAGCCTGGTGGAGAGCCGGGACCGGGTCAGGGCGGCGGTGGTGAACTCCGGCGCCGAGTGGCCGCAGAAGAAGCTCACGGTGGGGCTCAGCCCGGCCTCCGTACCCAAGAGTGGCAGCGGTTTCGATCTGGCTGTCGCGTGCAGTGTGCTCGGCGCGGCGGAGCGCATCGACCCGCGGGCCATCGCTGATCTGGTGCTGATCGGGGAGCTGGGGCTCGACGGCCGGGTGCGGCCGGTGCGCGGGGTGCTGCCGGCGGTTCTCGCCGCGGCCGAGGCGGGGTACGAGCAGGTGGTCGTCCCCGAACAGACCGTGGGGGAGGCCTCGCTGGTGCCGGGGGTGTCGGTGCTCGGCGTACGGAGCCTGCGGCAGCTCATCGCCGTACTGACCAACGAACCGGTGCCCCACGAGGAGCCGGCCTCGCCGGGCCGCCCCGACCCCATGCTGGCCGGGCTGATGGTCCCGGGTGCGGGTGTGGGCACAGGATTGGCACCGGAACCGGCGGACGGCCCCGATCTGGCCGATGTCGCCGGGCAGCGCGCGGCACGCATGGCGTTGGAGGTCGCGGCGGCGGGCGGTCACCATCTGCTGCTGCACGGCCCGCCGGGCGCGGGCAAGACCATGCTGGCGGAGCGGCTGCCCGGGGTTCTGCCTCCGCTGACCAGGCAGGAGTCCCTGGAGGTCACCGCGGTGCACTCGGTGGCGGGCATCCTGCCGCCGGGCGAGCCCCTGGTGCGTACGCCGCCCTACTGCGCGCCGCACCACTCGGCGACGATGCAGTCGCTCGTCGGCGGAGGAAACGGATTGCCGAGGCCGGGAGCAGTGTCGCTGGCACACAGGGGCGTGCTGTTTCTCGATGAGACTCCCGAGTTTTCGGGCAAGGCGCTGGATGCCTTGCGCCAGCCGCTCGAATCAGGGCATGTGGTGGTGGCGCGGAGCGCGGGAGTGGTGCGGCTGCCCGCCAGATTCCTGATGGTTTTCGCTTGTGCACGCTTGGTCACTGACCATCTCCCGTTGGCTGGGCGATCACAGGTTCAGACCGAGGAACGTGAAGACGCCGAGCACCACGCCGGTGGCTATGGCGAACGCGCTTGCCGCTTGGACGATGCAGCCGGCGGTGTTCCTGCCTGACTTGCGAGCGAGCCATCCGCCCAGGAGGGCGGCGATGACGCCGATCAGAAGCGCGATGCATACCAGCGCCACTGCCATCCCGATGCTCCCGTTCATCTGACCCCTTCCGGTCTTGTCGGCCTGGTGATCAGTAGCGTCTCAACGGCGTGCAGGGGAGAATAGTTAATCTGTTGCAGCGTCAGAAGGAGGTTTGCAGTGCATGCCTCAGACTGGCCCCGGCTTCGGATATTTCACCGGCAGATGTATGTCGACCTGGTTCGTGCATATCTAGCCGACTACGGAACGCAAGAAGAGCTTGCCCGGGCGCTCAACCTCTCGGCGCCCTACGTGTCCTACATTCTGAAGCCTTTTGATGCCGGCCTGGAAGGTAGCCGTGTGTCTGCTTACTGGGAAGATGTCGAAGATGTGCCGTTGCTCGACATTAGCGAAGCTCTGAAATACTTGAAGACGCCTGCAAAGGGTAGAGCGCGACAGATTGCCGATACTCTCTGCTCCGACAGTGAAAGACGTGAGCTTCTGCTTGAGCATATGAGGCTCGCCGCCGCGCGACGCCCCATCGAAGGCGCCATAGCCAACCCGCTCGGTCGTGATGAAATTGAAGAAGCTATTAGAGTCATCGGTCGACTTCATTCCGTTGCGCTGTCGAGCCTAGACCCGGGTGATACCAAGAGGGCGTATTCTCAGGTGTGGACCTACGCGCGACAAATCGTTGACAGAGTAGACGCTACGACTTTCCCTATCGAATTTACTCAAGCGCTCATGTTCTTGCACGATGCCGCCTCCGTGCTGGGTCGCCACGACTTGGCCCTGCAGTCCGCTAGGCGTGCGCTCGTCTCCCTGGGGGGCAGTCGCACGCTGACAGGGGCTTCGAGAGACTATGTGGCACGGTTCCGACTCAATGCGCTGCTGGCTGAAACCGTCACTCTTAATAATGTTGGCCTGAGAGATGCTGCCATGGCGGTAGCGGAGCGGGCTCAAAACGCTCCTGGATGCGCTGTAATAGAGCCGGAACACTGGAGGAGATCGTTCCTTGAGGAGCAGTTGAAGTCGCTGGCAGCAATGCCCAGATCTGCAATTTCTGAAGCGGAGAGGAAGGCTGACGAAGCGTGTTGCCTTTCGGGCGACAGGGCTCAGCAGCTGATTGGAATAGAGTCGAGGTTGTTGGACCTCTACGTGTCCCGTGACAGCAAGGGGAACGCGCGAAGGCTTGGTGAGCGCCTAGCAGGCGAGGATGAAAGTCGGTTGAGCCCTCTATATGGCGTCAGGCTCTCTCGAGCGTTGGCTCGCTACTACAGTTCAAGGTCTGAACCGCAGGCGGCAGTGGATACCCTTTCCAGAGCCCGTGCCATTGCGCTGTCGGCAGATCTCAGACATCAAGCCGTGGAGATCGATCGACAGGTCACTCGACTAGGAAGACGGCACCGCTGACAAGGGCGACGCCGCCACCTCTCGACCAACCAGGGCGTGACCACGCACTTCCGGTAGCCGCCCGATTGATCAGGACCTATATGGTCCGCAGGTGTTGATCCGAGAAGCCTGGTCAGTCCACTACAGCTCGCGGGACCTGCCGCAGCCTGAGCCTCAGCCCTGGCACCTGCGGATTTCCCAGGATGAGTGGGAGCTGGGGCTCGATGACCTGGGCATTCCCGACGGGACGCCGTACCTGTTGTCGCCGTGCTTCGTCTACGACACGGATCTGAACTCGTACTTCCATCAGGTGAACCTCATGGAGGGCCCGCTGAACAGCCAGCTCAACCACGCGTCGGCCCTCTGCCGGAAGCTGAACTTCCTATACCGGAGCCGGGGTGGGAAGGACTGGCGGGACGCGACCGAGGCCGACCACACGGCCTACCACTACTGGCGTCGTCGTGACCCTCGCGGACCGCGCGTCGACGGCGACACGTGGAGCCAAGAGGTCTCCCACTTGCAGCAGTTCTACGTCTACGCGAAGAGGAAGCTGTGGGTGCCGGAGGTGCCGATCCCGCAGCGACCACGGCGCGACGGGAAGCACGAGGAGAAAAAGGGACGGAGGCGGCGCTCGAAGTCGGCCGATGTGCAGGAGACGGTGCCGGCGACCTACGCCCACGACGAGGGCGGCGAGATCCTCGAGTGGCTGCCTGCACGCTCCTACCGGTGGTGGCGGGACGTCGGCGTCCTTGGCTACGACCGTGAGGGCCTGCCCCGAGACAACTTCCGCGGCCGGTGGGCCCCGCGCAACGGCACCTTCACCGACTCAACGGTCCGCACCGGCCTGCGGCTCGAAGAGCAGGCCAGCCGCCTCATCACGGAAGTGCCGACCGGCTCGGGCCCGGCTGGTTACAGCAAGTCGTGGCTGCCCGCGGCTATCGCGAAGCGGAACTCGGCCCGCTGGGTCTATGAGCCGGCATCGGTCCGCCGGGACCTGACGGCCTACGCGACCGAGGACCGGCGGTGGGTCGTCGAGGAAGCCCGGGACGCGGGCCGCTACGACAAGATCCGGCGGCCGATCGTGATCTTCGATCCGGAGAGGCCGCACCTGGCTCAGTACACGAGCGGCATCAACCGCGGCGAGAAGGTCGACGTCCGGCTCCTCGATCCGCGCGAGCGTCAGCGACTGTTGATCGACACCGAACAGGGCCTGGAGCCAGCGATGTTCTGGCTCGGCGAGGGCGGGATGCCGCTGTCCTTGTCGACCTGGAAGGACATGTTCACCGACGCCAACCGGCGGTGCGAGGAACAGGGCCTCGACGTCTTCGCACACGCCCATCTGCTGAGGCACACGTTCGCGGTCATCACCCTCGAACAGCTCCAGCGCGGACACATCGCCGCGCTCGGTGACATGAACCCGGCCCAGCGTCTGCACTACCAGCGGATCTTCGGTGACCCGATGGACTGGGTCCGCCGCAGACTCGGACACGCCTCCCAGCTGTCGACCTTGATCTATCTGCACGCCCTGCAGGAACTGGAGATGGAAACCCGCATGGCCCTGGTCCCCGACACCTGGGAGGACCCGCGCGACACGCCGGTGACGGCCATCGGGGACGAGAAGCCGCCGCCCGACCTGCCTGAGAAAGGAGGGCCGGCATGACCCGCCGGGGCCGCGGCAGCACCGGACCGGGCCGCCCGTCCAGCCTGCCGCCGAATGACTACGAGGCGCCCGCGCCGGTCAGGAAGGGAGTCGGCGGAAGCCTGGTCGTCGACTTCCACGGGGACGACGGCCGCCGCGCGACCTATGAAGTCGGCGAACTGCCGCTGCCTGGCTGGCACGCGCTGCTGGCTGAGGCCCTCGCTCTGCGGATCGGCCCCAGCGGCGGCATCCGCACGCTGGCGGGCGCCAGAGGAAGCTGGCGGGCCCTGGGCAGTTGGGCGCGCTTCCTGGAGAGGACGTTCCCGAGTCCCGATGTCCCCGAGGAACTCACCCGGGCTCACGTCGATGCCTTTCACACTCGTGCCGACGCGTCACCGCGCACGAGATACAGCGACATGCTCGAGATGCGCCTGCAGTTCGAGGACAGCCATCTGGAAGGCCGGCTGCCCGCCGAAGCCTGGGACGCCTTCAACCGGCGCCTGCCCAGGCCCAGGTCGGTGGCGATCGGCGGCTACTCCAGCGGCGAGCTGGACCGGCTGACCGCGGCCGCACGGGCGGACACGTCCCGCATCGTCCGTCGCATCCGTGCCGGCGAACAACTCGTACGCCAGCTCGCCGAAGACGCGGGGCAGGTCGAGCCGCAACGAAGGGAACTGGCCCAGACCCTGGCGGCCACCGGCGAGGTCCCCCTGCTGGAGTTCGGCCTCGATCTTCGCCAGCGGCGGGCCGAGCTCGCCTCGCACCTGTTCCTGACCTGGCGGGACATGGCCCCGCTGATGGCCCTGTTGGCCCTGGCCACCGAGCGCAACGCGGAGACCCTCAAGGAACTACCAGCGAAGCACCGGACCCTGGAGGACCGCGCGGTCGAGCTTGTCGTGGTCAAACGCCGACGCGGGGCCAAGAAGTGGTTCGAGACGGTGACCTGGGAGATCGGCCCGAAAGAACGTGAACTGCACACGCCTGGCGGCCTCTATCTCCTCCTGCTGGAGCTGACCGCCCGCAGCCGGGAGATCTGCGGATCGTCCCTGGCCTTCTGCATCTGGCGCAACGGGATCAAGAACCGCAACGAGCACTTCGCTCCCTTCGAGACCGCCCTCAACGACGGCGGCCAGATCGCGATGTCCCAGTGGGCGGCCACCCGGTCCAAACCGGTCCTCGCGGACCCGCCGCCCGCCGCGAAGACGAAGAAGAATCACGCCGAGAAACCGAACGGCGAGTCAGACGAGGAGCCCGCCCGCACCGGCCCGACGCCACTCAAGGTGACCTTCAACAAGATCAAGACCAGCGTCGAGGCCCGCCGCACCAAGCAGCTAGGCGGGCACCTTCCCTCGTCCGCGAAGAGCAACACGGCCCAGACACTGTTCACGAACTACCTCGAACCGGATGAGACCACTCGTGAGTGGGCCGAGGAAGTGATCACAGAAGCCCTCGCGGACGCCGAACAGGCCGCCTGGGACGCCCACGCGACGGCTGTCGGCCGCCGCGGCGAACCCACCGTGATCCCGGACGCTGAGTCACCCGAGCAACTCGAGGACGCGGGGCTTCCCGCCCAGACCGCCCGGGACCTCGCCGACGGCGCATTGGACACCGCCTGGACCGCCTGCGAGGACTACGAGCACCACCCGGAGACGGGAGCCCCCTGCGGCGACTCGTTCCTCGCCTGCTTCCACTGCGGGAACTGTCTGGTCACCCGCACCCATCTTCCGAAGCTCCTGGGCCTGCTGAACGGCCTGGGCACCTTGCGCGAGCGCATGAGCGAGGACGCCTGGTGGAAGCGCTACGGGCCCGCCTGGGCCGCCGTCCGCCACGACATTCTATCCAAGTTCACCCCGGCAGAAGTCGACAAAGTACGCCAGCAGCCGCTGCCCGATGCCCTTCTCGATCTGGTCGAAGCCCCCTGGGAACAGCCATGAGCCTTGCCACCTTCGCTGCCCACCCGACGGCCGTCACACTCAAGGATCCGTACGTCCTGCACGGCCGTCAGCTGCGGTCCGGAATCCGCCTGGAGGACACCTCCCGCTACAGCCATGACATCTGGGTCCTGACCCCCGCCCGCCTCAAGGCCCACGAACATTCCATGATCCTGAACTTCCCCACCCTGCCGCAGCGGTTCCACCCGTCCGCGAAGCGGCTGTTCTATGCACTGCTGTCTCTGGAGGCGCCGGACGGCGAGGACCCTCCCGGGATCTCGACCATCCGCGGCAAGTTCACCGAGATCAAGAGGTTCCTGAAGTGGCTCGACCGCCGATGGCCGCCGGAGCGGAACGAACTGTCCGAACTCTCGCCCAGAGACCTCGATGACTACCGCAAGTACCTCCTGGCCCGGTTCCCGAACAGCCAGGCACAACGCGAACGCTCCCGGGCACCCCTGCGATTGTTCTGGCGCTGGCGCCGCCACCTCGGCGAGGACGCACTCCGCTTCGACCCGCTCCACCTCGACGGCTGGGGCGAGTCCCGGCCGACCAAGAGCAGGGAGAACGACACGGCCCGGCTCCCCGAGGACGTGCTTGGTCCCCTGTTGATCTGGGCCCTGCGGTTCATCGACGACTTCGCGCCCGACATCCTTGAGGCCGACCGGCAGTGGCATGAGGCCCGCGCGGATCGGCCTGCCCGGAACTCGGCTCACACGAGTGTTGGAGCAAGGCTGGAGAAACTGCTCGGCGAGTACGTCGCCGTCGGACGTCCGCTGCCCGGCTACAAGGGAGAGCCGAGCCTCTTTCACCTCGCTGGCATCCTCGGCTGCGACCGCACGAGCGCTGACCGGCACCGCCATCTGATCGACGCCGCGGCGACCGTCGTCGGTGTCACCGAGGCCGCGTTCGTCGAGGACGTCCGAGGACGTCTGGACGAGAAGCCCTGGATCGAGTCGATCACGACCGACCACACGACGGCCGACAGCCTGGCCCGGGTCGCCCGCCACCTGCAGGCCGCCTGCTACATCGTGATCGCCTTCCTCAGCGGCATGCGGGACTCCGAGGTCAAACACATCAGGCGGGGCTGCCTGGAGATCAAGTGCGACGAAGACGGCCGGCCCTACCGCTGGAAGCTCCACAGCTTGGCCTTCAAGGGGGAGGAGGACGTCGCCGGAGTCCCGGCGACCTGGACGGTCAACGCGGCCGTCGCCCGCGCGGTCAAGGTCCTCGAACAGCTCCAACCACCGGCCCAGAGGCACCTGTTCGGTCGCCTCCTCCACGGCTCCGGGTCCCACAAAGGCACCAACGACGCCCTCGGCAACAACGCGACCAACACGCACCTCAATGAGTTTGCCGCGTTCGTGAACCGCCTCTGCACCAACCATGCACGCACCGACACCATCGCCGCCGGGCCCGGCCAGCCGCTCAGGCTCAGGACCAGCCATTTCCGGCGCACTCTGGCCTGGTTCATCGCCCGGCGCCCCGGCGGCGTCATCGCCGGCGCCATCCAATACCGCCACCACAGCATCCAGATGTTCGAGGGATATGCAGGCACCAGCGACTCCGGCTTCCGAGCCGAGGTCGAGAGCGAGCAGGCGATCGCCCGCGGCGAGGTCTACATGGAGATGATCGAAGCCCACCAGCACCTCGACCTCGCCGGGCCCTCGGCCGAGGAGGCTGCCCGCCGGCTGAAGGACTTCGGCGAGCGCGCGCAGTTCCAGGGCCAGGTCGCCCTGGACAAGCACCGCCTGAAACGGATCATGAAACGGCACGATCCGGCGGTCTATCCCGGCGAATACATCACCTGCGTCAACGACTCCGCCAAAGCCCTCTGCGAGAAGGCGCGGGGCGGCAACAGCGAAGGACTTCCTTCGCACGGTGGCTGCATGCCCCTGGCCTGCCGCAATGTCGCACTGACCGCCGAGAACGTCGCCGCCTGGCAGAGAGAGATCGCCCGCATCGACAAACGGCTCGCCTCCCGGCCGACCCTGGCCCCCCGCCTCCGGCAGCGACTCCAGCACCGGCGGGCCGAGGTCGTGGAGTTCCTGACAGACAACGGGCAGGAGGCCGTCCCGGCATGACCCGCAGAGTCTCAGACCTCCCCGAGGCCCTGGTCCGCAAGCACCTCCAGGAGGTGCTGGACACCTGCCGCGAGACCAACACCAGGCCCAGCGTCCTCATGCTGGCTCGCCGCCTCGGCCTGACCAACACCACCTTCCGCCGCCGCTATCCCGAGGTCGCCCGGGAGATCGCCGACCACCGGGCAGTCCCTGTCACTCCGAGCAGCGGCCCGACCGAGCACGACAGGCTCGTCGCCCGCAACGCGAAACTCCGCCGACGGAACCGTGACCTGGCAGCTCAGCTTGCCCTCGCTGCGGCGCAGATCCAGCACCTCGCCCTCCGGAACGAACGGCTCCAGGAAGCACTAGAGACAGCGTCGAACGTCACCAGCATCAATAGGAAGCCCAGGCTTCGTTGAGTCAGCAGCAACAAGATCTGTGCTAAGCCGCCGCTTCCGTGGGGGCCCAAGGCTGGGAGGCGGTCAACGGTCAGTTCTCAACCACGTCCACAACCTCGCTGCCAACCCATGTCCCTGCGGCCGTCACACCCTGCACGGCGCGGGCTGCGAGTGCCCGCCGTCGGTGATCCGCCGGTACCAGGCGCGGCTGTCCGGGCCACTGCTCGACCGTGTCGATCTGCGGGTCGGGGTCGAGCCGGTCAGCCGGAGCGACCTGCTCGGGCAGGGCGGGAGAGGCGAGACGTCGGCGGTCGTCGCCATACGGGTGAGGGAAGCCAGGGAGCGTTCGGCGGTACGGCTGCAAAGCACCCCATGGACCGTCAACAGCGAGGTGCCGGGCCACGAATTGCGTACGCGCTGGCCGCTGGCGACCGGTGCGATGGGTGCGGCCGAGCGGGACATGGAGCGGGGGCTGCTCACCGCCCGTGGTCTGGACCGGGTGCTGAGGGTGGCGTGGACGATCGCGGACCTCGCCGGGCGGGACCGGCCACAGGCGTACGACGTTGACCTCGCCCTGGAGCTGCGTACGGGAATCTCGCGGGGCGCGGCCATGGCGGGTGTCGGGGGAGGCCCATGATGCCCGGGGCCGGAGACGGGAGGACAGGAGCAGCAGCCGGAGCCGGAGCCGGAGCCGGGAGGACAGGAGTGGGAGCGGGGAACGAGGAGCGAGTGGCGCGGGCCGGGCTGACGCGGGTGATCGAGCCGGGGGACGAACACGGCGGGCAGTGGCTGCGCGAGTGCGGGGCCAAGGAGCTCATGGCACGGCTCACCTCCCCGGAGGGCGAGGTGCCCGCCTTCACCGGGGTGACGGCGCGACGACTCGCGGGCTATCGGATACGGGCGGCGAGGGCCGAGCCGGAGCGGGATCTGGCGGCGGTCGCCGCGGCCGGGGGCCGTTTCATCTGCCCCGGCGACAGGGAGTGGCCCACCCAGCTCGACGACCTCGGTGACGCCAGACCCATCGGTCTCTGGACGCGAGGCCAGGCCGACCTGCGGAAATGGGCGCTGCGCTCCGTCGCCGTCGTAGGGGCAAGAGCCTGCACGCCGTACGGAGCACATGTGGCGGCCGGCCTCGCCTCGGGACTCGCGGAGCGTGGCTGGGTCGTGGTGTCCGGCGCGGCGGCAGTTCTGTATCCAGTGACAGTTGTTGCTGACACTCGATAAGGTCACTCATATGGCGGAGTTGGAGCAGAGTGGCCGTTGTTGGCAGCTTCATCGGCACGCGCCGAGCCGTACGGAGGATGCCGTCGCCGAGCTACTGGGGGAAGTGCGGTCAGGCCATGCCGCTCGTACGGGGAACCTGGCTGTACACGACGGGCAGCGCTTCGTGATTGGTCCCGACGGTCGGCCCGATCTGCGGGTGAACTACTGCCTGGGGTCGCCGAAGTGGCGGAAGATGGCCTGGCGCACGCAGCGGGACTACTCGTACTCGCTGATGGTGTGGCTGAATTACCTGCTCACGATCGGTGTGAACTGGTGGGACGCCGACGATGAGGTGGCGTCTGAGTTCCTGTTCTGGCGGGTCACGGATCCTGCGAACGAGGACACGGTGGAGACCGGGACGTTCGCCCGGGATCTCGCCGGGATGAAGAAGTTCTACAAGGTGGCCGCGCGTTTTGGGGTCGCCGATCCGTTCGCGGACATGGACGCGCCGAGCATCGTCCGGCACGCGGACGTCAAGTGGCTCGATCCTGGGGGCTACACCCGATGGGTGGACCTGGGCATCCGGGGCTTCGATCTCCATGGTCGGCCGGATCCGTGGTGGAAGGGCCGCAACGAGCAACGGGACCGGGCGTTTTGCGACGGCCTCTACGGCAATGGTCTGCGCGTCTCGGAGTGGGCCAGCGTGGTGCTGCCCGAGCTGCCCGCCTACGACCGGCGGCGGGGCTTCTTCACCTGCGAGCTCGCCGAAGCCTGCGCGAAGGGTGGGTACGGGCACAAGTACTGGATGCCGAGGTCCTCTCTGCGCGGGGTGCTCGGCTACGTCGAAGGCGCCAGGGCGGCCGCAGTCCGGCGGGCCCAGGCGGCGGGCCGTTACGAGCGGATCGCCAACCGGCGCATCGTGCGGGCCGTTCACGGCAGGCATTCGGTGACGATGTCCTCGGCCGACGGCGGTTCTCAGCGGGAGGAGTGGAACGACGTCGGGCCGCAGACCCGGATGCTTTTGTTTCGCGAGACTGCGCAGGGGCTGGAGCCGGTGGCGCTGTGGTTGAACGAGGACGGCCTGCCGCGCGACGGCGGCGGCTGGGAGCACACCTTCGACGTCGCGAACGCGCGGATCGAGTCGCTCGGGCTGGAGAACTTCAGCTGCACCGCCCACATGCTGCGGCATTCGTTCTCGCTGAGGTGGTTTTCGGTCGGCAAGTTGATCAAGTACGCACAGCTTGGGCACCTGACCGAGGACGAACAGCGCGACTTCCGCGAGGAGGTCGGCAACACCTGGCACTTGGTCCAGACGATGCTCGGGCATCGCAGCGTCGAGACGACCAAGAGTGTCTACCTCGAGCCCTTCCGGACCCTGGAGGTGGAAGTGCTGCTGGCGCACGCCGACGGCTTCCCGGTCGCGTCGTTCATGGCGGATGTGTTCGCCGAGCATCCGTGGGTCCGCACCGATCCGCTGGTGGGGTCTCGGTGAGCCGGGGCCGGCGGGCCGCCCTGCCGAGCGGGCCCAGGACCCGGTTTGGGCTGATGACGGCCGAGGACGGCCGCCGGGTCGTGCGGTGCTACAGCCAGGATGGCGAGGACCGGGTCGACTACGACGTGTCGGCGCTGGCCATGCCCGAAGCCCTGCGGGAGCCGCTGATCGCGGCTCTGGTCGGTCGCACCGCACCCGGAGCGGGGCTGACATCCCCCCACTCGTCCAGGAAGTCCTACCACGCTCTGATGGGGTTCGACCGCTACCTCACGGGCCTGAAAGCGGTCCCGCAGAGTGCGGCCGAGGTCACCCCCGAGCACTTCGAGGGGTACTACGACCAGCGCAAGGCCGAGGGCATCAAGACCGCCTCGAACGAGCTGGCGGATCTGCGGCTGCTGCTGCTTCGAGTGGCGGGAATCAGCGACGCTCTGGCGGGCCGGCTCGCCGGGGCACTACCGGCCCGGCCCGAAGGCGAGCCGGCCCACAGCTACAGCCGGGACGAGCTGAAGCGGATCGCGCAGGCCGCACGGACGGCCCTGCGCTCGGCGGAGAAACGCATCCGCGGCAACCGCGAGTTGCTGGAGCAGTTCCGCGCGGGGGACCTCGACGTCAGCACCGATCTCCACCTGCGGCGGCGACTGCAGATCCTCGACCACGTGGATCGCGTCGGCGACGTTCCCCGCCGGATGCGCAAGTCCGGAGCGGTGGTTGCCTACGCGCCCGAGCCCTGGGTGATGAAGCGCGGAAGGGTCAAGGACATCGTGGGATGGCTCTATCTGACCCCGGAGGAAATCGCCGCCGCCGCAGTGCTGTTCGGCGTGATGACGGGCCAGAATCCAGAGCCGATCTTGAAGATGACGGCCGCCCACCATCGGGCGGATGGTGGCGTCGGGCCCGGCACGGCGATCGTCGGCCTGCGCAAGCCGCGTCGCCAGAGCCGGGCCTACATGGACCTTGCCCTGACCGAGGTCCCGGACTGGATCAGCATCCCTGAACAACCTGATCAGATCTCTACCCGGGACATCCTGCACACGCCCTTCGGTCTCTACGTCCTGGTCCACGAACTGACCGCACGGGCCCGGCACTTCGCCGGCGGCAACCGCCTCCTGGTCGCCTACATGGTCAGCGGCGGCGGTCCGGGCACGGCCAAGGGCCGGGGATGGCGCCCGATCCGGACGGACGGAGCTCTGATCAGCAAGCTCGGCAGGGACTGGCAGCTGCCCGCGGACGAGGTGGACGAGGAGGGGCAGCCGCTGCCGCTGCGGCCGCTGCGGCTGGAGACGCTGCGGATGACCTACATCGAGCTCCACCAGAAGCCCGTCGCCCACACACGGCGGACAGCGACCCGCTACCTGGTCCGCAACCGCGGCAACATCAACGAATACCGCGAGGTCGTGGCCAAGGCCCTGAACACCGAGGTCGCCAAGGCACGGGCCCGGTCCAAGATCATCACGATGAGTGCCGAGCAGGTGGCCCACGCGCAGGAGAACGCCGACGAGGTTGCCGCCGAGATGGGGCTGGAGCCGATGGTGCTGAAGAAGATGATCGCGGGGGAGTTGGACACGGTGCTGGGGGCCTGCACCGACAACAACAACGGCTCCTACAACCCGGGGGAGCCCTGCCGGGCCTCGCTCCTGCTCTGCCTGGACTGCGAATGCGCCAGGGCCTTGCCCCGGCACCTTCCGCTGCAGGTCGTCGTGCATGACCGGCTCGCCGAGCGGCGCGAGCAGATGGGCTCGCTGCAGTGGGCCGAGCGGTTCGCCGGCCCGCACGCACAGCTGGCCGATCTGCTGGACCAGGCGGACGACACGGCCGTCGAAGATGCCCGCAGGTCCGTCGGGCCGGACGAGCGCAAACTCGCGGACCGCCTGCTGAACAGGGAGCTCGACATCCGATGACATCCCCCGCCCCGATCATGCTCGGCGAGCCGGACGGCCTTCCCGAAGGACTTCCGGAAGGCACCATCTGGCCGGGCCCGGACACGCTCGTGCTGATGAACCGCGAGGTGGCCAGTGACGTCGATCCGGCGCGGTTGTCGCGCTTCGCGGACATGCGCTGGGACCTCAACCCCGGGATCTTCGAGGCCCATGCCCGGTCGCAGTCCCTGAACTTCGAGACCATCCCTGAGCCGTTGCGGCTGGCCACGAAGTTCTACGTCTGGCAGTTGATCAACCACCCGAAGTCCCGCACCATGCGGCGCTCGGCGACGGGCCGGACCGCGCTCCACACGATCGAGATCCTCTTCTACGGCTCCCTGCAGCCCGTCATGAAGTGGTTCGTGGCTCAGGGGATCACCGAGTTCTGCCAGGTCACCCACGAGATGCTCTGGGAGTATCTGGATGCGCTCGACGCGGACGGCGTCGCCACTACCAAGCGCTATCGCCGCATCACCGAAGTTCGACGGCTGTGGATTCACCGCAGCATTCTGCCGTTCTACCTGCGGCTTCCCGAGGCGCCTCCCTGGGACGGCGAAGACACCAAGGACCTGCTCGAGCGAACCCGCGGCGACCGGGAGAACCGCACGAAACGGATCAGCGAGCACACGATGCAGCCGCTGCTGCGGTGGTCTATTCGCTTCCTGGAGGACTTCAGCGACGACATCCTGGCCGCCTGGGACGAGTACCAGATCCTGTTGGCCCGGCGCCCGGAGCGCATGCGGGGCAAACGGCGTCTGCGGAAGCCCGGCGAACTGCAGGCCGATGTCGTGGCCTACCTCGACGGGCTCCGCAGCCGGGGCGAGAGCCTGCCCGGCACCCGCCGTGACGACGGCACTGTGGATCTTGCCTGGCGTCACATTGCGTCTCTGCTCAACTGCTCGGGCTCGCTTCAGCTCACCTCGTCCGGCCGCATGATCATGGAATCGGGTCTGCCCGTCAGCGGCGACATCAACCTCGTTTGCCCCGTCACCGCCGAGCTGGACGGGCTGCCTTGGCATCCCCGGGTCACGTTCACCCAGGCCCCGCGGCTGGCGCGGTTGTTGAGCACAGCCTGCTTCGTCATCGTCACCTACCTTTCGGGCGCGCGCGTCGGCGAGGTCCTCAACCTGCGGCGGGGCTGTGTCAGCTTCGACAAGGACACCGGCTTGTGGTTGCTCAAGGGGCTCTACTTCAAGGGCGCCGAGGACGAGGACGGCAACAAGATCCCGGAGGGCACCGTCCGTGAGGACCCCTGGGTGGTCATCGAGATCGTCTCCCGGGCCGTTGAGATCCTGGAGCGACTGCACGAGAGTCACCTGCTCTTCCCGAACCGGCTCATCCCGATCAAGCAGACGCCCGGCAAGGAACCGAAACGCCGCGGTGAAGCCCGCTCGGACCGCATCATCGCCGAAGATATGGCCACGTTCATGGCCTGGGTCAACGAGCGCTGCCAGCAACTGGGCCGCAAGGATCACATCCCGACCGACGCCGCTGGACCGATCGCAGCCAGTCGCTTCCGGCGGACTTTGGCTTGGTTCATCCGGCGCAAGCCCCGCGGCTTGATCGCCGCATCCATTCAATATGGACACGCCCACACCCAAATGCTGCAGGGTTACGCGGGTTCCTACGAGGCCGGCTTCCTGGACGAGTACGCATTCGAGGACTGGCTCTTCCGCATGGAAGGCATCGCCGAGGATGAACGACGCCTTCTCGCAGGTGAGCACGTCAGCGGACCCGCCGCCGACGCCTACCGCTACCGCGTCCAGGCCGCCAGCCGCGAGTTCGCCGGCCGCGTCCTGACCAGCGAACGGCAAGCGCGCGACCTGCTCGGCGACCCGCTCCTGCAGATCCACCATGGTGAGGGAATGACCTGCGTCCTCAACCCCGCCGTCGCAGCCTGCCAGCTCAGAGGCTCAGCGGACGACCCCATGGTCACCCCCGACACCGACGACTGCCGCCCCAACTGCCAGTGCCTCGCCCGCACCGACCGGGACATCGAGATCAACAAAGAACGCGCCGCTGAACTCGCCGAGATCGTCGACGACCCCCTCGCCCCAGCCATCCGTCACGCGCGCGAGCAGCATGAACTCAACCGGCTCCGCGCAATCATCGAACATCATCAGCGCGGAGCCCAGGAATGACCGTCCTCCCACTCGACGGCGAGAGCGACCCCGTCCGCCGCGGGATCATCGCCGCCATCAACCGCCTCCTCGCCGGCACCCCGCACCGATCCAACGGGCGCCTGAACGTGACCCAGCTCGCGGTCGAGGCCGACGTCAAACGCTGGCACCTCACCCACCAGCACACCGACCTCAAGGACCAGTTCCAGGCCGAGGTCGCACGCGCCGAAGCCAAACGGACAGCCGCCGTCCAGCAGGCCGACGAGTACGCCGAGCTGAAGAAGCAGAACGCCGATCTCCGCAAGCACTGCCGCCACCTGGAGGCCCGTCTGGAGATCTACGCGACGGCCCTGAACCAGCTCGCTCTGGAAAACGCCGCTCTCTCGGGCCGGGACGCCGACGCTGCCAAGGTCAGGACGCTTCCGCGGAGCCGCCGTCTGCCCTGACGGCTCGCGCCGGTTCCTGACGTGACCGCGGACGCATGTTGCCCCGGGCCAGGATGGCTCCGGGGCATGTCAGCGTCCGCAGGGAAGGCGGCTCAGGCGGCGACGCCGAGTTCCTTGCGGGTCCGCTGGACGAACTCGCGGACGGCCGGCTCGCGCCGCCAGGGGGCGAGGGCCGCGTTGAACTCGGCGACGTAGTCCTTGGCCCGGCTCGACTGGACGCGGGCGAGGATGTCGACGCTGCGGTTGCCGAGTTCGAGGCCGTGGTCGAGGTCGCGGGCCTGGAGGTGAGCGGTCCCGACAATGGCGAGCCGCATGCCGACAGAGCGGGTGAACACCCCGGCCGGCATGGCGGTGGCCTGCTTGTTCCAGCCGAGGGCGGCCTTGGGGTTCTTGAGGTCGCGGAAGACCTCGGCGGCGTCCGCGGAGAGGCGGGCGTGGTGATAGAAGTCGATCCACGCGGGTTCGTCACCGCTGTCGTCCTTCGCCTGCCCGAGGAGGTCCTCGGAGGCTTTCAGGGCCCGGGATGCGGCCCGGGGGTCGTTCTCGCGGGCGTGAGCACGTGCCTCGATGAGCTTGGTGAACGCCAGCACCCTCGGGACGGCCTGGCCCTTGGCCCGGTTGAAGGCGCCCTGGGCCATGTCGACGGCCTCGGAGGCGAAGCCTCGCATGAGGGTCTGCATGGCCATCGTGGTCAGGACATAGCAGCCCAGCTGCACGTCGCCGCCGGCGCGGGCGAGGCGGAGGGCCTGGATGAAGTGCCGCTGGGCGGCATCGTGCTGACCGACATCGAAGGCCGTCCACCCGGCCAATCGCGACAACTCGGCGGTCACCGAGAAGAGCTCACGGCCGATCTCGTCCGAGAAACTGCCCTGCAGCAGCGGGCCCGCACGGTGGTCGAGGCAGTCGGTGACGGAGTTGGCCTTCCAGTTCCCGCCGCCGTATTTGGAGTCCCACCGCCTTGCGTCGTCGGCGGCCTCGCGCAGTTCGTGGAGGTCGGCCCGGCCGACCTGCCCTCCGCCTTCGTGGTCGGCGGTCTCGTCGGCGGGGGTGACGAGCCATCGGGTGACGGGGGTGGTGAAGGCGGAGGCGGCGAAGCCGGTTCCGGCCAGGAAGTCGCGGCGGTTCACGGAACTCCAGAACGAAGTGGCGACGCGGACGGCGTCGGCGGGGTCTCGCGGGAAATCCAACCCCACATCCGCGTCGATTGTCTCCGCCTCGCCCATACCGATCTCGCCCGTGGTGACGGGCCGGCCGAGCCTCTCGGCGATGGCCTGCGACAACAGCTTGGGGACCGGCCATTTCGGCGTCATCCCACGCCTGCACCAGTTCGCCACGGAAGTATGCGAATAGTCGGTCTCTATCCCGGAGGCATGGGCGAGCTGGTTGACGCGCAGAGCCAGGGACTTGTGGCTCGCGCCGCTGGCTTCGATGAGCCGGGCCAGGTCCGCGTTGGGCGGACGGGTCCGGCGGGTGGTCGATGCCACGACTCTCCCTCTGCCGGTGACCGGACACGCACGACTCGAACAAACAGTTGAGTACGTATGTCTGTACTTGGTGGGGCACGAAGAGCCCGTACTCAACTGAGGACGAAGAGTCGTACATGTTCCGCGTGATGGGTCACTGACGATATTCCTCCCCGGCCGGCCGCGAACCGCCTTTGCGAGTTGTGGGCCCCCCTGCGAGCCCTCCCCCCGGCCTCCCCGGTCGGCTGTGATGAAGGTCCAGGCCACCGCCGGAACCGGAACAGATTCCTTCCGGCGGTGGCCGCCGCCAAGGCACCACCACTTCTCGGGGGTGAACCAGATATGTGCGGAATCGCAGGACTGGCCGGAGGCGACGCCATCCGGCACGAGCACACGGTCGGCGCCATGGGCGCCTCACAGGCCCACCGCGGCCCGGACGGCACCATGCACGCCGCCAGCACGGACGGGCGGGCGGTGCTGGCCATGAACACGCTGCTGATCGTCGACCCTCAGGCAATGCCCGGCCCCTACCTGGAACGCGAGTCCGGGGTGCTGCTGGCCTTCAACGGAGAGATCTACAACTACCGCCAGCAGGCGAAAGCCTGGGGCATTGCGCTCGGCGCACGGGACACCGACGCCCACCTCGTCCTGCGAGCATGGGCCAAGCTCGGGCCGTCCTGCCTGGACGGACTGGACGGCATGTTCGCCCTCGCCGTCTACGACCCGCGCGTCGGCAAGCTGTTCCTGGCCCGCGACCGGCTCGGCGAGAAGCCGCTCTACTGGCGCCTGGACGGCGGCCGGCTCGCGTTCGCCTCCGAGGTCACCACCCTGACCGGCTACGGCACCGCCCCGCTCGTCCTGCGGCCCGAGGTCCTGGCGATCGAGACGCCGGTCGGCGTCGACACCCCCTTCCAGGGCATCCAGCTGCTGGCCCCCGCCACCCTGCTGTCCTTCGACGTCGCCACCGGCTCCCTGGACCAGCACGTCTACTGGCGCCTTCAGGACCGGCAGCCGTTCACCGGCACCTATGCCCAAGCCCTGGCGAAGTTCTCCGTCGTCCTGGCCGAACAGGTCCCGCTGCGGGCCCCGGCCTGCGACTTCGCCCTCTTGCTCTCCGGCGGCCTCGACTCCTCGGTGCTGGCCTACCTGATGAGGCCGCCGGTCTGCATCACCGTCCGCTACCCCGGCCAGGACCGGCTCGACGAATCCGCGATCGCCACGAGGATCGCGGCCGACATCGGCGCCGAGCTGATCGTCGTCGAGCCGGACCACATCGACTTCACCAACGTCCTGCCGCACATGATGTCCGCGCTGGACTACCCGATGGGCAACGCGTCAACGTTCTCCGAGTACATGGCCTACCGGAAGATCGCCGACCTCGGGCTGAAGGTCGCCGTCGGCGGGCTGGGGCCGGACGAGTTCTTGATGGGCTACGTCCGTCACGCCCTGGTCCTGTTCGGCCCGGATGCCGTCCTGGCCGCGGGGATGGACGCCTACAAGCCGCTGGCCGCGAAGCTCATGCACGCCGCAGGGGAAGAACTGGATCCGGCGGAGGCGGTCACCCGGCTCGTTCTGCGCGGCCCCGACCCCGACGGCCGCATCCGCGACCTGGTCGCCACCGCGATGGAGAAGGCCGACGGGGACCTGGCCCGCGCCCTCACCCTCGCCGATCTGGCGACGGCCTGGCGGCCGCTGGTGATGACCAGCGACAAGCTCGCCTCCGCCTATGCCCTCGAACGCCGGTCGCCGTTCCTCGCGAGGGAGTTGGTCGAACTGTCCTACCGGCTGCCCTCCGAGCACAAAATCTGTCACCCCGCAGAGGGCAAGCGGATCCTCCGCGATGCCGCGAAGGCCCTGGGACTGCCGCGGGAGGTCTGGGGCAGCCGGGACAAGCTCGGTTTCGCCAGCCCCGTCCCCGCCTGGCTGAACGGCCAGCTCGCCGCCTGGGCGGACGCCCAGATCAACACCGCTCTCGCCGAGGCGCCGGCCGCGATGCGGCCGCTGCTGGAGGGCGGGCTGAAACCGGGCGGGCGATTCGACCGCACCCGCATGCAGGCCCTCATGGCGGCCGCCTGGTTTTGCGACCAGACGGTGAGGGCTGCCGCATGAAAGCCCCTCACGTCACTACGGTGTCCGGATGCACCAGGACACCACCGCCGAAAGCCCGGCCACCGCCCGCGGAGCGGTCGCGATCATCACCAA
Organism: Streptomyces sp. NBC_01142; assembly: GCF_026341125.1. Taxonomy (NCBI): domain Bacteria; kingdom Bacillati; phylum Actinomycetota; class Actinomycetes; order Kitasatosporales; family Streptomycetaceae; genus Streptomyces; species Streptomyces sp. NBC_01142. The sequence continues at coordinate 1,510,314 of NZ_JAPEOR010000001.1, forward strand.
CCGCCGCGGCGAACTCCTCCTCCACCTGCGTGACGACCTGCCGCACATCGCCTGGCCGGATCACTGGAGCGTCCTGGGAGGCGGCTGCGACCCCGGCGAGAACCCCCGCACCGCGATCGTCCGTGAGCTCGATGAGGAAGCCGGCCTGAGCGTCGACGACCTGATCGAACTGTTCGAGATTCGCGACGAGCGCGGGTCCGGGCAGCTGATCACCTTCTTCGCCGCCTCCTGGGACGGCGACGAGAGTGCCCTGCCCCTCGCGGAGGGCGTCAAGCTCCAGTTCCTCGCCCCCGAAGACCTCGAATTCCGCACGATCCCGCCGTTCATCCGCACCGGGATCAACCGTTACCTGGCCACCCGGCCCACCTGAGCACCCCGCCCTTCCGGGCGGGGCAGAGGTGGGGGCCGCCGGCGGCCCCCACCTCACAAAGGAACCCCGTCATGAAACTCACCGTCGTCGGCTGCGGCTACCTCGGCGCCACCCACGCCGCCTGCATGGCCGAACTCGGCCACGAGGTCCTCGGCATGGACTCCGACATGGACAAAGTCGCCGTCCTCAACACCGGCAAGGCCCCCTTCCACGAGCGCGACCTCGACGAGATGCTGGCCCGCCACACCGCCAGCGGCCGGCTGAAGTTCACCGCCTCCTACGCGGAGGCCGCCGCCTTCGCCGACCTGCACTTCATCGGGGTCGGCACCCCGCAGCTGCCGGGCGAGAACGCCTACGACCTCTCCCACCTGTTCTCCGCCGTCCGCCAGCTCGCACCCCGTCTCAAGGGCCCCGCCGTCATCGCGGTGAAGTCGACCGTCCCCGTCGGCACCGCACCCCGCGTCCGCGACCTGCTGCACGAGTTCGCACCCGCCAGCGATGCGGTCGAGGTCGCTTGGAACCCCGAGTTCCTGCGCGAGTCGTTCGCCATCGAGGACACCCTCCGCCCGGACCGGCTCGTTCTCGGCTTCGAGACCGAGCACTCCTGGGCCGAAGCCGTCCTGCGGCAGTGCTTCGAGAAGATCATCGAAGCGGGGACGCCGACGATCGTCACCGACTGGGCGACCGCCGAACTCGCCAAGGCGTCCGCGAACGCCTTCCTCGCCACGAAGATCTCCTTCATCAACGCGATCGCCGAGGTCTGCGAAGCCTCCGGCGCCGACGTCACCACGCTCGCCGACATCCTCGGCCACGACGCACGCATCGGCCGACGCGGCATGCGGCCCGGCCTCGGATTCGGCGGCGGCTGCCTCCCCAAGGACATCCGCGGCTTCATGGCCCGCGCCGGCGAGCTCGGCGCCGACCAGGCCCTGACGATCCTCCGCGAGGTCGACGCCATCAACAACCGGCGCCGCGAGCGCATGGTCGACCTCGCCCGCCAGCAGCTCGACGGCAACCTCGCGGGCAAGCGCATCACGATCTGGGGCGCCGCCTTCAAACCGAACACCGACGACATCCGCGACTCGCCCGCCCTCGCCGTCGCCCAGAAACTCCACCAGCTCGGTGCCGTCGTCACCGTCACCGACCCCCAGGCCCTGGACAACGCCCGCAAGACCCATCCCGAACTCGACTACATCGACGACCCGATTGCCGCCGTCCAGGACACTGACCTGTTGCTTCACCTGACCGAGTGGCCGCAATTCGCCCACGTCGACCCGCACCGCCTCGCCGCCCGGGCCGCGACCGCGAAGGTCATCGACGGCCGCGGCACCCTCAACGCCGACACCTGGCGCGAAGCCGGATGGACCGTCCGAGCCCTCGGCCGCCCCTGAGCCCCCGCAACCCCGCTGCGGGCCCGTCCCAGGAACCTCCTGGCCACGGGCCCGCTGTCGTTTTCGAGGACAAACGAGGATCACTGAGAGTCAGCGAACAAGGGCAACACATCTGTTGCATCCCTTGCCTACCGCTATGACACTGTCTTCCCTGATCACATCGCTAGCCCAAGGAAAGAGAGAGAAGACACCCCGCATCCCACACTGGCGGAAGAACTTTCGGGATCGACGGCTCTGCGCACCGCGGCGCACTGGCCGCGGGCGGGGCCACCGTCGCCGTGCTTGCCTGCGGCGTCGATGTCGCCTATCCACGCGGCCACGCAGAGTTGATCGGCCGCATTGCGGAACAGGGGTTGGTCATCAGTGAGTTGCCGCCGGGCGATCACCCCACGCCCCGCAGATTCATCCTCCGCAACCGCGTGATCGCAGCCCTCACGCGGGGCACCGTTGTCGTCGAGGCCGAGTACCGGAGCGGTTCGCTCGTCACGGCGCGCAGTGCACAGCGGCTGGGCCGCCACACGATGGGCGTTCCCGGACCTGCCACCAGCGGACTATCGGCCGGGGTGCATGAACTGCTGCGCGGTGAGGGTGTACTGGTCACCGATGCCTCCGAAGTGGCCGAGCTGGTCGGCGACATTGGCGATCTCGCCCCGGACCGCCGGGGCCCGGTTCTCCCCAGAGACCTGCTGGATCCCTTCAGCGCACGCGTCCTTGAAGCCCTGCCGGCCGGAGGAGCGGTCGGCGCAGAGCACGTCGCCCGGGACGCCGGGGCGACCGTGGACGAGACGCTCGGCAGACTGTACGAACTCCACTCACTGGGGTTCGTCGAACGTCATGGCGATCACTGGCAGTTGACGCGCGGTGCGATCCGCGGCTCGAACGCGCGGCGAGGCGGTGCTTGACCTGGAGCATTCGGGTGAAAAGGTGACATCGATGACCTTTGTAATCCCGTCGGTGTCGTCAGTGCTGTTGGTGCTGTCGGTGACACCCGAAGGGTCGGCGCGCACGGCGTCGGCCCGCGTTCGAAGGTGTGGCCGACGGGCGGTACCCGCACAGGTTCGTTCCCCCGCCCTTGCTCACCGCAACTCTGCAGTCACGCTACGCTCACCAGGATTCCGGCCCAGACGCTCGTCCCCCACATCACAGCAGAACGGCTCAAGGCAACGCATGCCCCAGCACACCTCCGGGTCTGACCGCGCGGCAGTGTCACCCACTGCCCGTGGCACCGTGCGGCCCCCAGCTCCCACGTCGCTCGACGAGCTGTGGCGGTCGTACAAGGCGACGGGTGACGAGCGGCTGCGGGAACAGCTGATCCTGCACTACTCGCCCCTGGTGAAGTACGTCGCGGGCCGGGTCAGCGTGGGCCTGCCGTCCAACGTCGAGCAGGCGGACTTCGTCTCCTCCGGAGTCTTCGGACTCATCGACGCCATTGAGAAGTTCGACATCGAGCGGTCCATCAAGTTCGAGACGTACGCGATCACCCGGATCCGCGGCGCGATGATCGACGAACTGCGTGCGCTGGACTGGATTCCACGCTCCGTGCGGCAGAAGGCCAGAGCCGTGGAGCGGGCCTATGCCACGCTCGAGGCACAGTTGAGGCGCACTCCGTCGGAGAGCGAGGTCGCCGCCGAGATGGGCGTCGCGCTCGAGGAACTGCATGCGGTTTTCAGCCAGTTGTCGCTGGCGAACGTCGTGGCGCTGGAGGAGCTGCTGCATGCCGGCGGCGAAGGCGGCGACCGGCTCAGCCTGATGGACACCCTCGAGGACACTGCCGCCGACAACCCCGTCGAAGTGGCCGAGGACCGGGAGCTGCGGCGGCTGCTCGCCCGTGCCATCAACACCCTGCCGGAGCGCGAGAAGACCGTGGTCACCCTTTACTACTACGAGGGCCTCACCCTGGCCGAAATCGGCAACGTACTCGGCGTCACGGAGAGCAGGGTCAGCCAGATCCATACGAAGTCGGTGCTGCAACTGCGGGCCAAGCTGGCCGACGTCGGACGTTGACGGTGAATCGTGCCTGCCGCATCCGTACAGTGGTGATGTGCCCAGGATTCGAGCGGCCTCCGTGGCCGAGCACCGGACGATGCAGCGCGGCGCCCTGCTGGACGCTGCGCGCTCCCTGCTTTCCGAAGGCGGTACGGAGGCGCTGACCTTCCCGGCGCTCGCCGAGCGCACAGGCCTGGCGCGGTCCTCCGTCTATGAGTACTTCCGCTCGCGTGCCGCGGTCGTGGAGGAGCTCTGCGCGGTCGACTTCCCCCTCTGGGCGGCGGAGGTCGAAGCCGTGATGGAGCAGGCGGACACGGCCGAGGGCAAGGTCGAGGCGTATGTACGCCGGCAGCTGGACCTGGTCGGGGACCGGCGCCACCGGGCGGTTGTCGCGATCTCGGCGAGTGAGCTGGACGCCGGGGCGCGGGAGAAGATCCGCGCAGCGCACGGCGGGCTGATCGCCATGATCGTCGAGGCGCTCGCCGAGCTGGGCCACGACCAGCCCAGGCTGGCGGCGATGCTCCTGCAGGGAGTCGTGGACGCCGCGGTCCGCCGTATCGAGCTCGGCGTGGCCGAGGATCCGGGGGCCATCGCCGACGCTGCCGTGTCGATGGCGCTGCGGGGTGTGCGGGGCTGACCCCGCACGGGCGCCGCCCCCGTCCGAGCCTGGGGTGGGCCACGGCGGCGGTGACCAGGAGCAGTACCGCGTGCATGGCTTCGGCCGTCCCCGCGCGACCCGGCGCGGCTGCGGCTGCGGCTGCGGGTGCGGGTGCGGCAACGGGCGCGGCCGACGGTGCGAGTGGCGCATCGAGGGACGGGACACCGAAGACCGGGAGCAGCCTGGACGGGGCACGGCGCAGCAGCCAGGGCGGCAGCAGGGACAGCGGGTCCAGATACTCCGTGCCACGCCGCAGACCCCAGTGGAGACAGCCCGCATCACAGTGGGACGGCCCCGGTGCGACCGTGGCCACCACGTCGCCGGCGCTCACCTCCGCACCCTCGGGGAGCAGCGGGCGCACCGGTTCGTATGTCGTACGCAGCGGTGGGTCACCCGTACCGGTGAGGCTGAGCGAGAGCACCCCCCGGCCGGCGACCTGGCCGGCGAAGGAGACCCGGCCGGCAGCCGCGGCCCGTACCGGGGTGCCGGGCGGTGCGGCCAGATCCACCCCGCGGTGGCCCGGGCCGTACGCCGAAGCCGGTGGCTCCCAGCCCCGTACGACCACAGGGCGCGGCGGCCCCAGCGGCCAGCTCCGGTCATGGCCGGCGGCCGGGGCCGGGCCCGCGCCGAGGGTGAGCAGGGCAAGGGCGAGTACGGGGACGAACAGGCTGAGGTACATGCACAGACCGTCCCGCGGGAAGCCCGTCTCGCGCTGATCATGGTCCGGATCTGTGGACAACCGGCCGGTTGTGGACAGCGCCGTCACCCGGCACCGCCCGGGTCCCGTACACTTCTTCTGGCGATCCGGGTCACCGGGTCGACTTCGCACGCCCCGCCACCACACCCTCAGCGGTCGGTGGCCGCGCTCCTCGGTCCCTTGTGGCACGGCGCGTCGGGGCGTCAGGACATAACCGAGAATCCAAGGAGATACGGCCATGGCCGTCGTCACGATGCGGGAGCTGCTGGAAAGCGGCGTCCACTTCGGTCACCAGACCCGTCGTTGGAACCCGAAGATGAAGCGTTTCATCTTCACGGAGCGCAACGGCATCTACATCATCGACCTGCTCCAGTCGCTGTCGTACATCGACCGCGCCTACGAGTTCGTCAAGGAGACCGTTGCCCACGGCGGCTCCATCATGTTCGTCGGCACCAAGAAGCAGGCCCAGGAGGCCATCGCCGAGCAGGCGACGCGCGTTGGTATGCCGTACGTCAACCAGCGTTGGCTGGGCGGCATGCTCACCAACTTCTCCACCGTCTACAAGCGCCTTCAGCGTCTGAAGGAGCTTGAGCAGATCGACTTCGAGGATGTGGCCGCCTCCGGCCTCACCAAGAAGGAGCTCCTGGTCCTCTCGCGCGAGAAGGCCAAGCTGGAGAAGACCCTCGGTGGTATCCGCGAGATGCAGAAGGTGCCCAGCGCCGTCTGGATCGTCGACACCAAGAAGGAGCACATCGCCGTCGGTGAGGCGCGCAAGCTCCACATCCCGGTCGTCGCGATCCTCGACACCAACTGCGACCCCGACGAGGTCGACTACAAGATCCCGGGCAACGACGACGCGATCCGCTCCGTCACCCTGCTCACCCGCGTGATCGCCGACGCCGTCGCCGAGGGCCTCATCGCCCGTTCCGGCGTCGCCACCGGTGACTCCAAGCCGGGCGAGAAGGCCGCCGGCGAGCCGCTCGCCGAGTGGGAGCGCGACCTCCTCGAGGGCGAGAAGAAGGCTGACTCCGACGAGGCTGCCGAGGCTCCGGCCGCCGCCGAGGCCGAGAAGCCGGCCGAGGCCGCTGCTGAGGCCCCTGCCGCCGAGGCGCCCGCCGCTGAGGCCGAGGCCCCCGCCGCCGAGGCTCCGGCCGCGGACACCGAGCAGGCCTGACCTCACAGGTTCGGTAGTTGACGGCGGGGGACGGTGCCACAAGCACCGGCCCCCGCCGCTCACCCGTAGATCTTCGACTTTCGACTTTCGAGAGAGATTCAAGGACATGGCGAACTACACCGCCGCTGACGTCAAGAAGCTCCGCGAGCTCACCGGCGCCGGCATGATGGACTGCAAGAAGGCGCTGGACGAGGCCGAGGGCAACGTCGACAAGGCCGTCGAGGCTCTGCGCATCAAGGGCCAGAAGGGCGTCGCCAAGCGCGAGGGCCGCTCCGCCGAGAACGGCGCCGTCGTCTCTCTCATCTCCGACGACAACACCTCCGGTGTCATCGTCGAGCTGAAGTGCGAGACGGACTTCGTGGCCAAGGGCGACAAGTTCCAGGCCGTCGCGGGCGCGCTCGCCGCCCACGCCGCCGCGACCTCCCCGGCCGACATCGAGGCGCTGCTCGCCTCCGAGATCGAGCCCGGCAAGACCGTCCAGGCGTACGTCGACGAGGCCAACGCCAACCTCGGCGAGAAGATCGTCCTGGACCGCTTCGCGCAGTTCACGGGTGGGTACGTTGCCGCGTACATGCACCGCACCATGCCTGACCTCCCGCCGCAGATCGGCGTCCTCGTCGAGCTCGACAAGGCGACCGATGAGGCCGCTGCGGTCGCCAAGGGCATCGCGCAGCACATCGCCGCCTTCGCGCCGAAGTACCTCTCCCGTGAGGACGTCCCGGCCGAGGTCGTCGAGGCCGAGCGCCGCGTCGCCGAGGAGACCACGCGCGCCGAGGGCAAGCCCGAGGCCGCCCTCCCGAAGATCGTCGAGGGTCGCGTCAACGGCTTCTTCAAGGAGGCCACGCTCCTGGGCCAGCCGTACGCGCTCGACAACAAGAAGTCCGTCCAGAAGGTCCTGGACGAGGCCGGTGTCACGCTGAAGCGCTTCGCGCGCATCAAGGTCGGCATCTGACCCGTTAAGCGATCGACACGGGAGCCCGCTAGGGTTCCTTACGCAGTCGCCGGTCGCACTCGCGCCGGACGACCGCAGATCTGACGAGGAGGCCATTGCCGACAGGGACATACATACCCACCGGCAATGGCCTTCTTCGTATGTGCACGAGGAGATCTCCATGAACAAGGGCGCGGACGCCACCAAGGCTGCCGAAGACAAGAGCGACCACGACGGCAAGAAGGCCGGACGCTTCATGCTGAAGCTGTCCGGTGAGGCGTTCGCCGGCGGTGGCGGGCTCGGCGTCGACCCCGACGTCGTACACGCCATGGCACGCGAGATCGCCGCGGTCGTCCGTGACGGCGCGGAGATCGCGGTCGTCATCGGCGGCGGCAACTTCTTCCGCGGAGCCGAGCTCCAGCAGCGCGGCATGGACCGGGCCCGCTCCGACTACATGGGCATGCTCGGTACGGTCATGAACTGCCTCGCCCTCCAGGACTTCCTGGAGAAGGAAGGCATCGACTCCCGCGTTCAGACCGCCATCACCATGGGCCAGGTCGCGGAGCCGTACATCCCCCTGCGCGCCGTGCGTCATCTGGAGAAGGGCCGCGTCGTCATCTTCGGCGCCGGTATGGGCATGCCCTACTTCTCCACCGACACCACCGCCGCACAGCGCGCGCTGGAGATCGATGCCGAAGCCCTGCTGATGGGCAAGAACGGCGTCGACGGGGTCTACGATTCCGACCCCAAGACCAACCCCGACGCGGTGAAGTTCGACGCGCTGGAGTACGGCGAGGTGCTCTCCCGCAATCTCAAGGTCGCCGACGCCACCGCCATCACTCTCTGCCGCGACAACGCCCTTCCGATCCTCGTCTTCGAACTGCTCGCCGAAGGCAATATCGCTCGGGCCGTCAAGGGTGAGAAGATCGGCACGCTCGTGAGCGACCAGGGCACCCGGGCCTGACTCGGGACGTCCCTCGAGGATGGACAAAGGCCTGCCGGTCGGACACCGTGCAGGGAATACGCGACACAGGTTCCGCCGGCCCTGTTGCATGCCGGGCCAACTCAAGACACGCAGGAGCAAGTGGTGATCGAAGAGACCCTCCTCGAGGCCGAGGAGAAGATGGAGAAGGCCGTCCTGGTCGCCAAGGATGACTTCGCCGCGATCCGCACCGGACGTGCGCACCCGGCGATGTTCAACAAGATCGTGGCCGACTACTACGGTGCGCTGACCCCGATCAACCAGCTGGCGTCCTTCTCGGTTCCCGAGGCGCGGATGGCCGTGGTGACCCCGTTCGACAAGACCGCTCTGCGCAACATCGAGCAGGCGATCCGGGACTCCGACCTCGGCGTCAACCCGAGCAACGACGGCAACATCATCCGAGTGGTGTTCCCGGAGCTCACGCAGGACCGCCGCAAGGAGTACATCAAGGTCGCCAAGACCAAGGCCGAGGACTCCAAGATCTCGATCCGCTCCGTCCGCCGCAAGGCGAAGGAGACCATCGACAAGCTGGTCAAGGATGGCGAGGTCGGCGAGGACGAGGGCCGCCGCGCCGAGAAGGAGCTCGACGACACCACCGCGAAGTACGTCTCGCAGGTGGACGAGCTGCTCAAGCACAAGGAAGCCGAGCTGCTCGAGGTCTGATGAACGACTCTTCCTGGGGGGCCCCGCCGAGAGCCGGTTACTGGGGGCCGCCCGACCAGGGGCCTGTCCCGGCGGGTCCCGCATACGATGGGCATGAGGCACAGCAGACTCGGCCCATGCCCATCGTGCCGGACTTTCCCGACGCAGGTAGAGACGCCGAAGACCGTAACGACGGCGAGGACCGCAACGACCGCGACCGGGGGTCCGCTCGGCCGAGTGGTCCCCTGTTCCGCGACGAGACGCCGCAGGAGCCCATGCACACCCCGCCGCCGTCGGCAGCGCCCGAGCCGCAGAAGAAGCGGGCCGGCCGTGACCTGCGCGCGGCCATAGGGGTCGGCGTGGGACTCGGCGCGGTGATCGTCGCGTCGCTCTTCATCGTCAAGGCCGTGTTCGTGGGCGTGATTGCGGTCGCGGTCGTGGTCGGGCTCTGGGAGCTCACCTCCCGGCTCGAGGAGCGCAAGCAGATCAAGGCGCCGCTGGTGCCTCTCGCGGTCGGCGGCGCGGCGATGGTGGTGGCCGGGTACGTGCGCGGCGCGGAGGGTGCCTGGGTTGCCATGGCGCTCACGGCGCTCGCGGTGCTGGTCTGGCGGATGACCGAGCCGCCCGAGGGCTATCTGAGGGACGTTACGGCGGGCGTCTTCGCGGCGTTCTACGTCCCCTTCCTGGCGACGTTCGTCGCGATGATGCTCGCGGCGGACGACGGGCCGCAGCGGGTGCTCGTCTTCCTCGTACTTACTGTGGTCAGCGACACGGGTGCGTACGCCGTCGGCTGGCGCTTCGGCAAGCACAAGCTCGCGCCGCGCATCAGCCCCGGAAAGACCCGCGAGGGACTGGTCGGCGCGGTGGCGTTCGCGATGGCTGCGGGCGCGCTGTTCATGGAGTTCCTCATCGACGACGGCACGTGGTGGCAGGGCCTGGTGCTCGGCTTCGCCGTCGCGGCCACTGCGACGCTCGGCGACCTGGGCGAGTCGATGATCAAGCGGGACCTCGGCATCAAGGACATGGGCACGCTGCTCCCGGGGCACGGCGGCATCATGGACCGGCTGGATTCGCTGCTGCCGACCGCGCCGGTGGTGTGGCTGCTTCTGGTGATCTTCGTGGGAAGCGGCTGACCCGGCCATTCGTACGTGAGGGGTTCGTTGTCCACAGGGCGGCGAACCCCTCTTCGTATCTCTGCGGCACTGGCAGCACCATGCCCGAGCCTGGAAACCCATCCGCCTCGGGCAGCGCCAGGTCTCCTGCCTGGGCCGTCGCGCCCTGACTTTCGAGCGGGCCGACCGCGCCCCGGCCGGGTACTGGCGCGCAGCGGCAACCAGCTCCCGCCCGCCGGTTGACCGCGCAACCTCGTCCACGTCGACGTCCGCGTCCGCCCGGCATCGCGACGGGCGGACGGGAGGCTTCGCTGCTTCCTCAGCAGAACTTGGCGGCTGCCGCGGCGGCTCCCTCTTTCCAGCCGTCGTCGTAGCTCTTGGTGCGGGGTGCGATTCCCTGCGGCTGCGTGGCCTGGCAGTTCGCCTTGACCGCCTTGTGGCCGGCGGTGAAGCCCGCCGCGCGCTCCTCGTCCTTCTGTGCCTGCGGGCCCTTCGCCTTGGCGCACTTGACGGTGTCCTCACCGTCGTCCACCACGATGTGGTACTGGGCGTCCTTTGCGCCGGGCACGACGAAAGCGCCGTCGGCGTCCACGGTGAGGTTTGTTCCGGCGTGCGACGGTCCCAGGAACGACACCTTCGCTCCCTCCGGGAATCCCTCGCCCATGAGCGAGAAGGCGGCTGGGCCCGGGGCGTCGGTGCTCCGCACCACCGCGCAACCCGGTGTCGGGAGGACGGTGGCGCTCTCGGGAGCCCTTTGGCTCATCCCTTGTGCACCGGCGGCCGAGGCGAGTGCGAACGACACGGCGAGCGGTGGTGTCAGGAGAGCGAGGCAACGTCTGCGGTTCATAGGTCCACCCTCGGATGGGCGGGCTGACCTTACAGCCCTGGTCCCGCCACTATTGCGCGAGGCCCATGACCGCGGCGTGACGCCGACGTGACGAGGGACCCGGGGAACGGGCGGGCGGCCGCCGCCCGGCCGTCCGGATCCCGCGCCTCCGACGCGGTATGCCCTGGTGGGGCGGCGGGGCAGACTCATCTCGGAAGGACGGCCGGCCGGGCCGACCGCGCGGTGCACGACAACGGTGCAGTGCGCGTGACTTCGTGCTGCGACGGGTCCCGGTTCACAGCACTCCAAGGTCAGTGTCCGGTCGGCAGTAGGGGCACGCCGTAATGCCGTCCTCTGTGATCGCGCGAAGTGCCTGCTCACGGGTCAGCGGCCGGGTGGCATTGCCGGCCATCCCGCAGTCGCTGGTGTGGACGGCGTCGGGGGTCGGCCGCCCGCCTGCTCGCTGCATGGAAAGCCTCCACTCCGGCACGCGTGGGGGCAGCGTGCGGGCTGCGCGTGCGGCCGCCGCTTCCTGCTTCTCCAGCTCGGCGATGGTCTCGTCCGTGCGGCGCAGCTGCCAGGCCAGCCACTGGCGGACGCTGCGCAGGCGCTCCAGGCGAGGCACTTGTTCGGACACGTGTTCGAGTCTAGGTCCTGGTGGGGCCGCTGCACGACAGAGCCCGTCCTGGGGCGGGGGAGGGCTCTGTCACGTGCGTCGGCTCCTGAGGGTGTGGCGGTACAGCCCTGCTTTCCCTCCCGCTGTCGCTGTGGCCAGCCGGAATTGCTCTGAGGCTGGGTCGTCCGAGGATGCCCAACAGCCACCGGCAACGACCGGCAACGCCTGCCCCGGGTCTCGGCGATTGCAGGTCACGACACTCCATCTGCGACACTCGAGGCACCATGCCCAAGCCCGGAGAACTCACTTTCGTCGCGCCCCGCGGAGCCAAGAAGCCACCGCGGCACCTTGCCGACCTCACGCCCGCCGAGCGCAAGGACGCCGTCGCCGCGATCGGCGAGAAGCCGTTCCGCGCCAAGCAGCTCTCGCAGCACTACTTCGCGCGATACGCCCACGACCCGGCCCAGTGGACCGACATCCCTGCGGCTGCGCGCGAGAAGCTCGCCTCCGAGCTGCTCCCCGATCTGATGTCCGTCGTACGGCACATCTCGTGCGACGACGACACGACCCGCAAGACGCTCTGGCGGCTGCACGACGGCACGCTCGTCGAGTCCGTGCTGATGCGCTACCCGGACCGGGTGACGATGTGCATCTCGTCGCAGGCCGGCTGCGGGATGAACTGCCCCTTCTGCGCGACGGGCCAGGCCGGTCTCGACCGCAATCTGTCGACCGCGGAGATCGTGCACCAGATCGTCGACGGCATGCGCGCCCTGCGCGACGGCGAGGTGCCCGGCGGTCCGGCGCGGCTGTCGAACATCGTCTTCATGGGGATGGGGGAGCCGCTCGCCAACTACAAGCGGGTCGTCGGCTCCATCCGGCGGCTGACCGACCCCGAGCCGGACGGGCTCGGGCTCTCGCAGCGCGGGATCACCGTCTCCACCGTCGGTCTGGTGCCCGCGATGCTGCGCTTCGCCGACGAGGGCTTCAAGTGCCGGCTGGCCGTCTCGCTGCACGCGCCGGACGACGAGCTGCGCGACACCCTGGTTCCGGTGAACACCCGGTGGAAGGTCCGCGAGGTGCTGGACGCCGCGTGGGAGTACGCGGAGAAGTCCGGCCGCCGGATCTCCATCGAGTACGCCCTGATCCGCGACATCAACGACCAGGCGTGGCGGGGTGATCTGCTGGGCCGGCTGCTCAAGGGCAAGCGGGTCCATGTCAATCTCATCCCGCTGAACCCGACGCCGGGATCGAAGTGGACCGCCTCCCGTCCCGAGGACGAGAAGGCGTTCGTGGATGCCATCGCGGCGCACGGGGTGCCCGTGACGGTTCGCGATACCCGTGGCCAGGAGATCGACGGAGCGTGCGGACAGCTGGCCGCTTCGGAGCGTTAGGTTCCGTGTAACCTGACGGGAAACATCTGCATATTCCGACAGGGGAGCGCCACAGCGCTGAGAGTGCGACACCGTCAGGTCGCAGACCCTCTGAACCTTGCCCAGGTCATTCTGGGTAGGAAGTTCGGTCATTACTCACAAGCTGTTGCGCCCTGCCCGGATCCTGCTCAGGACCGGGCAGGGCCGCGTCTCTTCCTGGTCATCTCCAGGAGGAATCCGATGAGCACCACCAAGAAGATCACGGTCACCGCGCTGGCCGCTGCGCTGGGTGTCTCCACGCTCGCCGCCTGTGGCGGGGAGGCAAAGGACTCCGCGGACGGCGGTGCCACGTCCAAGACCGTGACGCTGGTCAGCCATGAATCGTTCGCCGCCTCGGCCTCCGTGCTGAAGGAGTTCACCAAGGAGACCGGCTACACGGTCAAGGTGCTCAAGAGCGGGGACGCAGGCGCGGCCCTCAACAAGGAGATCCTCACCAAGGGCTCCCCCCAGGGCGATGTCTTCTTCGGCGTCGACAACACCCTGCTCTCGCGTGCGCTCGACAACGGCCTGTTCACGCCGTACGAGGCCAAGGGCCTGGCCCAGGTCACCGACGAGGTCCAGCTCGACAAGGACCAGCACCGCGTCACGCCCGTCGACACCGGCGACATCTGCGTCAACTACGACAAGAAGTACTTCGCCGACAAGAAGCTCGCTCCGCCGCAGACCTTCGACGATCTGGCCGACCCCGCCTACAAGGACCTGCTGGTCGTCGAGAATGCCGCGACCTCCTCGCCCGGCCTCGGATTCCTGCTCGGCTCCGTCGGCAAGTACGGCGACGACGGCTGGCAGGACTACTGGAAGAAGCTGAAGGACAACGGCGTCAAGGTCGTGGACGGCTGGGACCAGGCTTACAACGAGGAGTTCTCCGGCTCCGCGGGCGGCAAGAAGGCCAAGGCCGACCGCCCGCTGGTCGTCTCCTACGCCTCCAGCCCGCCGGTCGAGGTGCTCTTCGCCGAGCCGCAGCCGGCCGAGGCACCGACCGGTGTCGCGACCGGCACCTGCTTCCGTCAGACCGAGTTCGCGGGTCTGCTCAAGGGCGCGAAGAACGAGGCGGGCGGCAAGGCCCTGCTGGACTTCCTGGTCTCCAAGAAGTTCCAGGAGGACATGCCGCTGAAGATGTTCGTCAACCCGGTGGTCAAGGACGCCAAGCTGCCCGAGGTGTTCACCAAGCACGGCGTCGTGGTCGACAAGCCGGAGACCGTGTCCCCCGAGGAGATCGCCGAGAACCGTGAGCAGTGGGTCCAGTCGTGGTCCTCGCTCGTACTGAAGTAAGGAAGTCGCTGCGCGGGAATGCGGCGCGGCTCGGACTGATGGCCGGGCCCGTCGTGTTCTTCGCGGTCTTCTTCGCCTACCCCGTGGCCGCGATCGTCGGCCGGGGTCTCCAGATCGACGGGGTATGGCAGTTCGGCCGGATCGGCGAGGTCCTCGGCCGCTCCGACATTCTGCGCGTCCTGTGGTTCACCACCTGGCAGGCGCTCGCCTCCACCGCGCTCACCCTGCTGATCGCCCTGCCCGGCGCGTACGTCTTCGCCCGCCTCGACTTTCCCGGCAAGCAGCTGCTGCGGGCCGTGGTCACTGTTCCGTTCGTGCTGCCGACCGTTGTCGTCGGGACGGCGTTCCTGGCGCTGCTGGGGCGCGGCGGGCTCCTCGACGAAATGTGGGGTCTGCGGCTGGACACGACGGTGTGGTCGATCCTGCTCGCGCATGTCTTCTTCAACTACGCCGTGGTCGTACGGACCGTGGGCGGTCTGTGGTCGCAACTCGATCCGCGCCAGGAGGAGGCCGCCCGGGTGCTCGGTGCCGGACGGTTCGCGGCGTGGCGGCGCGTGACTCTGCCGGCGCTCGGGCCCGCCGTGGCCGCGGCCGCCCTCATGGTCTTCCTCTTCACCTTCACCTCCTTCGGTGTCGTACAGATCCTCGGCGGACCGACCTTCGCCACCCTCGAAGTGGAGATCTACCGGCAGACCGCCCAGCTGCTCGACCTGCCGACGGCGGCCGTGCTGACGCTGGTGCAGTTCGCCGCGGTGGGCGGCATCCTCGCCGTACACGCCTGGACCGTACGGCGTCGGGAGACGGCGCTGAAGCTGGTGGACCCGGCGCAGACCGCGCGGCGGCCGCGCGGCGCAGGGCAGTGGGCGCTGCTCGGCGGGGTCCTCGTCACCATCGGGCTGCTGATTCTGGCGCCGCTCTGGGTGCTCGTGGAGCGCTCCTTCGACGGGGCGGCCGGCTACGGTTTCGGCTACTACCGGGTGCTGTTCACCATGGACCCGAGCGGGGGCGCGTTCCTGGTGCCGCCGATCGAGGCCGTGTGGAACTCCCTGCAGTACGCGCTCGCCGCCACCGCCATCGCGCTGCTCATCGGCGGGCTCGCGGCGGCCGCGCTGACCCGCAGGGCAGGCCGGCTGGTGCGCGGCTTCGACGCGCTGCTCATGCTGCCGCTCGGCGTCTCCGCCGTGACCGTCGGCTTCGGCTTCCTGATCACCCTCGACGAGCCGCCGCTGGACCTGCGGGCCTCCTGGATTCTGGTGCCGCTCGCCCAGGCTCTGGTCGGCGTCCCCTTCGTCGTACGCACGATGCTGCCGGTCCTGCGGGCGGTGGACGACCGGCTGCGCGAGGCGGCCGCTGTGCTCGGCGCGTCTCCGCTGCGGGCCTGGCGCGAGGTCGATCTGCCGCTGGTGCGGCGGGCGTTGCTCATTGCCGCGGGGTTCGCCTTCGCGGTGTCCCTGGGCGAGTTCGGGGCGACCGTCTTCATCGCCAGGCCCGACAATCCGACGCTGCCGGTGGCCGTGGCGAGCCTCCTCGGCCGGCCCGGCGAGCTCAACTACGGGCAGGCGATGGCGCTCAGCACCATCCTGATGCTGGTGTGCGCGGCGGCTCTGCTGCTGCTCGAACGCCTGCGTACCGACCGACCGTCCGGGGAGTTCTGATGGCCTTGCTGCGACTGGATGACATCACCGTACGGTTCGGGGCGCGGGCGGCGCTCGACGCGGTGGACCTGGAGGTCGCCGAGCACGAGATCGTCTGTGTGCTGGGGCCGAGCGGCAGCGGAAAGTCCACGCTGCTGCGGGTCGTCGCGGGCCTGCAGGATGCCGACGCCGGGCGGGTGCTGCTGTCCGGCGCTGACCAGGCCGGGGTGCCGGTGCACCGGCGGGGCGTGGGCCTGATGTTCCAGGACCACCAGCTCTTCCCGCAGCGCGACGTGGGCGGCAATGTCGCTTTCGGGCTGCGTATGCGCGGCACAGGGCGGGGCGAACAGGTGTCTCGGGTGGGTGAGTTGCTGGAGCTGGTGGGGCTGCCGGGGGCGCAACGGCGGGCCGTGGCGTCACTGTCCGGCGGCGAGCAGCAGCGGGTGGCGCTGGCCCGGGCGCTTGCACCGGAGCCGCGGCTGCTGATGCTGGACGAGCCGCTCGGCCAGCTGGACCGGGGGCTGCGGGAGCGGCTCGTCGTCGAACTGCGCGGGCTGTTCGGGCGGTTGGGTACGACGGTGCTCGCCGTCACCCACGACCAGGGCGAGGCCTTCGCGCTCGCCGACCGCGTGGTCGTCATGCAGGACGGCCGGATCGCCCAGGCGGGCACACCGCTGGAAGTGTGGCAGCGGCCCGTCTCCGAGTTCGTGGCCCGCTTCCTCGGCTTCGGCAACGTGGTGGCGGCGACGGTGAGCGGCACGGCCGCGGACACCCCGTGGGGCAAGGTCCCGGTGCCGGACGGTTCACCGCAGGGCGCGCGGACGGTACTGGTACGACCGGCCGGGGTACGGCTCACGGACCCCGAGGGCGGCCTGCGCTGCACGGTCGAGGCGCGCACCTTCCGGGGCAGCCACGTCGCCCTCCAGCTTCGGCCGGACGACGGGCCGCCGCTGGAGGCGGAGTGCTCCCTGCGGGACGCGCCGGAGGAAGGGGCGGCCGTGGGGGCCGTCTTCTCCGCCGAGGACGTGGTGGTGCTGGCTCCGGCCGGCTGACTCGGTCATTCACTCAGCCCGTTGACTCAGCGGTGGACTCAGTCGCTGTCGCTGTCGCTGTCGCTGTCGCCTGCGCAGGCGGCGGCGATCGCGAGGCTGTCCTCGTACACGCGGTAACGGGTGATCAGACCGTCCTCGACGGTCAGCCGCATGGCGAAGGGCGACCGAAAGGACTTCCCGGTGGCCCGTACCGTGCCGGCGAGCTGCCCGCTCAGCATCGCTTCCGTACCGTCCACGACGATCACGTCGACCCTCGTGGCGTCCGGGTCGGGCGTCTGCCCCTCGGCCAGGGCACGGAAGTGGTCCGCGACGTCGGCGCGCGTCGTGCGGGGCCGGATCCAGGGCACGGTCGGGTTCTCGGCGATCTCCCAGTCGACCTTCTCCGCGAACAGTGCGGCGATACGGTCGGGCCCGCCCTCCCCGACCCGCCCCAGGAAGTCCTGGACGGTGGCGCGGGTGCGGTCGGTGGTGGTCGTGGTGCTCATTCCGGCCCCTTCGTCGTGTTCCGTGTTCCGTGCACGGGGCCGATCCTTGCTGCTGCCCGCTGCCGGGGTCGATTACCTGGCGGGTAAGACGACAGCGTCGGGAGGCGGGGCATACGGCCCCGCCTCCCGACGTAAACGCGGATGGTCCATGGTCGTCAGCCGACGATGTCGCCCGCCGCGTCCGCCTTGGCCTGGGCGGCCCGGAGCATCCGCTCGAACGTGCCGTCCTCCGCCCACCGGCGGAATCGGGTGTGAAGCGTCACCCACATCCCGTAGTGGCCGGACGAACTCCCACTCGGCATCGGACAGTTCAGGGCGACCTATCACGACTCCATGATCCACCATCCAAGATCATTTGAAGACACTGCCCAGGGCCGAGTCCTTAGCGACGGCCAGGGCCTCCGAGCTTCGCGTGACGTGTCGGCCGGCCGGGCGCCGCTGCGCCCGGCCGGCTCGTCGGCGAACGCCATAACGGGCCGAGCGTGTGTCCGAATGCATGTGTCTGATAATTGATCACGTGGCGGTGGGGGTGAAGCACGGCTGTGCGACAACCGGTGAGGGGCTGGTTCGCTGCCACGTCAAAGGCGTGGGGGATCGCATGGGATTGCTGGTTGCGTTGGATGCTGACGTGGCGTGTGAGGACAGGTTCGATTGGTTTTGCGAGACAGTGTCCAGCGATGTGATGCCTGTCATGCTCAGCACCCAGCATGCGGCCGACTTCCGGGCGAGCGTCACGGATCTGGATCTGGGCGTGGTGCGGTTGTCTGCTTTGGCTTGCTCACCGGTGCTCTCGCGCCGCACCTTGGCTCATGTCCGGCGTGGCGATCCCGAGCACCTGCAGCTGGCGCTCGTCACACAAGGTGCTTTCAGGATCTCTCAGCGGGGCAACGAATCGGTGGTCGCGGGGGGACTCGTGCTCACGGACACCTCACGACCGAGTGAGGGGGAATGTACAGGCGGGCGGGTTGAGACGGTGGTTATGCAGATTCCCCGTCCGGACCTGGCGCTGCGCCCGGACCGGGTGGACCGCCTCCTCGCACAGGGCATGGCTGCAGACGTGGGGTCAGGGGCAATCCTCGCCGGCTTCCTGAAGACGCTGCTGACACACGGCCCGCGCTGTGGCCCGGAAGAGCTGCGTGGGATGGGGTCCGTCGCCCTCGACTTGGCCACCGCGTTTCTCGCGCAGCAGCTCGGTGACCCGGATGAGGCGCCTGCCGAGGCCCGTGCGCAGGAGACACTGCAGCGGATCTACCGCTTCATCGAGAACAACCTCGGCGACCCGGGTCTGACTCCTCAAGTGATCGCTGATCGGCACAACATGTCCCTGCGGGGTCTCTACGCCCTCTTCGGCGACCAGCAGCTGACCATCGCGGCACGTATCCGCCAAAGCCGGCTGGAGCGCGCCCACGCCGACCTCGCACGCGGGGAACTGGGCGGTCAGCCCGTTCAAGCGATCGCGGCTCGCTGGGGCTTTTCCACCGCCACCGCGTTCAGCCGGGCATTCCGCGAAGCCTACGGGATCACCCCTACCGAACACCGTGCGCTCTCCCTGGTCCCCACGGCACGCAGAGCACAGAAACCCTGCACGTCACGCACACCACCGCGCGCTGCTCGGGCCTAGATTCACCGCTGGAGACCCCGCCTCAGCGTGAGCGCAGCCACGGGGGCACTGTCCCGTCTGCTGACCGGTACACCATCGATAGTGACGGTCTGTAACAGTTGTGTCTCCGCGCCTCCTCGCTGCCCGGCGAGGGTGCGCCCAAGATCCATCTCATGGGGGAAATGTGAGCTTGCGCAGTAAGGTCGCCACCACCGCCGGGGCAGCCGCCCTTGCCTTCGCTGGAGTACTCGGGTCCGCCGGCCAGTCGTTTGCTGCATCGAACGGCCAGCAGATCCACTTCCACGACAGCAGCAGCGTCGCCTACTCCATCCGCATCCAGGGATACAACCAGAACGGCGATGTGGCATCGGGATGCTTCGGCACCCCGGGCAAGGACACCTGGATCGGGGGCTGGTGGTGGAAGGGGGAGGTCACCGTCACCTTCTACAAGAACAGCTCCTGCTCTTTCGCTGGATATTTCGGGGAGACGAACGCGTGGGTGCCCGCCTCGCAGAGCGGCGACTGGACGACCGTCTATTCCTGACCGCCGCATCACTCCCGTGGCGCCCTCTCGTGCAGTACGAGGGGCATCGGGTGTATCCGCGCAGGGCGATGACGCGAGGCGGGAGCAACTTGTGCCCAGGAGGTCTCCGGCCCTTGGGGTTCTGGCGACCGAAGGAGCGCTTGGGGTCGCCGGGAGCGAGCCGCGACTCCGCACGCGAGCGATCCTCTGAATGGCCGCGCAAACTCTTGTGCATTGAGCCGCTTACACCCTGACGTGATCCTGCTTCCCGCTGAGTGATCGCGAGCCGGCCCGACTACGGGGAGGGCGGGGGCTCCGGGTCGAGCAAGGAAATGTCGGCCGCATCACAACTGGTCACACCCGTCTGCCGCTTCGCGAGAGAGCCACGTGAACCGCCACGAGGCTCTCTCGCGTGACGGCCGAGCGGCCTCACGCATGGCCCGTTCGACGGGCCCCGTCCACAGATGGTCCACGGTCCACCGACGAAGCGGGGGTGACTCCTTGTGACGCGGTTGGGCACGCAGACCCGCCTCCGAGTGCTCTGATCGCCCGTGGTGGCACGACCGCGGGGCATCTTCAAGGCGAGTGGCGGTGCGACAGCCACAGGGACAGACAGAAGCCCGCTGTAAGCGCGCCGTGGCTCCCTATCCGGCTCCCCACAGCCGGTGAGTGCCGAGGGTGGGGTCTGTGACCTGGGCAGGGAGCCCCCGCCTCCATTACCTGCCGGGTAACGGACGGGCGGACGGGTCCTAGCGGACTGCGGTGAGCCCTTCGGGCCGGGACTCCTCCGCCTGCGGCTCCTCCGGCTGCGCCTCCGTGCCATGGGCCTCCGGCGCGCCGAACCAGGCCACCGCAACCGCGCCCGCCACCGCCAGTACGAAGCCGAGGATCGCCATCCAGGCGAAGCCCGTGCGCGAGGAGTCGCCCAGCCACAGCACGCCGATCATGCCCGGCAGCACGGTCTCGCCGACCACCAGCGCCGCCGTGGCGCCGTTCACCGAGCCGATCTGCAGCGCGACCGTGTGCAGGTACATGCCGCCGATGCCGGCCACCAGGATCGCGTACAGCGCCGGGTCCGAGAGCAGGGCGCCCAGGTCGAAGGGGTCGATGCCGTTCAGAATGCGTACGCCCACCCCCAGCGCGCCGAAGCCGAGGCCCGAGAGCAGGCCCGCCAGAATCGCGGCGCGTGCGCCGAGCAGACGGACGACGACTGTGCCGCCGACCATCAGCAGCAGCGAGATGGCCAGCAGCCACCAATGGGTGGCGATCGGGGTGTGGCCGCTGCCCTCCGGGCCTGCGGCCGTGGCCAGCAGGATCAGGGCCGAGCAGACGACGCCGATGGAGGTCCACTCGGCGCGGGTCAGCCGGATGCCGAGCAGCTTGACGCTCAGCACGGCCGTGACCACCAGGTTGGCGCTGATCACGGTCTGCGAGAGGAAGAGCGGGAGCAGGCGAGCCGCCAGCGCGCCGAGGCCGAACCCGACGAAGTCCAGGATCGTGCCGACGATGAACTCCCACGTCATCGCGGCCTTGGCGGTGGAGGACAGATTCGGCCCGCCGTGCTGGGTGACACCGGTCGCCGCCGACTCGCGCCGGGCGGACTTACGGGATCCGACGGCTTGCAGCACTGACCCCGTGCCGTAGCAGATCGAGGCGGCGACAGCGGTCAGTAGGCCGATGAGCACCAGGGGCTCCGTTCACGTGGGGGCAGTTTCGTTCCGACTGACTGCCAGACGTGAGTTCGGCCCCGGAAGTTGCTTTTGGGCGCGTACTGGTTGCTATGCGCGGCCCGCGAGCCGGCGCAGCGCCTGCGGGGCCTCCTCGACCGAGTCGACCAGCGCGATACGGGACTCCATCGGGCGGCCCGCCGCGAGGGACTGGAGGAGTGGCCAGGTGGGGAGCTTCTCCGTCCAGTGGGCGCGGTTGACGAGGACCATGGGGGTCGGCTCGCCGCGGGACTCGTAGTAGTTCGGGGTCGCGTTGTCGAATATCTCCTGGACGGTGCCGGCGGCACCGGGCAGGAAGATCACGCCCGCGTTGGAGCGGGCGAGGAGGCCGTCCTCGCGGGTGGCGTTGGCGAAGTACTTCGCGATGTGGCCGGCGAAGGCGTTCGGCGGCTCGTGGCCGTAGAACCAGGTGGGGATGCCTACGGAGTCGCCGCCGCCCGGCCAGCGGTCGCGCACCTCGAAGGCGGCGCCCGCCCAGTCGGAGATGGACGGGCTGAACGACGGTGACTTGGCGAGGAGTTCGAGCGACTCGTCCAGCATCTCGTCGGCGTGCGGGGCGGCGTACGCACCGAGGTTGGCGGCCTCCATGGCGCCCGGCCCGCCGCCGGTCGCGACGGTGAACCCGGCACGGGTCAATGCCCGGCCGAGGCGGGCGGCACCGGCGTACGCGTCCGTGCCGCGAGCCATCGCATGACCGCCCATCACGCCCACCACGCGGGCGCCGACGAGGAGTTCGTCCAGGGCGTCGGAGATGGCGTCGTCGTGGATCGAGCGCAGCATCGAGGCGAAGATGTCGCCGTCGGCCTTCGTCTCCTGGAACCAGGCGTAGGCGCGGGCGTCGGGGGTGGCGTCGTAGCCGCCGGGGGCGAGGCCTTCGAAGAGCTCGTCGGGGCAGTAGAGCAGCCCGCGGTAAGGGTCGAAGGGCAGGCCGGGGACGGGCGGAAAGACGAGCGCGCCGTCAGCACGGACTTTGGCGGCGGCGTCGGGCTGCATGGGGCAGCCGAGGAAGACGGCGCCGGTGGTGTCGCGGGACAGCAGGGCGAACGTACGCTCCGTCAGGTCGACGGACTGGACACGGTGCCCGACGAGTGAGCCGGCTGTGACGACGTGATCGAACTCCTCGAGGGTCTCGATCTCCCGGTCGTGGGTGTGCGCTTGCTGTCCATGTCCCTGAACCATGCGGCCACGATAGGCCCCTGGGTCGGAGGCGGTCCGAGCGGGGAGGGGAGGGCTCCCCCACCCCAACCCGCCCCTCCCCGGAACCGGGGCACTGCCCCGGACCCCCGTGCCCGGTCGGCCGCCCCGGGTCACCTGGAGAACGGGGCCGCCGCAAGGGTCGCCACCGACAGGGTCAGGGGGGTGAAAACCGTCAGCAGCGCTGCCGCGCGCAGGGCAGTTGCGTTGCGGAAGATCGCCGTGGGGGTGCCGATGCGGACCAGTGCCTCCGTCGTGTCGGCGCGGGCGTGCCTGGCCTCCAGGAGCGCGGTCAGCAGCGTTGCCGTTGTGCACGTGATGACCAGTGCCGCGCCCAGGCCGGTCAGGGGGCCGAAGGGGACCGGGTCCGGCGAGGGGCCCGACGAGGAGTACACGGCGGACGCGGTGATCGCGGCCGATGCGACCGCACACATCACGCCCAGCGGGCGGCCGATGCGGCGGGACTCCTCCATCAGGATGCGGCCCGCCAACAGGCGGGTGGCGCCCGG
Source organism: Streptomyces sp. NBC_01142 (assembly GCF_026341125.1). Taxonomy (NCBI): domain Bacteria; kingdom Bacillati; phylum Actinomycetota; class Actinomycetes; order Kitasatosporales; family Streptomycetaceae; genus Streptomyces; species Streptomyces sp. NBC_01142. The sequence continues at coordinate 1,533,125 of NZ_JAPEOR010000001.1, forward strand.
GCGGAGGGTCTGGAGGATGCGGCCGCAGAGATGGGTGATGCCCGGTCCCGCCATGGCCAGGCCCAGTGCCGTCAGGGCCCAGCCCGCCAGGACGCCGGCCGGGCTGCCCTCGGACTGGCCGGGGAGGGGGAGCGGTGTACCCGGGGCGCCACCGCTCGCGTACGTCTCCATGGCCAGGCCCGCCGCGGTCAGCGCGACGCCCCAGGGCAGTCCCGGCGGCGCCGCGGACGGGGCGGCCGGAGTCTCGGGCTCGGTGCCCGGCCTGGCCCGGCGCGGGCGCAGCGTCAGCGCGGCGGCTCCCGAGGCCAGCAGCGGCACCAGGGCGAGCAGGGTCAGCGCGGCCGCCAGCGGCAGCGGCTGGTCCGCGGCGAGCAGTTCGGCCTCCGCGCCGTCGAACGGCAGCCCCGTCAGATCGCCCCGCAGATGGAGGAAGAACAGCAGCGCGACCGAGCTGCCGAGAGTGCTGGCGACGGCGGTCGAGACCGCGGCGAGCACGGCGAGTCGTGCGGGGCCGAGGCCGACCGCCGAGAGGCCGCTACGCGGGCGCGTACTCGGGTCCGTACGGGCCACCGCCAGCGCGAAGTGCACCGTCGCTGCGAGCGGGATGAGACACCAGAGGAGACGCAGCGTCGAGGCGGTGGAGTCGTCGGGGTGAGCCAGCGCGTACGTCAGCGTGCACAGCAGCAGGAAACCGACCCCCGCCGACGCCGCCGCGACCATCAGCCGGCGCAGCAGGATCAGCGGGTGCGTTCCGCGGGCTAGACGGAGAGCGAGCACGCCGCTCGGCCTTCCGCATCTGCGGTGGCGAGAGAGCTGACGCGTCGGCCGTCGACGAGCGTGAGCGTACGGTCCGCCAGCGCCGCCACCTCCGCGTCGTGCGTGGCGAGGATGACGGTGATCCGGTGCGAACGGGCCGCGGCCGTCAGCGTACGCAGCACATGCGCCCGGTCGGCACGGTGCAGAGTTGCCGTCGGTTCGTCCGCGAAGAGCACCAACGGCGTGGTGACCAGGGCCCGCGCGGTGGCGACCCGCTGCTGCTGCGCCTGGAGCAGCGCATGCGGCCGCTTACGGGCGCACGCGCCGATGTCGAGCCGGTCCAGCCACTCCATCGCGGCGCTCTTCGCCGCCCGGTGCGACGCCCCGCGCAACAGCAGCGGCAGCGCCGCGTTCTCCCAGGCCGTCAGCTCCGGGACGAGCGTCGGCTCGGGGTCGATCCAGCCGAAGCGGTCGCGCCGCAGCCGCTCGCGCAGCAGCGGACTCAGCGTGTGCACGGGGGAGCTGTTGAACCACACCTCGCCCTGCTGCGCGACGAGCTGACCGGAAAGGCACCGCAGCAGCGTGGTCTTGCCGCTGCCGCGCGGCCCGTTCACGGCGAGGATCTCGCCCTCCCGTACACCCAGCGATACACCGACGAGTGCGGGCGAGCCGTTGTGGGAGTGGTGCAGGGAGCGTGCCCAGAGCACATCGTTGTCCGGCGGAGCCACCATGGCGTACACCTCGGTTCTGATCAGATTTCCCCCTCCCCCGTACGGGGGAACGAAGAGAGGGCCGATCGGTCACTCGGCACGCTAAGGATTCAGAACCGGGGTGTCGGGAAGCACACGGCCCGGGTGCACCCCATCCCACTCGGATGGCCGAATGAGTGAGGGGTGCCCCGGGCCGTCAGCCGTAAGCAACCAGCCGTGAACCTGCTGCGGCTAGAGCTTCGCCCAGGCCTCCGTGAGGACGCTGCGCAGGATTCCCTCGATCTCGTCGAAGGTCTCCTGCGTGGAGATCAGCGGCGGCGCCAGCTGGACGACCGGGTCGCCGCGGTCGTCGGCACGGCAGTAGAGGCCGTTGTCGTAGAGCGCCTTCGAGAGGAAGCCGTAGAGCACGCGCTCGGTCTCCTCGTCGGTGAAGGTCTCCTTGGTCGTCTTGTCCTTCACCAGCTCGATGCCGTAGAAGAAGCCGTTGCCGCGGACGTCGCCGACGATCGGCAGATCGTGCAGCTTCTTCAGGGTGTCGAAGAACGCGCCCTCGTTGTCGAGGACGTGCTGGTTGAGGCCTTCCTTCTCGAAGATGTCGAGGTTGGCCAGGCCCACGGCCGCGGAGACCGGGTGGCCGCCGAAGGTGTAGCCGTGCAGGAAGGTGTTGTCGCCCTTGTAGAACGGCTCGGCGAGGCGGTCGGAGATGATGCACGCGCCGATCGGGGAGTAGCCCGAGGTCATGCCCTTGGCGCAGGTGATCATGTCCGGTACGTAGCCGAACTTGTCGCAGGCGAACATCGTGCCGAGGCGGCCGAAGGCACAGATGACCTCGTCCGAGACGAGCAGCACGTCGTACTGGTCGCAGATCTCACGGACCCGCTGGAAGTACCCGGGCGGCGGCGGGAAGCAGCCGCCGGCGTTCTGCACCGGCTCCAGGAACACGGCCGCGACCGTATCCGCGCCCTCGAAGAGGATCTCCTGCTCGATCTGGTCGGCGGCCCAGCGGCCGAAGGCCTCGGGGTCGTCACCGTAAATCGGCGCGCGGTAGATGTTGGTGTTCGGCACCTTGTGCGCGCCCGGTACCAACGGCTCGAAGGGGGCCTTGAGGGCGGGCAGGCCGGTGATGGACAGGGCGCCCTGCGGGGTGCCGTGGTAGGCGACCGCACGCGAGATGACCTTGTACTTGGTGTGCTGGCCCTTGAGCTTGAAGTACTGCTTGGCCAGCTTCCAGGCGGTCTCGACCGCCTCACCGCCACCTGTGGTGAAGAAGACCTTGTTGAGGTCGCCGGGGGCGTGCTGCGCGAGCCGCTCGGCCAGCTCGACCGCCTTCGGGTGGGCGTAGGACCACACAGGGAAGAAGGCGAGCTCCTGAGCCTGCTTGTACGCGGTCTCGGCGAGCTCGTGACGGCCGTGACCGGCGTTGACGACGAACAGACCGGAGAGGCCGTCGAGGTAGCGCTTGCCCTTGTCGTCGAAGATGTAGGTGCCCTCACCGCGAACGATGGTGGGCACGGGGGAGTTCTCGTACGACGACATGCGGGTGAAGTGCATCCACAGGTGGTCGTAGGCGGTCTTTGAGAGGTCCTTGCTCACGGCTATCGGGTTCCCCACATGTAGGTCTGCTTCTTGAGCTTGAGGTAGACGAAGCTCTCGGTGGATCGCACACCGGGGAGCGCGCGTATCCGCTTGTTGATCACTTCGAGCAGGTGGTCGTCGTCCTCGCAGACGATCTCCACCATGAGGTCGAAGGAGCCCGCGGTCATCACCACGTACTCGCACTCGGCCATGGCTGTGAGCGCTTCGGCCACCGGGTCGACATCGCCCTCGACCCGGATGCCGACCATCGCCTGGCGCCGCAGACCCACGGTGAGGGGGTCGGTGACGGCGACGATCTGCATCACGTTCTGGTCGAGCAGCTTCTGGACGCGCTGCCGCACGGCCGCCTCGGACAGGCCCACGGCCTTGCCGATCGCGGCGTACGGGCGGCGCCCGTCCTCCTGGAGCTGTTCGATGATCGCGAGGGACACGGCGTCGATCGTCGGGGACGATGGGGACGAACCGCTTCCGGTTCTGGAGTCTGCGCTACGACTGGCCACGAGCTCACTCTGCACTGCGACTCGTCTGTCTCGCAAGCCTTGAGCGATGAAATTCGTCGTTCAGTGGTCCCGATCTCACTGAATCCGAAGTTGAGGGGGGTCGGGTCTGTCGAAAGCGTCACCAGAGCTATTAGGGTGGGGTGTCTCACCCATCGGACATCTGACAGGAGGGGTGGCAACAGTGACCACCGAGCTGCGTCGTCTGCGCAACTACATCAACGGGGAGTTCCGGGACGCCGCCGACGGGCGGACGATCGACGTCATCAACCCGGCCACCGGCGAGGTGTACGCCACGTCGCCGCTCTCCGGGCAGGCCGACGTCGACGCCGCCATGGACGCTGCCGCGGCCGCCTTCCCCGCCTGGCGCGACACGACCCCGGCCGAGCGCCAGAAGGTGCTGCTGAAGATCGCGGACGCGTTCGAGGAGCGGGCCGAGGACCTGGTCGCGGCCGAGTCGGAGAACACGGGCAAGCCGCTCGGGCTCACCCGTACCGAAGAGGTCCCGCCGATGGTGGACCAGATCCGTTTCTTCGCGGGTGCGGCGCGGATGCTCGAGGGCCGCTCGGCCGGCGAGTACATGGCGGGCTTCACCTCCATCGTGCGTCGCGAGCCGGTCGGCGTCTGCGCGCAGGTCGCGCCGTGGAACTACCCGATGATGATGGCCGTCTGGAAGTTCGCGCCGGCGCTGGCGGCGGGTAACACCGTCGTCATCAAGCCGTCCGACACGACGCCCGCGTCGACCGTGCTGATCGCCGAGATCATCGGCGCGATCGCGCCCAAGGGTGTCTTCAACGTCATCTGCGGCGACCGGGAGACCGGCCGTGCGATGGTCGAGCACCCGACGCCGGCGATGGCCTCCATCACCGGTTCCGTACGGGCCGGCATGCAGGTCGCCGAGTCCGCGGCCAAGGATGTCAAGCGCGTGCACCTCGAGCTGGGCGGCAAGGCGCCGGTCGTCGTCTTCGAGGACACCGACATCGCCAAGGCCGTCGAGGAAATCTCGGTGGCGGGGTACTTCAACGCCGGCCAGGACTGTACGGCCGCGACACGTGTCCTCGTGCACGAGTCGATCCACGACGAGTTCGTGACGGCGCTGGCGAAGGCCGCGTCCGACACCAAGACGGGCGCGCCGGACGACGAGGACGTGCTGTACGGCCCCCTCAACAACGCCAACCAGCTGAAGCAGGTCTCCGGCTTCATCGACCGGCTGCCGGCGCACGCCAAGGTCGAGGCCGGCGGCCACCAGGTCGGGGAGAAGGGCTACTTCTACGCCGCGACCGTCGTTTCGGGTCTGAAGCAGGACGACGAGATCATCCAGAACGAGGTCTTCGGCCCGGTGATCACGGTCCAGTCCTTCAACGAGGAGTCGCAGGCGGTGGAGTGGGCGAACGGCGTGGAGTTCGCGCTCGCGTCGTCGGTGTGGACGAAGAACCACGCACGGGCGATGCGGATGTCCAAGGCGCTGGACTTCGGCTGCGTCTGGATCAACACCCACATCGTGCTGGTGGCGGAGATGCCGCACGGCGGCTTCAAGAAGTCGGGCTACGGCAAGGACCTGTCGTCGTACGGCTTCGACGACTACACCCGCATCAAGCACGTGATGACGTCGCTCGACGGCTGACATCCGCCGGGATCGAGCGGGCAGCGAGCCGGTAGCCGGTAGCCGGTAGTACGAGTGCGGGGCGCGGGAGCATTTCCCGCGCCCCGCGCTCATGCAACGGGCGTTCTGTGCAGGGCCAGCAGCAGTCGCCAGACCTGGGCAGCCATCGCCTCGGGCGTGGCGTCGATCAGGCCGTGGAGCCAGTCCGCCAGGACGCCCGCGAACGTCGCCGCCACCGCCGAGGCGATCAGGTCCATGGCCGGTGCGCCCGCCAGTTCCCTTTCCCCGCGGCTGCGTTCGCGCAGTTCGCGGTGGAGCAGATCGCCCAGCGGGCCGCTCCCGCCCTCGCGCAGCAGGGTCCGGTAGAGCGCGGTGTGCGGAGCCAGCTCCGTGAAGAAGGCCGTCAGCGCGGGCGGTGGAGCGTCCGGGACCGGAATGCCGCGCCAGGCGTGCAGGGCCTCGACCGCATCCCGTACGACCTCCGCACAGGCGTCGACCGCCAGTGCCTGCAGGTCCGTGTAGTGCAGATAGAACGTGGCCCGGCCCAGACCCGCCCTGCGCACCAGCGCCGCCACGCTCACCTCTTCGAGCGGGCGCTGCGCGCACTCCTGAAGCAGCGCCTCGCGCAGCCGGGCCCGGGTGCGTTCCGCCCGCGGGTCGCTCATCCGGCGACCAGCACGGCCGCCAGTGCGAGCGCACCCGGCAGGGCCTGTGCCACCAGGATGCGGCGGTTCGCGGTGGCGCCGCCGTACAGCCCGGCGATCACCACGCAGCTGAGGAAGAAGACCTGTACCCGGCATCCGGTCGGGTCCGCGGCGATCAGGCCCCAGATGAGGCCCGCGGCGAGGAAGCCGTTGTACAGGCCCTGGTTCGCGGCGAGAGGGGCCGTCGCGCGGGCCATCTCCGCATCGAAGCCGGAGAGGCCGCGGCCGGGTCTGCGCTGCCACAGGAACATCTCCAGAACCAGGATGTACACGTGCAGCGCGGCCACCAGGCCGACCAGGACATGTGCCGTTGTGTTCATGACCGACCCTCGATTTTATGGACGCTTGTCCAGTAAGTATAGACACATGTCCATGATCGACAAGGTGTCGGCCGGGACGCGCAGCGGTCGACGCAGCGTCCATTGCTGTGGGTGCACACCTACCGGCATTCTGCGGACGTGCCAGCGATCCGGATGAACCCCATGTCCCGGCGGTCCCTGCTCCGTGCTCTCGGCGGTGGTGCGGCAGGGTTTGCACTCGCCGGCTGCGGCGTACCCGCAGCGTACGTACAGCCCGGAGACCGCGCCCGGCGCGATGTCTCGGCGCACGAGAGGACTCTCGACTTCGCCAACTGGCCGCTCTACATCGACACCGACGACGAGAACACCTCCCGCCGCCCCACCCTCGACGCCTTCACCGAACGCACCGGGATCTCCGTCCGCTACACCGAGGAGATCAACGACAACGACGAGTTCTTCGGGAAGATCAGCCCCGCGCTGATGAACCATCAGGAGACCGGGCGGGATCTGATCGTCGTCAGCGACTGGATGGCCGCCCGGTTCGTACGGCTCGGCTGGGTGCAGGAGATGGACCGCGCCAAGCAGCCCAATGTCGCCAGGTACCTCGACCCGCAACTGCGTTCGCCCGCCTTCGACGAGGGGCGGCTGCACAGCGTCCCCTGGCAGTCCGGAATCACCGGCATCGCGTACAACCGCAGGAAACTCGGCCGCGAGATCCGGCAGACCGGCGACCTGTGGGCGGACGATCTGCGCGGCAAGGTCACCCTGCTCTCCGGGCTCGACGAGTCCTTCGCGCTGCTGATGCAGGGCAACGGCGTCGATGTCACTCGCTGGACCGCGGACGACTTCCATGAGGTGTGCGAGCAGGTGGAGGAGCTGGCGCGGCGCAAACACATCAGGCGCTTCACCGGCAACGACTACATCAAGGACCTCTCCACCGGGGACGTACTGGCCTGTCAGGCGTACTCCGGAGACGTCATCCAGCTCCAGGCCGACAACCCGGACATTGAGTTCGTGGTGCCGGAGGAGGGGGCGGAGCTGTGGGCGGAGAGCCTGATGGTCCCCAACCTCGCCCGGCACAAGCGCAACGCCGAAGCGCTCGTCGACCACTACTACGAGCCCGCGGTCGCGGCCGAGCTCGCGGCCTGGGTCAACTATGTCTGCCCGGTGCCGGCCGCCCGTGACGTACTGGCCTCCGCCAAGGACGAGGAGACGGCCGCACTCGCCGAGGACCCGCTGATCTTCCCCGACGACGCGATGCGCAAGCGCCTCGCGATCGCCCGCGACATCACCGCCGAGGAGCGCGCGTCCTTCGCGAAGCGGTGGAATTCGATCGCCGGGCTGTAGCAGAATCGCGATCATGAACGACGACCGCGTGAACTCTGCTGTGACGTACGGGCTGTTGGCCGCATGGGCGCTGCACGACGCCGAGGAACTGGCGGCCGGTCCGCGCTGGATACGGGAGAACGTCCCCGTGCTCCGCTCGCGCTTCCCGGACGTTCCCGAGGGGGTGTGGCGCACCATGGAGTCGGTCGACGAGCGTGAATTCGCGGTCGCGGTGGGGGTGATGGCCACCATCGTCGGCGCGGCCGCCGTCGCCGGCCGGCGCACGGGCGGCCGGTCCGCCTTCTACCAGGGCGCGCTGAACGGATTCGGGCTGCACGGCCTCGTCCATCTCGCCCAGGCCGCGGCGGTACGCGGCTACACACCGGGCTCGGCGACCTCGCCGCTCATCGTGGTGCCGTTCACGCTCTGGGCGCGGGGCCGGCTGCGGCGCGCCGGCGTCCTGCGGCCCGCTCGGGCACGCGACGCGGCGGCCGGTCTGGCGCTGGCCGCAGGCGCCACCATCGTCTCGCACCTGGTCGCCCGCAAGGTCACCGGGGCCCGGTAAAGAGGGCGTAAACGCGGGCGTACGCTGCGGATATGAGCGAGCGAAGCGCCCTCTTGCGGCACATACGCGTGTGGTTGGTCCTCTTCATCGTCTGTCTGGTGCTGAGTGGGCTGACCGCCTTCCCGCTGGTGAGCGAAATGCGCTGGCTGGAAGATCTGCTGAAGTCCTCCGCCTCGCCCGCGCCCGAGCACTTCCCGGGGCTGATGGAGTGGATCGAGCGGGTACGGGAAGGGCTGGACGCCACCGACGAGAAGTACCCGTTCGTGCTGTACGGCACGGACTGGCTGGCCTTTGCGCATCTGGTGATCGCGGTCGCCTTCTACGGCCCGTACCGCGATCCCGTACGCAACATCTGGGTCATCGAGTTCGGGATGATCGCCTGCGCGGGGATCATCCCGCTCGCCCTGATCTGCGGGCCGATCCGCGGGATCCCCTTCTGGTGGTCGGTCATCGACATGTCGTTCGGGGTCTTCGGAGTGATCCCGCTGTACGTCGTGCGCCGCAAGATCAAGCGGCTGGAGGCGCTGACGGAGGCTGCGGCGACGGAACCGGTCGCCGCAGCCGTACAGCCCACCTCCGCCGGGTAGCCCACCTCCGCGGGGTAGCCGGCCTCTGCTGGGTGGCCCACCTCCGCCGGGTGGCCGACCTCCGCCGTGCAGTCCTGGTCAGCCGGTGACGCGGTCCGGCTCCGGAGTCCAGCCGGATTCCGGTGCGTCGGCCCCGCCGGGTTCCGGCTGTCGGTCCTGCCGGGCTCCGGCGCGGCGGAAGGTGTCTCAGGCCGGGTCAGGGGTGCCGAATGCCGCGAAGACGAGGCCGAGCACGACCTTGTTCCTGTCGGCGCCCTTCGCATCGGTGGAGTTGACGCTGTACACAAGGGTGCGGGACAGATCGCGGGTGCCGCCGATGCCCGCGTTGTAGCCCCAGCGGCCTCCGGTCTTGCCCCAGACCCGGCGGCCGCCCAGCTGCCAGGATGTCAGGCCCACGCTGTAGATCGCGGGCTCGCCCTTGAGATCGGTCACCCGTGCCGGAGGCAGCGTGAACATCTCCTCCAGCAGCGGTCCGCGCACCACCCGCCCGCGGAACAGCGCGTGGGTGAACCGCTCCAGGTCGGCGGTGGTGGAGATGATGTCGCCCGCGGCCCAGCCGTCGGTGGGGCTCCACACACTCACATCGCGCAGACCGGTGGTGCCGTCCGACAGCTTCATCTTCTGGTAGCCGCGGTTGTGCGGGCCGTGGATCCGGGGGTCGGTGCCGGGGAAGGAGGTGCCGCGCAGACCGAGAGGCCCGATGATGCGGCGGGCGACCTCGTTCTCGTACGAGTGGCCCGTGACCTTCTCGATCAGCAGCCCGGCCACCGTGTAGCCGATGTTGCTGTAGTTCTGCTTCGTGCCGGCGGGGAACAGCTCCCTTTTCGCCGTCGCGGAGGCGACCATCTCGCGGGGCGTGAAGACCTGGAAGCGGTTGGCGTACCAGTCCTCCACGGTCTTCCCGGGGAAGTCGGGGGTGGGCAGGCCGCTGGTGTGGTTCAGCAGCTGGCGCACGGTGACCTTCTCGTACGCCGCCGGGATCAGCTCCGGCAGATAGGTGCGGACCGGGCGGTCGAGGCCGACCTTCCTCTCGGCGGCGAGCTGAAGCACCACGGCGGAGGTGAAGACCTTGGTCACCGAGCCGGCCCGGAACCGGGCATGCGGGTCGGCCTTGCGGCCGGACGGGAGGTCGTGGACGCCCGTGCTGCCGCGCCAGCTGCCCTCCGTGCCGCCGACCCGGGCCAGGGCGGCAGTCGCGTCGGCATTCGGCAGCGCGGCGATCGCGGCGTCCAGGGCGTCACTGTCCGGGGCCCGGTGCCCGGTCGTGAGGGAGGCAAGGGCAGGAGCGTCGGCGAAGGCGGGGGCCGCCGGCCCCGCCACTGCGAGAACCAGGGCGGCGGCAAGGACGGTACGGGTACGGGCGTTCATGGTGGTGAGCCTCCTGGGCGTGGAATGCGTAACTGCCGGCGCACTCCATCCTGTTGATCAGAAGGCTTCGGCGGATCACCGGAGCGAGCGGTCCTCGCCCGTCGGTTTCCTCCCCTGCGCGGGGGAGACGAGGGCGGCGTCTCCCTCCGCGGAGGGAGCGATCAGCCCGGTCTCGTACGCACAGATGACCGCCTGGATACGGTCGCGCAGCCCCAGCTTGGCCAGCACATTGCCCACATGGGTCTTCACCGTGTGCTCGCTGACGACCAGCGCGGCCGCGATCTCCGCATTGGACAGGCCGCGCGCCAGATGCAGCAGCGTCTCGCGTTCGCGGGCGGTCAGCAGGCCCAGCAGGCCGAGCCGGGCGGAGGGCTGATGGGCGGAGGGCAGGCGGACTGCTGCCGGGCGCGCGGTGTAGTCGGCGATCAGACGGCGCGCCACGGAGGGCGCCAGCAATGAGTCGCCGGCCGACACCACCCGTACCGCATGCACCAGATCGTCGCGGCGTACATCCTTGAGCAGAAAACCGCTCGCGCCCGCGTGCAGCGCCTCGTACACGTACTCGTCGGAGTCGAAGGTGGTCAGCATGACCGCACGGCAGCCGCTCTCGGCGCAGATGGTGCGGCAGGCCTCGATGCCGTCCGTGCCCGGCATCCGGATGTCCAGAAGCGCCACGTCCGGGGCCAGCCTGCGCACCGCGTCCACCGCCTGCGCGCCGTCCCCGGCCTCGGCGACCACCTCGATGTCCGGCTGTGCGTCCAGGATCATCGCGAAGCCGCTGCGTACCAGCTCCTGGTCGTCGGCCACCACCACACGGATCGTCAATTCCCCACCTCCAGCGGCGAGGTTACTAGCGGCAGCCTGACACGGACGCGGAAGCCCCGGCCGCCCGGACCGGGGCCGGTGTCGGCCGTGCCGCCGTGCGCGGCAGCGCGCTCCCGGATGCCGATCAGACCGTGACCCTGACCCTGACCCTGACCCTGGCTCCGGCCCTGGCTCTGGCTCTGGGCGTGGCTGTCACGGTCGGCGGCCGTGATGCCGGGGCCGCGCCCGTCGTCGGTGACCGTGAGCATCAACTCCTCATTCCCGTACGTCAGTTGTACGGTCACCGCACTCGCGGACGCGTGCTTGACCACATTCGTCAGCGCCTCCTGGACCACCCGGAAGACCGTGGCCTCGGTGTCCATCGGCAGTGGGCGGGCGCGTCCGGCGGTTTCGTACGAGACCCGCAGGCCGCTTCCCGCCACCCGCTCCACCAGCGCGGGCAGTTCGGCCAGTGCGGGCTGAGGCTCCCGCGGGGCGTCCGGAGGAGCGCCGTCCTCCCGCAGTACGCCGAGAAGCCGCCGCAGCTGCACCATCGCGTCCCGGCCGGTCTCCGAGATCGAGTCGAAGGCGGCCTCGGCGCGCTCGGGTGCGCTGCGGATGGCGACGGGGCCCGCCTCCGCCTGGACGATCATGATGCTGACCGCGTGCGAGAGGATGTCGTGCATCTCGCGGGCGATACGGGCGCGTTCACGGGCCGCCGCCTGCTCGGCCTCGATCCGGTGGGTCCGCTCCAGCTGGGCGGCCCGGTCCTCCACGGCGCGGGTGTACGCCTGCCGGGTATGGGTCAGCCGGCCCAGAACATACGCGGCGGTGAAGACGATGAGCGAGAACAGCAGCTCCCGTACCTCGCCCGAATTCCACCGGACCGAGGGGAAGACGCTCGCGATCACCAGCCCGCCCGCGATCTGGCGCCTGGGTGACGGCGACAGGGTGGCGATGGTGTAGAGGGCGACCAGGCCGACGTACGGAAGGGTCTGGCCGGGGCCGTCGATCGCGCATACGTAGAGAAGCTGCGCCGCTCCGACGGCCAGGAGCACGCCGACGGGTGCCCTGCGGCGCCAGATCAGCGGCACCACGGTGAGCGTGGTCAGCAGATACGCGACGAGTGTCGCGTCCGGCATGCCGGGCTGACGGGGGATGAGCCAGGGAACGGTCATCACCGCCTGCACCAGCAGCGCGACACCGATGTCCAGGACCCGGGGCCGGGCGCTGACGGCGCGGCGCATGTCCGTCAGTTGCCCGCGAGGCACCGCTCTGCGTGGCACCTCTCTGCGAGGCACGTGTCCGTGACGCGTCTGTCTGTCGGACACCTGTCTGTGGGGCGCTTCTCCGTCAGCCATCTGTCCGCCGCTCCTCCGGTGCCGGAGTGTGGCTGCCATCATGGCGCAACGATCAAGAAGCCTTGCCCGCGGGGGCGTTGAGCGAAGCAAGAAGTACGCCGGACAGCGCATCCACCCGGTTGGTGGTGATCGAGTCGACGCCGAACCCGATCAGCCGGCGCATGGTGCGCCGGGTGTCGGCCGTCCAGGCCGAAACCAGAAGCCCGTCCCGGTGGAGGCGGTCCGTCAGCTCCCGGCCGACCAGGCCGAAACGGTAGTTGAGCCAGCGGGCCCCCACCGCCTCCAGCAGCGCGGGGCGGGGCGGCGCCGCCGTCGTCCAGGTCATCGCGAGCTCGGCGGACGGATCGGCGGCGCGGACGGCGAGCATGGTGGCGGGGCCCGCGCAGTAGTACACGCGCTCGCTCGCCCCGCACTCGCGGACCGCGGCGACCACCGTCCGTACCGACTGCTGCGAAGCCCCGGGCAGATCGATCATCACGCGGTGCTCCCCGACCGCGAGCAGCGCCTCGTGCAGCGTCGGGACCCCGCCGCCGGTCAGCGCCCGGACCTGCGCGCGGGTGAGTTCGGCGAGTGGCCGGTCGTGACCCCACAGCCGCTTCAGCGAGGCGTCGTGCAGCAGCACGGGCTCGCCGTCGCGGGTGAGGCGTACATCGATCTCGACCGCGTCCGCGCCCCGCTCGATCGCCGAACGGAGCGAGGGCAGGGTGTTCTCGCGGATACGGTACGGATCGCCGCGGTGACCCACGACAGTGACGGTGCGCATGGGCCTGTTGCCGGCGCCGGTCAGCGGGCCGCGAGCCACGCGGTGGTGTACGCGTCGATCTCCGCGGCAATCCGCGCCTTGCCTGCCGCGTCGAGGAACGACGCCTCGACGGCGTTCTTGGCGAGTTCGGCGAGGCCGCGTTCGTCCAGCTCCAGCAGCCGGGCGGCGACCGCGTACTCGTTGTTGAGGTCGCTGCCGAACATCGGCGGGTCGTCGCTGTTGATGGTCACCAGCACACCGGCAGCGACCATCTCCTTGATCGGGTGCTGGTCGATGTCGGTGACGGCGCGGGTCGCGATGTTCGAGGTGGGGCAGACCTCCAGCGGAATCCGATGCTCTGCGAGGTACGCCAGCAGCGCCGGGTCCTGCGTCGCGCTGGTGCCGTGACCGATGCGCTCGGCGCCCAGTTCGTTCAGCGCGTCCCAGATGGTCTGCGGACCGGTCGTCTCGCCGGCGTGCGGCACGGAGTGCAGCCCCGCGGCGATCGCCCGGTCGAAGTAGGGCTTGAACTGCGGGCGCGGCACACCGATCTCGGGACCGCCCAGACCGAAGGAGACCAGGCCCTCGGGGTGCAGATCCACCGCGAGGCGGGCGGTCTCCTCCGCGGCCTCGAGCCCGGCCTCGCCGGGGATGTCGAAGCACCAGCGCAGTACGACCCCGAGCTCGGCCTCGGCCGCCCTGCGGGCGTCCTCGATCGCCGCCATGAAGGACTTCTCCTCGATGCCGCGGCGGGTCGAGCTGAAGGGCGTGATGGTCAGCTCGGCATACCGGATGTTCTGCCGGGCCATGTCACGGGCGACCTCGAAGGTGAGCAGCCGTACGTCCTCCGGCGTGCGGATCAGGTCCACGACGGAGAGGTAGACGTCGATGAAGTGCGCGAAGTCGGTGAAGGTGAAGTAGTCGGCGATCGCCTCGGGATCGGTCGGAACCTTCGAGTCCGGGTGACGGGCCGCCAGTTCGGCGACGATGCGCGGGGATGCGGAACCGACATGGTGCACATGCAGTTCGGCTTTGGGAAGCCCCGCGATGAAGGGGTGCAGATCGGTCATCGGGGTCCTCCGTGTGCAAGGGGCCGTTCGGGTCAGGGATCATCGTAGGCGGCCCGGTCCGGCAGGGGGCACTGGCCGTAGCATGACCGAACCACCGATGGGGGAGAACCATGCCAGACAACCAGGCCCAGCCGTCCGGCGGGCCGGAGCCGCGCGACCCGTGGGCTCCGCCGGAGAGCAGCTCCGGCAGCTCCGGCGCACAGAACAAGGTGCCGCTCGACAAGCCCGCTGCCACGCCGCACCCGCACGTGCACGACCAGCAGACGGTCACCTCGATACCCGGCGTCGGAAGCGGTCCCGACACGGGCGCCGTGCCGCCGCCCCCGATAGCCCCGGGCGGACCGGCCCAGCCCGCCGCCGGTCCTTACGGCTACCCCGCGGCCCCGGCCACCCCCCAGTCCGCGTCCGGTGCGTACGGTCCCGCCACCGGCGCCGATCCGTACGGCAGCGGCTACCCCGGCTACCCCGGATACCAGGGCTACACCCAGCCCGGCTGGCAGGCCGGCCCCGCGAACGGCATGGGCATCACCGCGATGGTGCTCGGCATCCTCTCCGTCTGCCTGTTCTGCCTGTACGGAGTGGTCGCGATCGTCCTGGGCGTGCTCGCCCTGATCTTCGGCATCATCGGCAGGAAGCGCGCCCAGCGGGGCGAGGCCACCAACGGCGGCATGGCCCTGGCCGGCATCATCCTCGGCACCATCGGCATCGTCATCGGAGCGATCGTCATCGTCCTGATCGCCTGGGGGATCACCACGGCGATCAACGAGGAGAACAAGAAGGACAGCGAAAGCGACTACGACACCTACTCCAACTCCCTGGTCGTCGACGTCACTCGCTAGCCGTCACTCGCCAGCCGTCACCTGCCGGCCGCAGAGCGGGCCGCCGCCCGCTGACCGTCACCGTCCGGCCACCGGCCACCGGCTGCTAGCCGGCGACCGCCGGCCGCAGCGGCTCCCGCGCCCGCAGCTCCTCACGTGCCTCCATCAGCGCGAACCCCAGCAGATTGAGCCCGCGCCAGCGCGCGGGATCCTGTGCCCGCTCGTCGTCCGCGGCCAGCCCGATGCCCCAGATGAGGTCCAGCGGGCTGGCCTCGACGAGCACCCGGTCCCCCGTGGCCAGCAGAAAGCCGCGCAGCGCGGGATCCTGCCCGAACTTGTGCACACTGCCCGAGCGCACGATGGCGAGCCGTTCGCGCTTCCATATCGTCTCGTCGAAGCCGCGCACCAGCCGCCCTGCCTTCTTGGCCGCCGCCGGACTGTCCGCATCGACCGCCGCCCGCTCGGCTTCCGCATCGCCGAAAAGCCGCGCCTTGGACGCCATCATCCAGTGCTCCGCGGTGGCATAACGCACGCCGTCGACCACGAACGGTGACGGCCACCACTGGCTGAGGCAGCTCGCGTCGAGCCTGTCCTCGCGGCGCGGCGTATGGCCCCAGAAGAGCAGATACTTGATTCGATTCCCGCTGCTGACCCGGTTCATCAGTTCTTCCATCCCCATGCACGCGAGTCTGGCATTCACCACTGACACTCCGTACGGCTATCTGCCGGACGACGCGACACATGGTCGACCGATTCCGTTGCGTAACCAAAAGGCAACAACGGAATCACTTGTTGAGGAAGTCGCGCTCTGCCAGGATCGGCACTCAAATCGAGCTGGAACAACGGAGAGCGTCATGGGCAACCGCTTCCAGGTGCAGCACCGCTTCGCGGACGGCGCACAGTACATCGGCGGGCAGCTGCGGCCCGGCACATCAGGACGTACGCAGGACATCGTGAACCCCGCGACCGGCGAAACGGTCCACACCTACGAGCTGGCCGGCACCGCGGACGTGGACGCGGCCGTGGCCGCGGCCCGAGAGGCCTTCCCCGGCTGGGCGGGCGCCACCCCGGGCGAGCGCTCCGACGCCCTGCACAGCTTCGCGTCCGTACTCGCGGGCCAGGCGGCCGACCTCGCGGAGGCCGAGTCCCTGCAGTGCGGCAAACCCATCAAGCTCACCACCGAGTTCGACGTGCCGGGCACCATCGACAACACCGCGTTCTTCGCCGGTGCCGCCCGTCATCTCCAGGGGCAGTCCGCGGGTGAGTACAGCGGCGACCACACCTCCTACGTACGCCGGGAGCCGATCGGTGTCGTCGGCTCCATCGCCCCCTGGAACTACCCGCTCCAGATGGCCGCCTGGAAGGTCCTGCCGGCCATCGCCGCAGGCAACACCATCGTGCTCAAGCCCGCCGAGATCACCCCGCTCACCTCGCTGATGTTCGCCCAGGCGGCGAAGGAGGCCGGGATCCCCGACGGCGTCGTCAATGTCATCAGCGGCGCGGGCAAGGACGCGGGCGAACATCTCGTCGGCCACCCCGATGTCGCCATGACCTCCTTCACCGGCTCCACCCCCGTCGGCAGGCGCGTCGCCGAGATCGCCACCGCCACCGTCAAGCGACTCCACCTGGAACTCGGCGGCAAGGCTCCCTTCCTGGTCTTCGACGACGCCGACCTCGAGGCCGCCGTGCACGGCGCGGTCGCGGGATCGCTCATCAACACCGGCCAGGACTGCACCGCCGCCACCCGCGCCTATGTCCAGCGGCCCCTGTACGACGCCTTCGTCAGCAACGTCGCCGACCTGATGGCGACCGTCCGCCTCGGCGACCCCTTCGATCCGTCCACCGACCTCGGCCCGCTCGTCTCGCACCTCCAGCGCGACCGGGTGGCGGGCTTCGTCGACCGGGCGCGCGCCTACGCCACCGTCGTCACCGGCGGCGAAGCGCCCCAGGGAAAGCTCAAGGACGGCGCGTACTACCTCCCCACCCTGGTCGCCGGCGCCGCCCAGGACAGCGAGATCGTCCAGTCCGAGATCTTCGGGCCGGTCCTGGTCGTCGTCCCCTTCGACTCCGACGACGAAGGCATCGCGCTCGCCAACGACACCCCCTACGGCCTCGCCGCCTCCGCCTGGAGCCGCGACGTCTACCGCGCCAACCGCGCCACCCGCGAGATCAAGGCGGGCTGCGTCTGGGTCAACGACCACATCCCGATCATCAGCGAGATGCCGCACGGCGGCTACAAGGCCTCCGGCTTCGGAAAGGACATGTCGGTGTACTCCTTCGAGGAGTACACGCAGGTCAAGCATGTGATGTACGACAACACGGCGGTGGTCCGCAAGGACTGGCACCGCACGATCTTCGGGGACCGCTAGCACCGCATCCACTCGCGGCCACCGCCGCGCGGCCGCCCGACCAGCGGCCACCATCCCGAAAGGGCACAGCTCATGGATCAGAACGAGCCGGACGGCCTGTCCGCAGCCCAGCTGGCGGCGATGCGCCGCAGCCTGACGAACGGCCGGGGTGCCCTCTCCCGCCGTTCACTGCTGCGCGCGTCGGGTGTCGGCGCGCTGACGGTCGGCGGCGCCGGAGTACTGAGCGGCTGCGGGATCCCGCCCGCCAAGCGGGAGGGCGACGCAGCCGCCTCGAACGACCACTCGGACCAGGAGAAGCAGATCAACTTCTCCAACTGGACCGAGTACATGGACATCAGCGAGGACGGGAAGACCCGGCCCACCCTGGCGGCGTTCACCAAACGCACCGGGATCAAGGTCAGGTACACCGAGGACATCAACGACAACGTCGAGTTCTTCGGCAAGATCCAGCCGCAGCTCGCGGCGGGCCAGGACACCGGCCGTGACCTGATCAATGTCACGGACTGGCTGGCGGCCCGGATGATCCGGCTCGGCTGGGTGCAGAAACTCGACGCGTCGCTCCTCCCGCACGCGTACGCCAACCTCTCGCCCCAGTTCCGCAGCCCGGACTGGGACCCGGGGCGTGCCTACTCGTACCCCTGGACCGGAATTCCGGCCGTCATCGCCTACAACATCAAGGCCACCGGCGGCCGCAAGGTCGACTCCGTCACCCAGCTCCTGGACGACCCCACCCTCAAGGGCCGGGTCAGTTTCCTCACCGAGATGCGCGACACGGTCGGCCTGACCCTGCTCGACCTGGGCAAGGACCCCGCCAAGGTCAACGACGCCGACTACGACGCCGCCATCAACCGGCTCCAGAAGGGCGTCGACAAGAAGCAGATACGCCGCTTCACCGGCAACGACTACACCTCGGACCTGGACAAGGGCGACATCGCCGCCTGCGTCGCCTGGGCCGGTGACCTCATCCAGCTCCAGGTCGACAACCCGGACATCAGATACGCGATCCCTGCTGCCGGCTTCATGACAGCCACCGACAATCTGCTGGTCCCGGCGCAGGCACGGCACCAGAAGAACGCCACCCGGCTGATCGACTACTACTACGAACTCCCCGTCGCCGCGCAGCTCGCCGCGTACATCAACTACGTGTGCCCGGTCGCGGGCGTCGGCGCCGAACTCGCCAAGATCGACCCCAAGCTGGCCAAGAACCCGCTGATCCTCCCGGGCGAGGCCATGGCCGCCAAGTCCCACTCCTTCCGCTCGCTCTCCTCCGAGGAAGAGACGGCATACGAAGAGAAGTTCGCCAAGCTCATCGGCGCCTGACCTCCCCCTCCCCCGACACCACTGGGACCGCGACCCATGACTGAAAAGACAGAGGGCGGCGATGTCCGCCTCTCCGGGATCAGCAAGACCTACGGCTCCTTCACGGCCGTGCAGCCTCTCGATCTGACCGTCCCGCAGGGCTCCTTCTTCGCCCTGCTCGGCGCGTCCGGCTGCGGAAAGACCACCACGCTGCGGATGATCGCCGGCCTGGAGGATCCCACCTCCGGCAGCGTCTTCCTCGGCGACAAGGACGTCACCGACCTGCCGCCGTACAAGCGCCCGGTCAACACCGTCTTCCAGTCGTACGCGCTCTTCCCGCACCTCGACATCTACGAGAACGTCGCGTTCGGGCTGCGCCGCCGCGGCATCAAGTCGGTGAAGAAGCAGGTCGGCGAGATGCTCGACCTCGTGGAGCTCGGTGACTTCGCCAAGCGCAAGCCGCACCAGCTCTCCGGCGGCCAGCAGCAGCGCGTCGCCGTCGCCCGCGCGCTCATCAACCACCCCCAGGTGCTCCTCCTCGACGAGCCCCTCGGCGCCCTCGACCTCAAACTGCGCCGCCAGATGCAGCTGGAGCTCAAGCGCATCCAGACCGAGGTCGGCATCACCTTCGTCCATGTCACCCACGACCAGGAGGAGGCCATGACCATGGCCGACACGGTCGCGGTGATGAACGCCGGCCGTGTCGAGCAGCTGGGCGCGCCCGCCGATCTCTACGAGAACCCGCAGACGACCTTTGTCGCCAACTTCCTGGGCACCTCCAACCTCATCGAGGCCGAGGTCGTCGAGAACAGCGGTGGCGAAGTGGTCGTCACGGCCGCCGACGCCAAGCTCCGGCTGCCTGCCGAACGCTGTGCCACACAACCCCGGACCGGCGGAAAGCTGCTGGTCGGCGTACGCCCGGAGAAGATCTCCCTGGCGTACGCGGAAGACGCGGGCACCATCGCCGGCGGCCGCAACCGGTTCACCGGCACGATCGCCGACTCCAGCTTCATCGGCGTCTCCACCCAGTTCGTCATCGACAGCCCGGTCTGTCCGGAGCTCGAGGTGTACGTACAGAACATCGAGCGGGACCCGCGCCTCGTCCCGGGCGCCGAGGTCGTCCTGCACTGGAACCCCGAGCACACCTTCGGGCTCGACGCCGCTCAGGACATCGACGCCGGTGTGGAGACGGTCGAGGTGACGCCGTGACCGTCACCGAGGCGCCCGCCCCGCCCGCCTCCGGGCCGCCGGTCGTCCACAAGAAGTCCGTCCGCCGCCGACTGGTCCCGTACTGGCTGCTGCTGCCCGGCATTCTGTGGCTGGTGGTCTTCTTCGCGCTGCCGCTGGTCTACCAGGCCTCGACCTCCGTGCAGACCGGCTCGCTCGAGGACGGCTTCAAGGTCACCTGGCACTTCCAGACCTACTGGGACGCGATCACCGAGTACTACCCGCAGTTCCTGCGCTCGCTGCTCTACGCCGGCACCGCCACGATCCTGTGTCTGCTGCTCGGCTACCCGCTCGCGTATCTGATCGCGTTCAAGGCGGGCCGCTGGCGCAATGTGCTCCTGGTCCTGGTCCTGGCACCGTTCTTCACCAGCTTCCTGATCCGTACGCTCGCCTGGAAGACGATCCTCGCCGACGGCGGACCGGTGGTGGAGGTCCTCAACACCATCGGCTTCCTGGACGTCACCAGCTGGCTCGGGATGACCGAGGGCGACCGGGTGCTGGCCACCCCGCTCGCGGTGGTCACCGGTCTGACGTACAACTTCCTGCCGTTCATGATTCTGCCGCTGTACACCTCGCTGGAGCGGATCGACCCCCGCCTCCACGAAGCGTCAGGCGACCTGTACGCGAAGCCGTCGACCACCTTCCGCAAGGTGACCTTCCCGCTGTCCATGCCGGGCGTCGTCTCCGGCACGCTGCTGACCTTCATCCCGGCCAGCGGCGACTACGTCAATGCCGAACTCCTCGGCTCCACGGACACCAGGATGGTCGGCAACGTCATCCAGTCGCAGTTCCTGCGGGTGCTCGACTACCCGACAGCAGCCGCGCTGTCCTTCATTCTCATGGCGGTCGTGCTGATCATGGTGACCGTCTACATCCGCCGGGCCGGGACGGAGGATCTCGTCTGATGCGTTGGATACGGCGCAACCTCGTGGTCATCGCGGGCTTGCTCACGCTCGCGTACATGATCCTGCCGAACATCGTCGTGATGGTGTTCTCGTTCAACAAGCCGGCCGGGCGCTTCAACTACACCTGGCAGCAGTTCTCCACCGACGCCTGGAAGGACCCGTGCGGCGTCGCCGACATGTGCGGCTCGCTCGTCCTCTCCCTCCAGATCGCCTTCTGGGCGACCGTCGGAGCGACCGTGCTCGGCTCGATGATCGCCTTCGCGCTGGTCCGTTACCGCTTCCGGGCGCGTGGCGCGATCAACTCGCTGATCTTCCTGCCGATGGCGATGCCCGAGGTCGTCATGGCCGCCTCACTGCTGACGCTCTTCCTCAACCTGGGTGCGCAGCTGGGCTTCATGACCATCCTCATCGCGCACACCATGTTCTGCCTCAGCTTCGTCGTGGTGGCGGTCAAGGCGCGTGTGCTGTCGATGGACCCCCGGCTCGAAGAGGCCGCGCGCGATCTGTACGCCGGACCGGTGCAGACCTTCGTACGCGTCACGCTGCCGATCGCCGCACCCGGTATCGCCGCCGGTGCGATGCTCGCGTTCGCGCTCTCGTTCGACGACTTCATCATCACCAACTTCAACTCGGGCAACACCGTCACCTTCCCCATGTTCGTGTGGGGTTCGGCCCAGCGCGGTACGCCCGTCCAGATCAACGTCATCGGTACGGCCATGTTCGCCATCGCCGTACTGATCGTGGTGGCCGGCCAGGCCATCAGCAACCGGCGCAAGCGCATCGCACAGCCCAAGTAAGCACGCAGGTCCCGAAGGAGTGGAAACCATGGCCCCAGCTGCCATGACCTTTGCCTCATCACTTTCCGACGCCCAGCCCGTCTCCTTTTGGCTGGACGACCCCGCAAAGCCCGGCGCGCTGCCGGCGCTGACCGGCGACGAACACTGCGATCTCCTTGTCATCGGTGGCGGCTACAGCGGACTGTGGACCGCGCTGCTGGCCAAGGAGCGCGACCCCGGGCGGGATGTCGTACTGATCGAGGGGCACGAGGTGGGCTGGGCCGCCTCGGGCCGCAACGGCGGATTCTGCGCCGCCTCCCTCACCCACGGCCTCGGCAACGGACTCGCCCGCTGGCCCGGTGAGCTGGCGAAACTGGAGGAACTCGGCGGCCGGAACCTCGACGCCATCGAGGCGGCGGTCGCGGCCTACTCCATCGACTGCGACTTCGAGCGCACCGGCGAGATCGACGTCGCCACCGAGCCCCACCAGCTCGAGGAACTCCACGAGACGTACGAGGAGGCGAGCAGGCTCGGCTTCACCGGTCTCGAACTGCTCGACCAGGACGCGGTCCGCGCCGAGGTGAACTCCCCGACCTTCCTCGGCGGGCTGTGGGACCGGCGCGGGGTCGCCATGCTCCACCCGGCCCGGCTCGCCTGGGGCCTGAAGCAGGCCTGCCAGGACCTGGGCGTACGCATCTACGAGAACACCCGCGGCACGGAACTGGCCGCGTCCGGCGCCGGGACGGCGGTCCGCACGCCGTACGGCCGGGTCTTCGCCCGCAGCGTCGCGCTCGGCACGAATGTCTTCCCTTCGCTGGTACGGCGCGTACGCGCCTACACCGTCCCGGTCTACGACTATGCGCTGATGACCGAACCGCTCACCGCCGAGCAGCTCGCCGCCATCGGCTGGAAGCGACGGCAGGGCCTGGGCGACAGCGCCAATCAGTTCCACTACTTCCGGATCACTGCCGACCACCGCATTCTGTGGGGCGGCTATGACGCGATCTATCCGTACGGCGGCAGGGTCAGCCCCGAGATGGACCACCGGCCGGAGACCTATCTGAAACTCGCCTCCCACTTCTTCGACTGCTTCCCGCAGTTGGAGGGCGTGCGCTTCAGCCACGCCTGGGGCGGCGCGATCGACACCTGCTCACGGTTCTCCGCCTTCTTCGGCACCGCGCACGGTGGCAAGGTCGCCTATGCCGCCGGATACACGGGCCTGGGCGTCGGCGCGACCCGCTTCGGCGCGGAGGTGATGCTCGACCTGCTCTCCGGAGAGCAGACCGAGCGTACGGAGCTGGAGATGGTGCGCAAGAAGCCGCTGCCGTTCCCGCCCGAGCCCGTCGCCTGGGCCGGTATCGGCCTCACCAAGTGGGCGCTGGCCAGGGCCGATGCGAATGGCGGACGCCGCAATGTGTGGCTGAAGGCGATGGACAGGATCGGCCTCGGCTTCGACAGCTAGGGCGCCCGGAGGCAGTTGTGGACCGGCTTCCCGGTCGCCGCCGACACCACAGGGTTTTCCCCCTGCGGCCTGATGACCTGGTCGAACAACCGGGACCTCGTCAACCAGTGGCAGTTCTCGAGGAACTTCGCCGCGTGTTTCGCACACGCGGCCACCTCGAGCTGATCAGCAGCAGCATCCCGCACAGACACCAACTGCCCAGTACATCAAGGGGCCAGTGGTAGCCGCGCAGTACCAGGCCGATGCCCGTCGCCACCGTCAGCAGGACGGCGACGGGCATCAGCCGTACGGATACGAGCAGGGCCGCGCCGCAGTACGCCACCATCGCCGTCGCCGCGTGTCCCGACGGGTAGTAGCCGGTGTCGGCGGTCAGCGGCCCCACCCGGTCGACGACCGCTTTCAAAGGTGCGACCAGGGCCGGTACGAGCGCCATGGCGAGCGCGACGGCCAGGGCGTCACGGCGCCGGCCGCGCCATACGGCATAGGCGATCGCGGCCGCCAGAACAGGCAGTGCGACGGCCATATTGCCGAGATCGGCGAGGAACTCCGCGAGAGGGAGCGGTCCGTGGCCCGCCACCGCACGGCTTGCGCGCTCGTCCAGCGCGCGCAGCGGCCCGCCGGCAGCGACCTGCCAGGTGATCAGCGCGAAGACAAGGGCGCACAGCGCCGGAAAAAGAGAAGCCGGCCGCCTCGGAACCGGGGGGGTGGTTCCGAGAAGGCCGGCCGGACCGGTTTGCCGCGCGCCCCGGGGGGTTTGGGGCGGGCGGCCATCCGATCGGTGAGGAGTTCCGGAGCCAGAGGCTCCAGTGGTGTGCGCGAGGGCACGACCAGAACGGGGCTGGGGAGGCTCCGCCCTGGAGTCGCCCGCAGTCGCCTGCGAGCGGGGTGTTTCTCTCATCTGCAGGAACCGTACGGCAGGGTGCGAGGGGCCGACAGCCGGATCTCCATCCCGCCATCGGCCCCCCACAGCTTCTTCACAGGCCCCGACTACGGGACCCGGGTGTCCCCGGAACGCAGGGACAGCGCGTCACACGCCCGCGAGCGCCTGCTCGATGATGTCGAGCCCCTCGTTCAGCAGGTCCTCGCCGATGACCAGCGGGGGCAGGAAGCGCAGCACATTGCCGTACGTGCCGCAGGTGAGGATGAGCAGACCCTCGGCGTGGCAGGCCTTGGCGAGCGCGGCGGTCGCCTCCGGGTTCGGCGTCTTGGACACGGGGTCCTTGACCAGCTCGATCGCGATCATCGCGCCGCGGCCACGGATGTCGCCGATGATGTCGTACTTCTCCTGCATCGCGGCGAGGCGGCCCTTCATGACCTCCTCGATGCGCTTGGCCTTGCCGTTGAGGTCGAGCTCCTTCATCGTCTCGATGGAGCCGAGCGCGGCGGCGCAGGCCACCGGGTTGCCGCCGTAGGTGCCGCCGAGGCCGCCCGCGTGCGCGGCGTCCATGATCTCGGCGCGGCCGGTGACGGCGGCGAGCGGGAGGCCGCCGGCGATGCCCTTGGCGGTGGTGATCAGGTCGGGGACGACGCCCTCGTCCTCGGAGGCGAACCACTGGCCGGTCCGGCAGAACCCGGACTGGATCTCGTCCGCCACGAACACGATCCCGTTGTCCTTCGCGAACTTCGCGATGGCGGGCAGGAAGCCCTTGGCCGGCTCGATGAAGCCGCCCTCGCCGAGGACCGGCTCGATGATGATCGCGGCGACGTTGTCGGCGCCGACCTGCTTGGAGATCTGGTCGATGGCCTGGGCGGACGCCTCGGCGCCGCAGTTCTCCGGGCCGGTCGGCCAGCGGTAGCCGTAGGCGACCGGGACGCGGTAGACCTCAGGGGCGAACGGACCGAAGCCGTGCTTGTACGGCATGTTCTTGGCGGTCAGCGCCATCGTCAGGTTGGTACGCCCGTGGTAGCCGTGGTCGAACACCACGACCGCCTGCCGCTTGGTGTGGGCACGCGCGATCTTGACGGCGTTCTCGACGGCCTCCGCGCCGGAGTTGAAGAGCGCGGACTTCTTGGCGTGGTCGCCGGGGGTGAGCTCGGCGAGTTGCTCACAGACCTCGACGTACCCCTCGTAGGGCGTGACCATGAAACAGGTGTGGGTGAAGTCGGCGAGCTGCGCGGCGGCGCGGCGTACGACGGCCTCGGCGGAGGCGCCCACGGAGGTCACGGCGATGCCGGACCCGAAGTCGATGAGGCGGTTGCCGTCCACGTCCTCGATGACACCGCCGCCGGCGCGGGCGGTGAAGACGGGCAGGACGGACCCCACACCACCGGCGACCGTGGCGGTACGGCGGGCCTGCAGCTCGATCGACTTCGGGCCGGGGATGGCGGTGACGACGCGGCGCTCCTGCGGGATTGCGGTCATGAGGGGCTCCTGGGGGTGATCCGGACGCTACTTCTCTTTCTCCGCAGGCTAGGCGCGGGAACCGGACCCGGGCATGCTCCGTTCGGGAGTGTTGGAGGGTGTGTCGTTGTCCCCCGCGGACAAGGGCGCCGGGGGCCGGGTTCTGTCTGCCGGCCGGGGACGAACGGCGCACGCCGCACCCCGGGGGGCGCCGATCGCCGAACTGCCCCTGCAGGGGCACTAGATTGACGGGTGCACAGAGCGGGCCTGGCTGGTCAGGGGGCAGCGGTTCATGGAATCCGAAGGCACATTCGACGCACGGGGCGCGAGCGGTGCGCGCGGTATGCGCGGCAATCCTGTGCCGCGTCCCGCCGGGCCACCCCCGGCCGTGCCCCCCGCCGTCCCACCCGGCATCCCCGCGCTTCCCGGTCACGCCCCCATCACCCGGCCCGCCGTCGTCGACTGGCTGCGCACCCCCCGCCCGGCCGCCGCTCCCGGCATCTGGCGCATCGGCCACCGCGAGCGTCCCGAGGAGGAGCCCGAGCGCGTCCCCGCACGCCGTCTCTTCGCCGGCGCCCTTGTCGCACTGCTCAGCGGCTGGCTCCTGTGGTCCCTGCTCTGGAACGGCTACCTCGGCCGCTACTGGCTCTGGCCCCTCCTCGTCCTGACCCCGGACTCCTGGCGTTCCGACCCGCCCGCCTGGGCCACCGCCAGCTACGTCTACTACGCGATCATCGGCGGCGGACTGCTGGTGTTCTTCGCCCGCATCGGGCACGTCCCGGAGATCTGGCACCGCTACGTACGCCGTGCCGACAAGCCCGTCACCGCCCCTCCACCGCCTCCCGAGGCCGACCCCGCCGACTGGCCGGACCTGCGCTCCGCCGGTCTGCTGGAAGCCGCCGCGCAGCTCGCCGAGGCCACCCGCGCCGGGACGCTCGGCGATGTCGACTACGCCAGGATCAAGCGCGCCTGGCAGGGCGTGCACGCCAGGCCCGACCGGCTGGCCGCCTTCACCGACACCGTGCGCCGGCACGGCGCGGCCGCCTGCGCCCATCCCTCCGGCGTACGGGACCTGCCGGTCCGCAGCGCCACGCACGATCTGGCCACCGCACAGGTCAAGATCGGCACCGCCGTCGACGACCCCCGCAACCCCTACGCGCGGCGCACCACCGGCGTCGCCCTGGAGCCCGCGCTGCTCGGCACCTCGCTGGTGGCCGTCGGGCCCTCCGGGTCCGGCAAGAGCGTGCGGCTGGTGCGCCCCGTCGTCGAGTCGATGTGCCTGCTCGCGCTCGCCAACCGTGCCGCCGTCGTCGCCGTCACGGCGTACGGCACCGGACTCGCCCCCGACGACGCCTTCGACCTCGTCATCGCCGTCGGCCGCCCCGACTCCACCCATGACCTCGACCTCTACGGCGGCGCCGACGACCCCGACGAGGCCGCCCGGATGCTCGCCGAAGCCCTCGTCGGAGACCTCGCCGCCACTCTCCCCAGCGGTGACAGCAGGCGCGCCGCCACCGCGCTGGCCCAGCTGATCGGCCCGTATCAAAGCGTCCACGGCCACTTCCCTCCCGTACCGGAGCTGCGCGAACTGCTCGGCGGCGCACCCGCCGCAGTCGATGCGCTGCGCACCGCCCTGGACGCCTCGGACGACCCCGGCGCCGCCGCCCAGCTGCGTGAACTGGACGCCCGTGAGCGGCAGTCCGCCCGCGCCGACGACATCGGCGTACTGCTGTCCGAGCGGATCGCCTTCCTGGACCGGCCCGCGTTCGCGCAGTTCTTCCGTACCGACGGCGGCGGCCGGCAGTTCTCGCTGCGCGCCATCGAGCACCCGCTGCGGGTCCGTATCGACCTGCCCGAGCGCGGCCACGCCGAGGCCTCCCGGATCCTCGCCCGCCTGGTCCTCGCACAGTTCACCGAGGCCGCGCTCACCCGCTCCGACCAGTCGCTCTTCGCCTGTCTGGTCCTGGACGACGCGACGTACACCGTGACCGGCGACTCGGTGCGCGCGGTACAGCGGCTGCGGTCGGCCAACGCCGGGGTGGTGCTGGCGCTGCGCACCCTGGAGGACGTACCGGAGCCGCTGCGCGGCCCGCTGCTCGGCGCGGTCGGCTGCCGGATGGCGTTCGCCGGACTCGCCCCCTGGGACGGCGGCCGCTTCGCCGAGACGTGGGGCACCGAATGGGTGCAGACCCGGGACGTCACCAACCGGCAGATCATCTCCGACGAGCCGCTGACCAAGGCGCTGCACCTGATGCGCCGCCTGGTCACCGGAAAGGCCGCAACCGCCGAGGCGATCACGGTGCGCGAGGTCGAGCGTGCCCGCTGGTCCGCGTCCGACCTCGCACATGCCGTGCCCGCGGGGCACGCCGTGCTCTCGCTGACGACCGTACGGGGGGAGCACGCGCCGCCCCTGCTGGTGGATCTGCGGACCTGACCTGGCCCCGGCACTGCTACGCCCTGGCAGAATCGACGTATGCCGTTCATACGGGACGGCGAAATGCGCTGCACCTTTCTGCCCCTGCACCTCCAGCTCGAAGGGCCTACGGTCCCCATGCCGCCCACGCTTGCCTCGCTCGTCCAGCACTCGGCGCTCAAACTCACCGTGCGCGCCGGGGAGGACCGGCTGGAGACACCCGTGCGCTGGGCGCATGTCAGTGAGCTCGCCGACCCCGTTCCGTACATGGAGGGCGGCGAGCTGCTGCTCGTCACGGCGATGACCCTGGACGCCGAGGATCACGAGGCGATGCGCCGCTATGTGCGCAGGCTGGTGGGCGCCGGCGTCGTCGGGCTCGGCTTCGCCGTCGGCGTGTACTACGAGGACATCCCCGACGCGCTCGTCGACGCGGCGAAGGAGGAGGGGCTGCCGCTGCTCGCCGTCCCGCGCCGCACCCCCTTCCTCGCCATCAGCAAGGCGGTCTCGGCCGCGAACGCCGCCGACCAGTACCGGGCGGTGACGGCTGGCTTCGAGGCCCAGCGCGAGCTGACGCGCGCCGCCCTCGCCGAGGGCCCCGACGGTGTCGTCGCCCGCCTCGCCACGCACATCGACGGCTGGGCGGCGCTGTACGACGCCTCCGGCGCGGTCGTCGCCGCCGCGCCCGAGTGGGCGGCGCGGCGGGCTGCCAGGCTCACCGGCGACGTGGAGCGGCTGCGCGAGCGCCCGGCGCCCGCCAGCGCGGTGGTCGGCGACACGGACGACGACCGGGTCGAGCTGCAGTCACTGGGCACCGGGCGTCGCGTGAGGGGCGCGCTGGCAGTCGGCACGGGAGCGCCCCTGGGCACCGCCGAGCGGTACGCCGTGCACTCCGCCGTCGCCCTGCTGACGCTGTCCACGGAGCGTTCGCGCGCCCTCCAGGCGGCGGAGCAGCGGCTCGGCGCGGCGGTGCTGCGGATGCTTCTCTCCGGCCAGCAGGACCATGCGCGGGCGGTTGCCGGTGATCTGTACGGCGGCCTGCTGGACGCCCCCTTCCGGCTGCTGATCGCCGAATCCGCCGGAGAGCCGGATCCCGCGGCCGAGCATCCGCTCCAGGCGTTCGCCGAGTTGCTGGAATCGGCGGCCGCGCGGGCCGGCGAGGCGGTCCTGGCCGTACCGGACATCGACGACCGGCTGGTGGTGCTGGCCGCGGACGGCGGCGCGGTCGTCGCGGCCTGCGCGACGGCGTACGCGGACAAGGAGTCCGAGGACGCCGCGGTGGTCGTCGGGCTCTCGGCAACGACCGGGCCGATAGCCGCCGCAGGCGCCTACAAGCAGGCCGAGCAGGCCCTCTCGGTCGCCCGGCGCCGCGGTCGCGCCCTGGTCGAGCACGAGGAGCTGGCGTCCGGGTCGATCCTCCCGCTTCTCGCCGACGACGCGGTCCGCGCCTTCGCGGACGGGATGCTGCGCGCGCTGTACGAACACGACGCGACCGGCCGAGGCGACCTGGTCGCCTCGCTGCGGGCCTGGCTCTCGCGCCACGGCCAGTGGGACGCGGCCGCCGCCGACCTGGGCGTACACCGCCACACGCTGCGATACCGGATGCGCCGGGTGGAGGAGATCCTGGGCCGCTCGCTGGACGATCCGGACGTCCGGATGGAGCTGTGGCTGTCGCTGAAGACGACCTCGGCGCCGTCGACGGAGTAGCGGGCGCGGCGCGCGGGGCGCTGGTACGACGAAGTGGCGTGCGGCCCTCCCCGTACGCTCCACCCCGGACAAACGCGCAGACGCCGTCCCGGTCCTACGGTGGGGCGAGACACCCCCAACTACCTCGGAAGGGCCGGGACCCGAATCATGACTTCCACCCACGCCTTCTGGCTCGCCGGCCGCCAGGCCACCGGCGAGGCCACCTTCGACGTCACCTCCCCCTGGGACGGCCGGCTCGTCGGTCAGGTCTCCGTCCCGACCGAGGCCCAGATCGAGGAGGCCGTCGCCGCCGCGCACGCCGTGCGGGACGAGTTCGCGGCCACCCCGGCCCATGTGCGCGCCGCCGCCCTCGACCATGTCTCGCGCCGGCTCGTCGAGCGCACCGAGGAGATCGCCCAGCTGATCTCCGCCGAGAACGGCAAGCCGGTCAAGTGGGCCCGCGGTGAGGTCGGCCGTGCGGTCTCCGTCTTCCGCTTCGCGGCCGAGGAGGCCCGCCGCTTCAACGGCGGCGAGGCCCAGCGCCTCGACACCGACGCCGGCGGCCAGGGCCGGCTCGCGCTGACCCGCCGTTTCCCCAAGGGCACCGTCCTTGGCATCGCGCCGTTCAACTTCCCGCTGAACCTGTGCGCGCACAAGATCGCCCCGGCCCTCGCCGTCGGCGCGCCGATCATCCTCAAGCCCGCCCCGGCGACGCCGCTGTCCGGGCTGATCCTCGGTGAGCTGCTCGCCGAGACCGAGCTGCCCGCCGGTTCCTGGTCCGTGCTCCCGGTCCCGAACGACCGGATGCCCGCCCTCGTCCAGGACGAGCGGCTGCCGGTCATCTCCTTCACCGGCTCCGACAAGGTCGGCTACGCGATCATGGACTCGGTCCCGCGCAAGCACTGCACCCTGGAGCTGGGCGGCAACGGCGCGGCCGTCGTCCTCGCCGACTTCGCGAGCGAGAAGGACCTGGACTGGGCGGCGACCCGCATCGCCACCTTCTCCAACTACCAGGGCGGCCAGTCCTGCATCTCCGTGCAGCGCGTGATCGCCGACGCGTCGGTGTACGACCGCCTCCTGCCGAAGATCGTCGCGGCCGTCGAGACCCAGGTCACCGGCGACCCGTCCGACTCCGCCACCGACGTCGGCCCGCTGGTCAGCGAGGACGCCGCCAAGCGCGTGGAGTCCTGGGTGGAGGAGGCCGTGCAGGCCGGCGCGAAGCTGCTGGCCGGCGGCAAGCGCGACGGTGCCTCCTACGCGCCCACCGTCCTCGCCGACGTCCCGGCGGACACCACCCTCGCCTGCGAGGAGGTCTTCGGACCGGTCCTCACTGTCACCAGGGTCGACGGCGAGGCCGAGGCCTTCGCCGCTGTCAACGACTCCAAGTACGGCCTGCAGGCGGGCGTGTTCACGCACGATGTGCAGACCGCCTTCCGCGCCCACCGCGCACTCGAGGTCGGCGGCGTGATCGTCGGCGACGTCCCCTCGTACCGCGCGGACCAGATGCCGTACGGCGGCGCCAAGCAGTCCGGCGTCGGCCGCGAGGGCGTGCGGTACGCGATGGACGACTACACGTACGAGCGGGTGCTGGTCCTCACCGGACTGGCGCTGTAACGCGCGTACGCCCAGGACGACGGCCGGAGCCCACTGTGCGGGGGCTCCGGCCGTCCGTCGTGGCCCCCCGGGCGTGTCATCTGCTGTGCGCGCACTGGTGGAGAGGTCGGTAATCGGGTACTACGGACGAGTAGCAACTGTCGGCACGGCGCCCCGCGCCCCGGCCTACGCCCTGGAAGTCCCCGACTCGCGGCGAGGTGACCCTCATGTCCGCTCCACTCGAAAAGACCCAGCCTCCGAAGGTCAGTGAGCGCGAAGCACGACAGGTCGCCGAGGCCGCGCGCGAACAGAACTGGCGCAAGCCCAGTTTCGCCAAGGAGCTGTTCCTCGGCCGCTTCCGGCTCGATCTGATCCATCCGCATCCGATGCCGGCCGGCGAGGACAGCCGGCGGGGCGAGGAGTTTCTCTCGAAGCTGCGCGTCTTCTGCGAGACGAAGGTCGACGGCGCCCTCATCGAGCGCGAGGCGCGGATTCCCGACGAGGTGATCAATGGGCTCAAGGAGCTCGGCGCCCTCGGTATGAAGATCGACATCAAGTACGGCGGCCTCGGTCTCACCCAGGTGTACTACAACAAGGCGCTGGCTCTGGTCGGCTCGGCGAACCCGGCGCTGGGCGCGCTGCTCTCCGCCCACCAGTCGATCGGCGTCCCGCAGCCGCTGAAGCTCTTCGGCACGCAGGAGCAGAAGGACGCCTTCCTGCCGCGCCTGGCCCGCACCGACATCTCCGCCTTTCTGCTCACCGAACCCGACGTCGGCTCCGACCCCGCACGCCTGGCCACCTCGGCGATCCCGGACGGTGACTCGTACATCCTCGACGGCGTCAAGCTCTGGACGACGAACGGCGTGGTCGCCGACCTCCTCGTCGTCATGGCCCGCGTCCCCAAGTCGGACGGTCACAAGGGCGGCATCACGGCCTTCGTCGTCGAGGCGGCGAGCGAGGGCATCACCGTCGAGAACCGCAACGCCTTCATGGGCCTGCGCGGCCTCGAGAACGGCGTCACCCGCTTCCACCAGGTGCGCGTCCCCGCCGCGAACCGCATCGGCCCCGAGGGCGCGGGCCTCAAGATCGCCCTGACCACCCTCAACACCGGCCGCCTCTCCCTCCCCGCGATGTGCGTCGGCGCCGGCAAGTGGTGTCTGAAGATCGCCCGCGAATGGTCGACGGTGCGCGAGCAGTGGGGCAAGCCGGTCGCCCGGCACGAGGCCGTCGGCGCCAAGATCTCCTTCATCGCCGCCACCACCTTCGCCCTCGAGGCGGTCGTCGACCTCTCCTCGCAGATGGCCGACGAGGACCGCAACGATATCCGTATCGAGGCGGCGCTGGCCAAGCTGTACGGCTCCGAGATGGCCTGGCTGATGGCCGACGAACTGGTCCAGATCCGCGGCGGCCGCGGCTTCGAGACGGCGGACTCGCTGGCGGCCCGCGGCGAACGGGCCGTCCCGGCCGAGCAGATGCTGCGCGATCTGCGCATCAACCGCATCTTCGAGGGCTCGACCGAGATCATGCACCTCCTGATCGCCCGCGAGGCGGTCGACGCCCACCTCGCCGTGGCCGGCGACATCATCGACCCCGACAAGCCCCTGTCGGCCAAGGCCAAGGCGGGCGCGAACGCAGCGGCCTTCTACGCCCGCTGGCTCCCGAAACTGGTCACCGGACCGGGCCAGCTCCCGCGTACGTACGGTGAGTTCCACCCGCCCGGATATCCGGACCTCTCCTCGCACCTGCGCTACGTCGAGCGCTCGTCCCGCAAGCTGGCCCGCTCCACCTTCTACGCCATGTCCCGCTGGCAGGGCCGTATGGAGACCAAGCAGGGCTTCCTCGGCCGGATCGTCGACATCGGCGCGGAGCTCTTCGCGATGAGCGCGGCCTGCGTACGGGCCGAACTGCTGCGCACCTCCGAGGAGTACGGCCACGAGGCGTACCAACTGGCCGATGTCTTCTGCCGCCAGTCCCGTATCCGGGTCGAGGAACTCTTCACCCGCCTGTGGTCCAACACCGACGACCTCGACCACAAGGTGGTGAACGGCGTCCTGTTCGGTTCGTACACCTGGCTGGAACAGGGCATCGTCGACCCCAGCGGCGAAGGCCCCTGGATCGCCGACGCAAGCCCGGGCCCGGCCGAACGGGACAACGTGCACCGCCCGATCCGCTGAGGCGTACGGGGCGCGTCCACCCGCCCGCGGACGCGCCCCGCAAACGCACTTCTTGCAACCCAATGCCCCAACCCCGGGCCCCGTTCCCTCCCCGTGCCCCACAATCGGTCCCTCAGTGCGCGATCACGGGCAACACGGAATCGGGGCAGGGATGTTCGGGGCGGGGATGTTCGGGGCGCGGAATCAGGGCAGCCGGCAGCGGCGGCGTGGTGCGGTCACCGCGCTCGCCGTGCTCGCCGGG
The DNA here is from genome assembly GCF_026341125.1 of Streptomyces sp. NBC_01142. NCBI lineage: Bacteria > Bacillati > Actinomycetota > Actinomycetes > Kitasatosporales > Streptomycetaceae > Streptomyces > Streptomyces sp. NBC_01142. Next base: position 1,566,414 of record NZ_JAPEOR010000001.1, read on the forward strand.
GCCGTGCTGAGCGGCGTCGCCGCGTGCGGCAGCGGCGACAGCGACGGCGACAGGAGTGGCAGCGACGAGACCGGCGGCAAGCCGTCCGCATCCGTCTCTGGGCCCGGGCGGGGGACCGAGTCCCTCACCGAGGCGCAGCTCAAGGCCGCCGCCTTCACCGACGGGGAGCGGATCGGCAGGTACACCGCCTCCGAGTCCGCCCTCGGCGCGCCCCTGGGGGAGGACTACACCGCCGACCCCGCCGTATGTCAGCCCCTCGTCAGCCTCGTCGAGGGCGCGACCGGCCACGATCCCGCCGCCGAGGTCCACCGCGAGGTCGATGTCGCCGACGAGATGATCGGGATCAGTGTGCTCGTACAGCTGCGCTCGTACGGGAGGGGCGAGGCCGCGGCCGTCATGAAGGAGCTGGCTGCCGCGGGCACCGAGTGTGCCGAGGGCTATGTCGAGGAGCGCGCCATCGCGAAGGCGAAGGTCCTCACGGTGGAGCCCGCCAAGGCGCCCGCCCTCGGCGACGAGGCGAAGGCGTACCGCTTCACCACCCTCGACGTGAAGGGGAAGCTGAAGCTCTACGAATACCTGACCGTCGTCCGGTCCGGTTCGACCACGCTCTCCTTCCGTGCCGACTACCTCGGCACCAAGGACATCGGGGCAGTGCCCGAGGAGGTCATCACGGCGCAGTGGGAGAAGTTCCGGACGGGCCACAAGTCCGGCGCATAGGGGACGCACTGTCCGGACGGACAGGAGGAGCGGCCACAATGGGGGGATGAGCGACAGCCCATCCCCCCTCGCCGACCCGCACATCGCCTTCGACGCGTCCGACGGCCGCCGGGACATCGTCGTCCTCGGCTCCACCGGGTCCATCGGCACGCAGGCCATCGACCTGGTCCTGCGCAATCCCGACCGCTTCCGCGTCACCGCGCTCTCCGCAGCGGGCGGCCGGGTCGGACTCCTTGCCGAGCAGGCACGGCAGTTGCGTGTCGACACGGTCGCGGTGGCCCGCGAGGACGTGGTGCCCGCGCTGCGCGAGGCGCTGGCGCAGGAGTACGGAAACGACTCCGTACCCGAGATCCTGGCCGGCCCCGACGCCGCCACCGAGCTCGCCGCCTCCGCCTGCCACACCGTGCTCAACGGCATCACCGGCTCCATCGGCCTCGCCCCCACCCTTGCCGCGCTCGAAGCCGGCCGGACGCTTGCCCTCGCCAACAAGGAATCGCTCATCGTTGGCGGGCCGCTGGTCAAGGCCGTCGCCAAGCCGGGACAGATCATCCCCGTCGACTCCGAGCACGCCGCCCTCTTCCAGGCCCTGGCGGCCGGGACGAGGGCCGATGTACGCAAGCTCGTCGTCACCGCCTCCGGCGGGCCCTTCCGGGGCCGTACGCGAGCCGAGCTGGCGAACGTGACCCCCAAGGACGCCCTCGCGCACCCCACCTGGGCGATGGGCCCGGTGATCACGATCAACTCCGCGACCCTCGTCAACAAGGGCCTGGAGGTCATTGAGGCGCATCTCCTCTACGACATCCCCTTCGACCGTATCGAGGTCGTCGTCCACCCCCAGTCGTACGTCCACTCGATGGTGGAGTTCACGGACGGCTCGACCATGGCCCAGGCCACCCCGCCCGATATGCGTGGTCCGATCGCCATTGGCATCGGCTGGCCGGAGCGGGTCCCGGACGCGGCCCCCGCCTTCGACTGGTCGAAGGCCTCGGCCTGGGAGTTCTTTCCGCTCGACACGGAGGCCTTCCCGTCGGTGGGACTCGCCCGGCAGGTGGGGGAGCTGGGCGGAACGGCCCCGGCGGTGTTCAATGCCGCGAATGAGGAGTGCGTGGACGCGTTTCTCGCCGGTCGGCTGCCGTTCAACGGAATCATGGATACGGTCACCCAAGTCGTCGCGGAACACGGCGCCCCCGCCGCGGGAACCTCACTCACGGTGGCGGACGTCCTCGAAGCGGAGACCTGGGCCCGGTCCAGGGCCCGTGAGACGGCAGAGAAATTCAGTGAAGGACGGCCCGCGGAGGCTCGCGCATGACGATTCTGTTGACGGTCCTCGGCATAGCGCTGTTTGCCGTGGGGCTGCTGTTCTCCATTGCCTGGCACGAACTGGGCCATCTCTCGACGGCCAAGCTCTTCGGCATCCGGGTGCCCCAGTACATGGTCGGCTTCGGTCCGACCGTGTGGTCCCGGCACAAGGGCGAGACGGAGTACGGCGTCAAGGCCATCCCCATGGGTGGCTACATCCGCATGATCGGGATGTTCCCGCCGGGGGAGGACGGCCGGATCGAGGCCCGGTCCACCTCGCCCTGGCGCGGGATGATCGAGGACGCCCGCTCGGCGGCCTTCGAGGAGCTCGAGCCGGGTGACGAGAAGCGGCTCTTCTACACGCGCAAGCCGTGGAAGCGCGTCATCGTGATGTTCGCGGGACCGTTCATGAACCTGGTCCTCGCCGTCGTGATCTTCCTCGGTGTGGCCATGTCCTTCGGCTTCCCGACCCAGACCACCGATGTGGCCGGGGTCCAGAAGTGCGTCATCTCGCAGAGCGAGAAGCGCGACACGTGCAAGAAGGGCGACCCGGTCTCGCCCGCCCAGGCCGCGGGCCTCCAGGAGGGCGACAAGATCGTTGCCTTCAACGGGCAGCGCGTCGAGGACTGGTCCACGCTCTCCCGCCACATCCGCGAGACGATCGGCCCGGCCACCATCACCGTGGAGCGCAACGGCCAGGAGGAAGTCCTCAAGGCCACGCTCGCCAAGAACATGGTCGCGGCGAAGGACGCGGACGGTGAGGTCATCCCCAAGAAGTTCGTCGAGGCCGGCTACCTCGGCTTCGCGGCCAGGACCGAGATCCTCCCGCTCACCTTCACCGATTCCGTGGACCGCATGGGCGACATGATCCAGAACGGTGCCGAGGCGATCATCGTGCTGCCGTCCAAGGTCCCCGACCTGTGGAACGCGGCCTTCGGTGACGGAGAGCGCAAGGACGACTCCCCGGTCGGTGTGGTCGGCGCCGCCCGCATCAGCGGTGAGCTGATGAACGTGGACGCCCCGACACAGAACATCGTGGCGTGGTTCATGCTGCTGCTCGCGGGCTTCAACCTCTCGCTGTTCCTGTTCAACATGCTGCCGCTGCTGCCGCTGGACGGCGGGCATATCGCGGGAGCGCTGTGGGAGTCCGTACGCCGTAAGGTCGCGAAGGTGTTCCGGCGCCCCGACCCCGGTCCGTTCGACGTGGCCAAGCTGATGCCGGTCGCGTACGTCGTGGCGAGCATCTTCATCTGCTTCACCCTGCTCGTGCTGGTCGCCGACATCGTCAACCCGGTCAAAATCAGCTGAGTGGTTCCCTTTGTGACGGCCGGGCACTCTTTTTGCCCGGCCGTCGCCTTTGGGTGGATTTTGCGGAGCGGTGTGCTGGGCGGAACCTCAGTGCCGTAATCTCGAAGGCTGGAGCCCGCCGATCTCGGGACCTTGATCCACACCTTGGGGTTGCACAGCAGATGACTGCAATTTCTCTCGGAATGCCGTCCGTTCCGACGAAGCTCGCCGACCGGAGGGTCACCCGCAAGATCCAGGTCGGCTCGGTGGCCGTGGGCGGGGATGCCCCCGTGTCGGTGCAGTCGATGACGACGACCAGGACTTCCGATGTCGGGGCGACGCTGCAGCAGATCGCCGAGCTGACGGCGTCGGGCTGTCAGATCGTGCGGGTGGCCTGTCCCACTCAGGACGACGCGGACGCGCTGGCGACGATCGCGCGCAAGTCGCAGATCCCGGTGATCGCGGATATTCACTTCCAGCCGAAGTACGTCTTCGCGGCGATCGACGCGGGCTGTGCGGCGGTCCGGGTCAATCCGGGCAATATCAAGCAGTTCGACGACAAGGTCAAGGAGATCGCCAGGGCGGCCTCCGCGGCCGGCACCCCGATCCGTATCGGCGTCAACGCCGGTTCGCTGGACGCGCGGCTGCTGAGGAAGTACGGCAAGGCCACCCCGGAGGCGCTGGTGGAGTCCGCGCTGTGGGAGGCGTCCCTCTTCGAGGAGCACGGTTTCCGTGACATCAAGATCTCGGTCAAGCACAACGATCCGGTCGTGATGGTCAACGCCTACCGCCAGCTGGCCGCGCAGAGCGACTACCCCCTGCACCTCGGCGTCACCGAGGCCGGTCCCGCCTTCCAGGGCACCATCAAGTCCGCGGTCGCCTTCGGTGCGCTGCTGAGCGAGGGCATCGGCGACACGATCCGTGTCTCGCTCTCCGCGCCGCCCGTCGAGGAGGTCAAGGTCGGCCTCCAGATCCTGGAGTCGCTCAACCTCAAGCAGCGCCGCCTGGAGATCGTCTCCTGCCCCTCCTGCGGCCGCGCCCAGGTCGACGTCTACAAGCTCGCCGACCAGGTCAGTGCCGGTCTGGAGGGCATGGAGGTGCCGCTGCGCGTCGCGGTCATGGGCTGTGTCGTCAACGGCCCGGGCGAGGCGAGGGAAGCGGACCTCGGTGTGGCGTCGGGCAACGGCAAGGGCCAGATCTTCGTGAAGGGCGAGGTCATCAAGACCGTTCCCGAGTCGAAGATCGTCGAGACCCTCATCGAAGAGGCGATGAAGATCGCCGAGCAGATGGAGAGGGACGGCGTCCCCTCCGGGATGCCGGTGGTCGATGCCGTGGGCGAGCCCGAGGTCTCCGTCCGCTGACGACGCAGAGCGCCGCACACGGGCCCCGTCGCACCGAGCGGCGGGGTCTCGTCGTGCACGGGGCACGCCGCGGACCTGCCAGGTACAGTTTCGGAGACCAGCAGACCGTATGGTGAGGCCCCCTCGTGTTGACGCAGACCACCACCCGGGTCCTCGAACCCAGCGACCTCGGCGCAGCGCTCGCCATCCTTGAGAGCGAGCCCGTGGCGAACGCTTTCGTCACATCCCGTGTCCAGGTCGCCGGGCTCGACCCCTGGCGCCTCGGCGGCGAGATGTGGGGCTGGTACGCGGACGGACGGCTGCGCTCGCTCTGCTACTCCGGCGCCAATCTTGTTCCCATCTGCGCCACCCCCGAAGCCGTGCGCGGCTTCGCCGACCGGGCACGCAGGGCGGGCCGTCGTTGCTCCTCCATCGTCGGCCCGGCCGAGTCCACCGCCCAGTTGTGGCGTCTCCTCGAGCCGGGCTGGGGCCCGGCCAGGGACGTACGCGGCCATCAGCCGCTCATGGTGACCGAGCAGCTCGCGGACGGCATCGAGCCCGATCCGTACGTCCGCCGCATCCGCAAGGACGAGATGGACGTGATCATGCCGGCGTGCATCTCCATGTTCACCGAGGAGGTCGGCATCTCGCCGATGACCGGCGACGGTGGACTGCTCTACCAGGCGAGAGTGGCCGAACTGGTCGGCGCCGGGCGGGCGTTCGCCCGCATCGACGACGGCAAGGTCGTCTTCAAGGCCGAGATCGGCGCGGCCACGTCCCAGGCCTGCCAGATCCAGGGGGTGTGGGTCGCCCCGGAGTTCCGCGGCCGCGGGCTGTCCGAGACCGGTATGGCGGCGGTGCTGCGCTACGCGCTGGCGGACGTCGCGCCGGTGGTCAGCCTGTACGTCAACGACTACAACACCGCGGCCAGGGCGGCGTACCGGCGGGTCGGCTTCAGTGAGGTCGGTGCCTTCATGAGCGTGCTGTTCTGACCGAGCGTGGGGACAAGTAGGGTTTCGCGCATGGCAGCACTTTCTGGAGGCGGACCCGCGACACCCAGCGTTGCGATCGGACCGGTCGATCTCGCCGACCGGGTGGACGACGCCCTCGCGGTGCAGGCCCTCGCCTTCGGTCTCAGCGACGACGAGATCGACGTACGCCGCTTCATCGTGCTCCGGCACCTCCTCCACCCCGGGGCCCGCGCGCTCGGGGCGATGACGGAGTCCGGCCGGCTCGTCGGATTCGTGTACGGAATGCCGAACGACCGCACCCACTGGTGGTCCACCGTCGTCGAACCGTATCTGCGCAACACCGGCTCCGACGCGTGGCTCGACGACTCCTTCGTCATCACCGAACTTCATGTCCACCCCGACTTCCAGGGGCGGGGCATCGGCCGCACACTGATCACCACGATCACCGACGGGGCCGGCCAGCCGCGCTCCATCCTGTCCGCCATCGACATCGAGAGCCCGGCCCGCGGCCTGTACCGCAGGCTCGGATACCAGGACCTCGCGCGCCAGGTGATGTTCCCCAGTGCGCCCAGTCCGTACGCCGTGATGGGCGCCACGCTGCCGCTGCTCCGCGAGAACTGATTTCCGCCTGCCGGTGCGCCCCGGCTAACCTCCTGCTCATCACACATTCCGAGCAGGAGTTCACCATGGCCCAGGTCCAGCGCATGTCCCGTCTGATGATCAAGACATTGCGCGACGACCCGGCGGACGCCGAGACGCTCAATCACAAGCTGCTGGTGCGCGCCGGGTATGTCCGCCGCAACGCCGCGGGCATCTGGAGCTGGCTGCCGCTCGGCAAGCAGGTCCTGGAGAACGTCACGCGTGTGGTGCGCGAGGAGATGGACGCGATCGGCGCGCAGGAGGTGCTGCTGCCGGCGCTGCTGCCCAAGGAGCCGTACGAGGCAACGGGCCGCTGGGAGGAGTACGGCGCCGAGCTGTTCCGCCTCAAGGACCGCAAGGGGGCCGACTATCTCCTGGGCCCGACGCACGAGGAGATCTTCACCCAGCTGGTCAAGGACCAGTGCACGTCCTACAAGGACCTGCCGGTGATCCTCTACCAGATCCAGACGAAGTACCGCGACGAGGCACGTCCGCGCGCGGGCATCCTGCGCGGCCGTGAGTTCCAGATGAAGGACTCGTACTCCTTCGACACGACCGACGAGGGCCTGGCCGAGTCGTACGCCCTGCACCGCGAGGCGTACATCAAGATCTTCCAGCGGCTGGGCCTGGACCACCGGATCGTCTCGGCGATCTCGGGCGCGATGGGCGGCTCGGCGTCGGAGGAGTTCCTGGCACCGGCCCCGGCCGGCGAGGACACCTTTGTGGACTGCCCGAACTGCGAGTTCGCGGCCAACACCGAAGCCGTGACCTTCAGGACCGAGCCGGAGGACGCCTCCGGGATCGGCCCGGTCGAGGAGCTGGACACCCCCGACACCCCGACGATCGAGTCGCTCGCCGCGCACCTGGGTGTACCGGCTTCCGCCACCCTGAAGAACCTGCTGGTCAAGGTGGACGGCGAGATCGTCGCGGTGGGCGTGCCGGGCGACCGCGAGGTGGACCTCGGCAAGCTCTCCGACCACCTGGCCCCGGCAGTCGTCGAGCTGGTCACCGCAGAGGACTTCGCCGACCGCCCAGACTTGGTGCGCGGCTATGTCGGCCCGCAGGGCCTGAAGATCCGCTACATCGCTGACCCGCGCGTCGCGCCGGGCACGGCCTGGGTCACCGGCGCCAACAAGCCCGACACGCATGCGAAGAATGTCGTTGCCGGCCGCGACTTCGAGGTCGACGAGTACCTCGACGTCGTCGTGGTCGAGGACGGCGACCCCTGCCCGCTGTGCGGCAGCGACCTCAGCCTCGACCGCGCGATCGAGATCGGTCACATCTTCCAGCTGGGCCGCAAGTACGCCGACGCCTTCCAGCTCGATGTACTGGGCCAGCAGGGCAAGCCGGTCCGCGTGACCATGGGCTCGTACGGCATCGGCGTCTCGCGCGCGGTGGCGGCGCTGGCCGAGCAGACGGCCGACGACAAGGGTCTGTGCTGGCCGCGCGAGATCGCGCCGGCGGATGTCCACGTGGTGGCGGCGGGCAAGGCGCTCCAGACGGAGCTGGCGATCGAGGTCGCGGAGAAGCTCGCGGCGGCGGGCCTGCGGGTGCTGGTCGACGAGCGCCCCGGAGTCTCCCCGGGCGTGAAGTTCACCGACGCGGAGCTGATCGGCGTCCCGAAGATCCTGGTGGCGGGCCGTCGCTCGGCCGAGGGCGTGGTGGAACTCAAGGACCGCCGCACCGGAGAGCGCGAGGAACTGACGGTGGCCGAGGCGATCGCCCGCCTCAGCGCCTGACGGTCTGACGGCCTGACGGCCCGGGGGGTGGGGCGGTGGACTGGCCCCGCCCCACCCTCCCCGCTCGCGCGGGCCACGTGTGCCGCCTGGGCGGGGAGTGGGCGCCTTCGAGCATCGGCCCGCGTCCGGCCCCCTGCGGAGCCGCCGAGTTCCGGGGCCTTCACGCCGTAAAGCCGGTGCTTTCCGGGGGTGTGGCGGCGTCAGCCCCCCGTTCAACTCCCCCCGAGAAGGGGGAAAACTACAGCCAGGACGCGAACTCCAGCGCCAGTTCGCCCTCCTGGCGGCGTCCCGCCCTGATCGCCCGCGTTCCCGACTCCACCGCGCGGAACAGCGTCCAGCCGCGCAGGCGTTCGCGGTCCACCTCCAGGGAGTCCGCGAGCCTGTTGACCCTGCGGCGGGCCGCCGCTGCCCCCGCGGAGGCGGCGATCAGGTCCTCCACCCGGTCGCGGACCAGGCGCGCCAAGTCGTAGGCGCGTTCGCCGACGAGTGGTTCCGGGCCGACCGCCAGCCACGGCGTACGGTCGCCGCCGAGCACCTTGCCCTGGCGGAAGTTGCCGTGCAGCAGCAGGAGTTCGGGCGAGGACGCGGTGAGCTCGTCGCGGGCGGCCACGGCCGCCGAGACCAGCCCGGCCGCCGTCGGGTCGCCGAAGCCCCGCACCGCCTCCGCCTCGCGCGCCGTGCGCTCGGCGACCGTCTCGAAGCCGTGGCCGGCGGGCGGCTCGATCCACAGCCGCCGTACCGTTCCCGCCGCCTCCAGCAGGGCCTTCGCCTCCGGCAGGGACCGCAGCGAGACCTCCGGGTGCAGCCGCTCCAGCAGCAGGGCGTCCTCCGCACGTGCGAGCAGACGCACCGCGCCCCACCCGTCCCAGTGCTCCAGCGCCGCTTGTTCCAGCGCGGGGGAGGCGAGGGGCGGCGCGATCTTCAGGGCCGCGGGGGTGCCGTCGGGCCGGCGTACGAGAACGACCAGGCTGCTCCGGCCGCCCGGCACCACCACGCGCTCGACCTCCAGCCCGTGCCGGTCCACCGCCTCCTGGGCGATCTTGGGCAACTGCCCGAGCCAGTCGTCACTCTCGCCGAGTGCCCGGACGAGCCGCTGTGGCGGTTCGAAAGCCATACGTTGGTTGTTCCCTTTCAGCGCGCTCGACTGCCGGTCCGCTCGGCGAGCCCAGGAAAGGCTACGCCGCTGCCGCGCCAGCGCACCGCACGGACGGCCGCCTCGCGCAGCGCGCCCGCGGCCTCCTGCCGCAGCGGCCCCTCCGCGGCCCGTACGAGATCGGAGTAGACGCCCGCGACCCGGTCCTCCAGCACCGCGGCGAGGCGGACCGCCGCGGCCGCGTCCGGCACCGGGAAGGGCAGAGCGTACGCCGCCTCCGACGCGACCGGCTTCCCGTCCAGGTCACGCACGGTGCGCGCCAGCGCGTCCCGCCGGGCCCGGTGCGCGTCGTACCCGGCGGTGGCCTCGCCCTCGCGGTCCTTGCCGATCCGGGCGCCGACGACCCCGTATCCGTACACCGCCGCATGTTCCGCGGCGAGCGCGGCCTGTACGGCGTCCAGTGTGCTCATCAGGAGTCCCCCTTCGACAGCAGGTACGCATGCGCGGCGCCGGCCGCCGCGACCGAGGCGAGCAGCCGTGCCAGCTCGGGCTCCGCGTCCGCGAGGGCGGTGGTGTACGCGTCGGAGGTACGGCGCTCTGCCGCGCCCAGTGCCTTCAACGCGGCCCCGGGATCGCCCGCCGACGCAGCCGCGGCGGGCGCGGCGGGCGATCCCCCGAGCGCCTTCGCGTGCTCGGCCACCGCCTCCCGCATGTCCGTCAACTTGCGTGCCAGCGAGGGATGTTGCGCGATGACGGCGTCGTACTGGTCCCGCAGCGCGCCGCTCGCCGCGGCGAGTCCGCGACGCAGCGCGGCCTCGGTGCGGGCGGAGTCGGGAGCGGAACCGGACGTACGCCGCCCCTCGGGCTCCTCGCTCGAACAGCCCGTCAACAGGGAGGCAGCGGCAGCCCCCGTCACGATGAGCGCACGCCTTCGTGTTGTCCCGGTGCGCCCCACGCGTGTCTCCCTCGGGCTCGCAGTGATCATCGCCGCAGGCGAGCGTACCTGCGGGTCCGGCGGAGGTGGACGGCAACACCCCCTGGGACCGGATACCCTTTGATCTGACACGACGATCCCCACAACAGCACACGCGGCCGAGGAGTCACCCGGATGAGCACCACCCAGAGCGACAGGCTGCGCGGGCTGCTGGAACCGCTCGTCAGCGCCGCGGACCTGGATCTGGAAGAGATCGAGGTGTCCCGGGCGGGCAGACGCGGCATGCTGAGGATCATCGTGGACTCCGACGAGGGCGTCGAGCTGGACGCCTGCGCAGAGCTCAGCCGCGCCATCTCCGAGAAGCTCGACGAGAGTGACGCGATGGGAGAGGGCGAGTACGTCCTCGAGGTGAGCTCGCCCGGAGCCGACCGTCCCCTGACCCAGCACCGCCACTATGTGCGCGCCGTCGGACGGCTGGTGAAGCTGCAGCTGCACGAGGGCGGCGAGCTGGTGGCCCGCATCCTCACCGTGGACGACGAGGGACTCGACCTCGAAGTGCCGGGCGTGAAGGGGCGCAAGCCCACCGCCCGCCGTGTCACCTTCGCGGACATCGCCAAGGCCCGCGTGGAGATCGAGTTCAACCGCAAGGACAAGAAGGAAGAGGAGGCGTAGCCGTGGACATCGACGTGAAGCTCCTGAAGGGCTTGGCACAAGAGAAGGAGATCCCCTTCGACCTGCTGGTCGAGGCGATCGAGTCGGCCCTCCTCATCGCGTACCACCGCACCGAGGGCAGCCGCCGCCACGCGCGCGTCGTGCTCAGCCGGGACACCGGCCATGTGACGGTGTGGGCGAAGGAGGAGGCGGCCGACCTCGAAGAGGGCCAGGAGCCCAAGGAGTTCGACGACACCCCGTCGGACTTCGGCCGGATCGCCGCCACCACCGCCCGCCAGGTCATCCAGCAGCGGCTGCGGGACGCGGAGAACGACGTCACCTTCGGCGAGTACGCCCGCCGTGAGGGCGATGTCGTCGCCGGTATGGTGCAGCAGGGCAAGGACCCCAAGAACGTCCTGGTCAAGCTGGACGACAAGCTCGAGGCGATCCTGCCGGTGCAGGAGCAGGTGCCGGGCGAGGAGTACACCCACGGCCTGCGGCTGCGTACGTACGTGGTCCGGGTGGCCAAGGGTGTGCGCGGACCGTCCGTGACGCTGTCCCGTACCCACCCCAACCTGGTGAAGAAGCTCTTCGCGCTGGAGGTCCCGGAGATCGCGGACGGCAGCGTCGAGATCGCGGCGATCGCCCGCGAGGCCGGCCACCGCACCAAGATCGCCGTCCGTTCGACCCGCTCGGGCCTCAATGCCAAGGGCGCCTGCATCGGCCCGATGGGCGGGCGTGTGCGTAATGTCATGGCCGAGCTGCTCGGCGAGAAGATCGACATCGTCGACTGGTCGGACGACCCGGCCGAGATGGTGGCGAACGCCCTCTCGCCGGCCCGCGTCAGCAAGGTCGAGGTCGTCGATCTGGGCGCACGTTCCGCGCGGGTGACCGTGCCGGACTACCAGCTGTCGCTGGCGATCGGCAAGGAAGGGCAGAACGCCCGGCTGGCCGCCCGCCTCACCGGCTGGCGCATCGACATCCGCCCCGACACGGAGCAGCCCGACCAGGGCTCCGACCAGGGCTGAGGAATGTTTCCAGGCGGGATCCGGTTCCGTTGATGGCGGGATCTCGCCGAGATCAGGACAACAACCGTTCGATTCTTGCCCCAAAGGGGTGAGGTCGGTGCGGGGAGGTAGACTTAAACGTGTCTGGCCGGACGCAGACCCGCGTATGCCCTGAGCGAACCTGTGTGGGATGCCGGGAGCGAGCGGTCAAGCGCGATCTGCTGCGCATCGTGATGACCGAGGACGCCTGCGTCCCCGATGATCGCGGTACGCTGCCCGGCCGGGGTGCGTACGTTCACCCCGCCTTGGTCTGTCTCGACCTGGCGGTCCGCCGCCGGGCGTTTCCCCGGGCCTTCAGGGTCAAGGGACCACTCGGTACCGCCGAAATCAGGCGGTACGTCGAGCAGGCAGCACTGTAAGAAGAAGTACGGCACGGAACCCCGTGCGGTCAGGTACCTCGCGAGTTGGAAGTAGGTCGAGATTGCGATGAGCACTCGATGAGTACGCGATGAGTACGCCCATGAAGTAGCGACGGTCCGGCGGTAACCCGGACCTAAAAGGAGCGAAGTGGCTAAGGTCCGGGTATACGAACTCGCCAAGGAGTTCGGCGTCGAGAGCAAGGTCGTCATGGCCAAGCTCCAAGAACTCGGTGAATTCGTCCGTTCGGCGTCCTCGACGATCGAGGCGCCGGTTGTACGCAAGTTGACTGACGCACTGCAGGGGCCCGGCGGCAACGCCGGCAAGTCCGCTGCCAAGCCTGGCGCGCCTCGCAAGGCCGCGCCTGCCAAGCCCGGCGCGCCCTCCCCGGCGCCGTCGGCACGTCCCGCTGCCCCCAAGCCCGGCGCCCCGGCTCCCAAGCCGGCCGCGGCCGAGGCACCCGTGAGCAGCACCCCCACAGCGCCGTCTCCGACGGCGGGTGGCCCCCGTCCGGGTCCCAAGCCCGCGCCGGCCAAGCCCGCTCCGGCGGCTCCGGTGCCCGCAGCCGAGTTCTCGGCTCCGGCTCCGGCCCAGCCCGCCGCACCGCAGGCCCCGCGTCCCGCGGGTGCCACGCCCGGCCCGCGTCCCGCCCGTCCGGCTCCGGCCGGCGGTCAGCGTGACGGCGGTCAGCGCGACGGTGGCCAGCGTGACGGTGGCCGTGGTGGCGAGCGTCCCGCACGTCCCGCCGGTCAGGGCGCCCCGCGCCCCGGCGGCAACCGTCCGGCCGGTCCCCGTCCGGGCAACAACCCCTTCACCTCGGGTGGCTCCACCGGAATGGCGCGCCCGCAGGCGCCCCGTCCGGGTGGCGCTCCGCGTCCCGGCGGTGCCGGTGCCCCCGGTGGCGCCCCGCGTCCGCAGGGTGGTCCCGGTGGCGCTCCGCGTCCGCAGGGCCAGGGCGGCGCCCGTCCGAGCCCGGGCGGCATGCCCCGCCCGCAGGGCGGCGCTCCGCGTCCCGGCGGTGCCCCCGGTGGTAACCGTCCGAACCCCGGCATGATGCCGCAACGCCCTGCTGCCGGTCCCCGTCCTGGTGGCGGTCCCGGTGGCGGCGGAGGCCGTGGTCCCGGTGGCGGCGGCGGTCGTCCCGGCGGTGCCGGTGCCGGTCGTCCCGGTGGTGGCGGCGGCTTCGCCGGCCGTCCTGCCGGTCCCGGTGGCGGTCGTCCCGGTGGCGGCGGCGGCTTCGCCGGTCGTCCCGGTGGCGGTGGCCCCGGTGGTGGCGGCGGCTTCGGTGGCGGCGGTGGCCGTCCCGGCTTCGGCGGACGTCCGGGTGGTCCCGGTGGCCGTGGTGGCACACAGGGCGCGTTCGGCCGTCCCGGCGGGCCTGCCCGTCGCGGTCGCAAGTCGAAGCGGCAGAGGCGCCAGGAGTACGAGGCCATGCAGGCCCCGTCGGTCGGCGGTGTGATGCTGCCTCGTGGCAACGGACAGTCCGTCCGTCTGTCGCGCGGTGCGTCCCTCACCGACTTCGCGGAGAAGATCAACGCCAACCCGGCGTCGCTCGTCGGCGTGATGATGAACCTCGGCGAGATGGTCACTGCCACGCAGTCCGTCTCCGACGAGACGCTGAAGATGCTCGCGGACGAGATGAACTTCGTCCTCGAGATCGTCAGCCCGGAGGAGGAGGACCGCGAGCTTCTCGAGTCCTTCGACATCGAGTTCGGTGAGGACGAGGGTGGCGAGGAGTTCCTCGTCGCGCGTCCGCCGGTCGTGACCGTCATGGGTCACGTCGACCACGGTAAGACCCGACTGCTCGACGCGATCCGCAAGACGAACGTCGTTGCGGGCGAGGCCGGCGGTATTACGCAGCACATCGGTGCGTACCAGGTCGGTACCGAGGTCAACGGCGAAGAGCGCAAGATCACCTTCATCGACACCCCCGGTCACGAGGCGTTCACCGCCATGCGTGCCCGTGGTGCGAAGTCCACCGACATCGCGATCCTCGTGGTGGCGGCGAACGACGGTGTGATGCCCCAGACGATCGAGGCGCTGAACCACGCCAAGGCGGCCGGTGTGCCGATCGTGGTCGCGGTCAACAAGATCGACGTCGAAGGCGCCGACCCCGTCAAGGTGCGCGGTCAGCTCACCGAGTTCGGTCTGGTGGCCGAGGAGTACGGCGGCGACACGATGTTCGTCGACATCTCCGCCAAGCAGGGTCTGCACATCGACTCCCTGCTGGAGGCCGTGGTCCTGACCGCGGACGCCTCGCTCGACCTGCGTGCCAACCCGGAGCAGGACGCACAGGGTATTGCGATCGAGGCCCACCTCGACCGCGGTCGCGGTGCTGTCGCCACTGTGCTCGTCCAGCGCGGAACGCTCCGCGTCGGTGACACGATGGTCGCCGGTGACGCGTACGGCCGTGTCCGGGCGATGCTCGACGACAACGGCAACAACGTCGAGGAAGCGGGTCCTGCGACCCCCGTCCTGGTCCTGGGTCTCACCAACGTCCCCGGCGCCGGCGACAACTTCCTGGTCGTCGACGAGGACCGCACCGCCCGTCAGATCGCCGAGAAGCGTGCCGCTCGTGAGCGGAACGCCAACTTCGCCCGCAAGGGTGTCCGGTTCTCCCTGGAGAACCTGGACGAGGCGCTCAAGGCCGGTCTGGTGCAGGAACTCAACCTCATCATCAAGGGCGACGCGTCCGGTTCGGTGGAGGCTCTCGAGTCCTCGCTGCTCCAGCTCGACGTCGGCGAAGAGGTCGACATCCGCGTCCTGCACCGTGGTGTGGGTGCGGTCACGGAGTCGGACATCGACCTGGCGATGGGCTCCGACGCCATCGTCATCGGCTTCAACGTCCGTGCGGCCGGCCGTGCTCAGCAGATGGCCGAGCGCGAGGGCGTCGACGTCCGCTACTACTCGGTGATCTACCAGGCCATCGAGGAGATCGAGGCGGCCCTGAAGGGTCTGCTCAAGCCGGAGTACGAAGAGGTCGAGCTCGGTACGGCGGAGATCCGCGAGATCTTCCGCTCGTCCAAGCTGGGCAACATCGCGGGTGTTCTCATCCGTTCCGGCGAGGTCAAGCGCAACACCAAGGCCCGGCTCATCCGCGACGGCAAGGTCATCGCGGAGGACCTCAACATCCAGGGTCTGCGCCGCTTCAAGGACGACGTCACCGAGATCCGCGAAGGCTTCGAGGGCGGTATCAACCTCGGAAACTTCAACGACATCAAGATCGACGACGTCATCGCGACGTACGAGATGCGCGAGAAGCCGCGAGGCTGATCCGCACCACCCGGGGGCGCAGCCCCCTGGGCACTGCAGTGGTCGGGGCCGGTCGACGGGTCATATATCCGTCGATCGGCCCCGGCCGTTGCGTGTACGGTTCTTGTGTCCCTGCCAAGCTTCGGAGGGACCCTCTAACCCGTACCGGCGGGACATCCGGACATACATGTACGTGGGGACGCTGTCCTTCGATCTGCTCCTCGGCGACGTACGGTCGCTGAAGGAGAAACGCTCCGTCGTCCGCCCGATAGTCGCCGAGCTGCAGCGGAAATTCGCAGTCAGCGTGGCGGAAGTCGGTGACCAGGACCTTCACCGCAGGGCCAGGATCGGCCTGGCGGTGGTGTCGGGGGACACGGGGCATCTCACAGACGTACTGGACCGGTGCGAGCGCATGGTTGCCGGCCGGCCCGAAGTGGAACTGCTGTCGGTACGACGGCGGCTGCACAGCGACGAAGACTGAGCAAGGAAATGAAGGAGAAGGACCAGTGGCCGACAACGCGCGGGCGAAGAAGCTGGCGGACCTCATCCGGGAGGTGGTGGCCGAGAAGCTGCAGCGCGGCATCAAGGACCCTCGCCTGGGGACACACGTGACCATCACGGACACCCGTGTCACCGGTGACCTGCGGGAGGCCACGGTCTTCTACACGGTCTACGGCGACGACGAGGACCGGGCGAGCGCGGCAGCCGGACTGGAGAGTGCCAAGGGCATTCTGCGCTCGGCGGTCGGTGCGGCGGCGGGGACGAAGTTCACGCCCACCCTGACGTTCGTGGCGGACGCACTCCCGGAGAACGCCAAGACGATCGAGAACCTGCTGGACAGGGCGCGGGCCTCCGACGCCAAGGTGCGGGAGACGTCCTCGGGCGCCATGTACGCGGGCGAGGCGGACCCGTACCGCAAGCCCGGTGACGAGGACGACGAGGACGGCGCCGCCGCGGAATGAGCACTGCAGCAAAGACGCCCGACGGGCTTGTCATCGTGGACAAGCCGTCGGGCTTCACTTCGCACGACGTCGTCGCCAAGATGCGCGGGATCGCCAGGACCCGCCGGGTCGGACATGCGGGGACGCTGGACCCGATGGCCACCGGTGTACTGGTGCTGGGCGTCGAGAAGGCCACCAAGCTTCTCGGGCACCTCGCACTGACCGAGAAGGAGTACCTCGGCACCATCCGGCTGGGGCAGAACACCGTCACCGACGACGCGGAGGGTGAGATCACCTCCTCGGCCGATGCCTCCGGGGTCACCCGGGAGGGCATCGACGCGGCGGTCGCCCGGCAGACCGGCGCCATCATGCAGGTGCCGTCCAAGGTCAGCGCCATCAAGATCGACGGCAAGCGGTCGTACGCGCGTGTGCGCGGGGGCGAGGAGTTCGACATCCCGGCCCGGCCGGTGACCGTCTCCTCCTTCCAGGTGTACGACGTCCGGGAGGCGGTGGCCGAGGACGGTACGCCGGTCGTGGACCTGGTTGTCTCCGTGGTCTGCTCCTCCGGTACGTACATCCGCGCCCTCGCCCGTGACGTCGGCGCCGAACTGGGCGTCGGTGGGCATCTGACGGCGCTGCGGCGCACCCGGGTCGGTCCGTACGGACTGGATGCGGCGAAGACGCTCGACCAGCTCCAGGAGAAGCTGGTCGTGATGCCGATCGCCGAGGCCGCGGCGGCCGCGTTCCCGCGCTGGGACGTGTCCGAGAAGAACGCCAAGCTGCTGACCAACGGCGTACGGCTGGACATGCCGGCGTACGACACTTCGCCAGTGGCCGCCTTCGCCCCCGACGGCCGCTTCCTGGCGCTGGTGGAGGAGCAGAAGGGCAAGGCCAAGAGCCTCGCCGTCTTCGGCTGAGCTCTCGCGCGCGATCTCGCGGCCCATTGCCGCACCGTGGAACGGGCAGGGTCGCTGCCCGTTCCACGATCCCCCTCGCAGAGGGTCTATCCGCCGTGCCCCCGGGATTCACCCCATCGGCCCAGCGCTCGGAGTGAACCGCGGGTGCAGTGGGGGGCGCTTTTGCCGCGCGTTCTTCTCTTGGTGATCACTGCCGACCTACCGTCGACACCATGGGAAGCGAGGACCTGGCGACGCTGGTCCGGATCTGCGATCCGGCCGGGCGGCCGCGCGGGACCGGGTTCGTCGCCGACGATCTGGGCACGGTCGTCACCGGCCATGAGGCCGTCGACGGGCTCGCACGGGTCGTACTGCACGCCCCCGGCGAGCGGACGTGCCTCGCCGAGGCCGATGCCATCACCGCACTGCCCGAGGCGGGGCTCGCCCTGGTGCGCACCGAAGGGCTCGGGGTGCGGCCGCTGCCCATCAGCGCGCGGGAGCGGGTCGAGCCCGGGACGTATGTACGGCTCGTGGCCCGCGGCTGGCGCGAGGCGCGCGTCCTCGGTACCGCACAGGTGACCTACACCGCGATCGACCGCTCCCATCTGGTCGGCGACGCCATGGAGTTGGCGATCGGGACGGACGGCAGTGACGCGCTGCGGCTGGGCGGCGAGGCGGCCGGCGGACCGGTGCTGGACGCCGGGACCGGTGCGGTGCTGGCCGTGCTCGGCACCGCGCTGCAGTCCGGGCACCGGGCGGCGGGATTCGCGCTGCCGCTGCGGGCCGCGGCGCTGGAGCCGGACGGGCCGCTCACCGCACTGCTGCGGCGCAACGCGAGGACCGTCCCCGCCTATGGGCACGACCTCAACCTCGCCGCCGTGCTGGAGCTCACCGCCACCTCCGTCGGCCCGTACGGCGGGCCGAGCGTCTGGCCCGACCCCGTGGAACGGCTCGACACGGTACGGGAGTTCGCGTCCTTCACCGCCCTGGTGATGGGGCTCGTCGGCGATCCCGGCACGGGCCGTACGACCGAACTCGCCGCGCTCGCCGATCGCCGGGCGTGCGGGGAGGAGCCCGCGCCCACCGTGTGGCTGCGCGGCGCCGATCTGCGCGCCGACGACACCTCGGTCGCCGACGCCGTGGCCCGCACCCTCCACCGGGCCGGCCGTATCCTCGCCGCGTCGGGCGTGCGGGGAGACATGGACGTTCTCACTCCGGAGCGGGTGGCGCGCCTTGCCCGCGAGGCCGGGCGGCCGCTGCTCGTCCTGCTGGACGGATCCGAGGAGATGCCGCCCGCACTGGCCCATCGGCTGCCCGGCTGGACGGCGGGGACGGTGAGCTGGCTGAGATCGTGCGGCGTGCGGCTGGTCGTCGGCTGCCGGCCCGAGCACTGGGAGCAGGCCGGGGCGCTCTACCCGCCGGAAGTCCTGCACCGGCCTTCCGGGCCCTCGGACCGGCCGGCCGGGCCCCTGCACCGGCCCTCAAGTCCCGTACAGCGGCCCTCGGGTTCCCTCCACCGGCCCTCGGCTTCCCTCCATCGGCCCGCAGGTCTCCTGCAGCGGCCTTCCGGGCCCGCACACCGCCCGGCTGGGTCACCGCACCAGCCTTCCGGGACCGGGGACCGGCTGCCGCCCGCACTCCGCCTGGCCGATCTGTCCGCGGGCGAGGCACAACGCGCGCGTGAGCGGTACGGGCTCCCGGCCGGAGCCCTCGCCGCCGCTGACGAGCGGCATCCGCTCGCGCTGCGGCTGCTCGCGGAGGTAAGGGAGGCGCTGCCCGCAGCGGTGCCGGGGAGGCCCGGCCGGGAGGACGTCTTCGCAGCCCATCTGGATCTGCTGTGCCTGCGCATCGCGGTCCGTGTCGCCGCGGCACGCCGGCCGCCGCTGCGCGGCTCGGCCGTGCGCCGCCTCGCCGCGAAAGTGGCGGGCCAGGTCCACGAGGCGGCCCGGCGCTGCCTCGGCCCCGGGCAGGGGGAGCTGGACCGCGAGTCCTTCGAGGAGATTTTCCCGTGGAGAACGGGCTGGGCCTCCGCGGTGCTGACCGAGGGCCTGCTGGTCCCGGCGGGTGTCGGCTACCGCTTCGCGCACGAGGAACTCGCGGACTGGGTCCAGGGCGCGCACCTGGACCTCGACGCGGCGCTCCACTCCCTGGTCCACTCCCTGGTCCACTGCTGGCGCGCCCGGCCGCCTACGGGCCTGCAGCCCGGGCCGGGCACGGGCGGCCGGGGAAGCGCGTGCGTCCCCCCGCCGACGGGCTCTGCCGCTCCCGAAACCCGCCCCTTCCCGGTCCCGCGTCACCGCCTGGGCCCGGTTGTCCAGTCCCTGCTGCTCCTCGACCGGTCCGGCCGTCGGTCCCAACTGGTCGGCAGGCTGGAGGAGTTGGTGGAAGCGCTGAACAGGCTGGAAGCGATGGCCGGACCGTGCGGCTCCAAAGAAGGGCGCGGCTCCGAAGAAGCGTGCGGCTCCGAAGAGGCATGCGGCCTTGACGGGGCGTACGGCTTTGAGGGGGCACCGCACTCCGGGCACGGACAGGGCAGGGGCGAGGCCGGCGCGCGGCTCGACGATGCCCGGTGGTGGGCGGCCAGGCTCCTGAGGGAGACATTGCTCCGGGTGCCCGACGCGGGGGCGTACCTCCCCGTGCTGCGGCTGCTCGCCGCACGCATCACCCGGCGGTCCGCATCCCGAGGAGCGTCCCCGTGGCTCGGCGGCCCGGACGAGTTCGGGCCCTGGTTCTGGGAGCGGCTGCGGGTGACCGAGGCCGACCGGATCGATCTGCTGCGCCGGCTCGTGCCCGCCGACGCCCCACCCGGTCCCGGGACCGGGCCCCGCTATCTGGACGCCGTCGCCGCGCGGCTCGCCGCCGAGCCCGGCGCCGTACAACCGCTGCTGTGCCGCTGGTTCAGCGACGAGACGCCGCTTCCCGCCGCCCCGGACGCCGAGCTGCGGCCCACAGTCGCCGCCGCCGCGCAGGCGCTGCTGTACGCCCGTCGCCACCTCGCCGTCGACGACCTCACCGATGCTCTCGTCGCCACCGTCCACCCCCGCGCCGACGAGCTGCTCGCCGCAATCGCCGAGGACGAGCCGTCCGCCCTCTGTCGCGCTGTCGACCGCTGGGCCCACGACCCCCGGCCCGAGCGGCGCGTCGCCGCCGCCGCGTACGGGTCGGCCGTCGTGGACCGCGCCACCACCGGATCCGACCGCGAACTGCTCCGGTACTCCGCCCGTGCGCTGCTCGCCCGCCCCGCCGACACCGCCCTGCACGGTCCGGCACTCAGCCTCCTCGTCCGTGATCCGCACACCCGTTCCGGGTATCTCGCCGAGGCGCTGACGGCCTTCGGGGCGGGCGAGCTGCCCGCGGACGCCCTCGGCGTCGCGCTCACCACGCACCCCGAGCCCGTGCTCGCCGCCTTCCAGGCGCGGCTGCACCGGCCGGGCGAGGGTGCGGCCGACGTACTGCGCGTTCTCGCCGAGGTCACGACCCCCGCCCTGGCCCGCCGGTCCGCCGCGCTCGTCTGCGAGTACATCGACCTCCGGCCCGAAGGCGCGGTACACGCCGCCGCGTACGTCGACCGCCGCCTCGAGCAGGGCCCGGGCGCCCGCGCCATGCTCTTCCCGCTCGTCACCGGCCTGCTGCGGGGCCGCCCGGTCCCGGTGCGCCGTGCGCTCGCTCTCGTACTGGCAGCGCCCGGCAGTGCGGCCTCGTGGCCGCTGCGGGCCGAGCTCCTCGAGATGCTCCTCGAGTACGAGCAGTACGCGGCACGGGACCTGGGCGTCCTGGACGCCGTGCTGCGGGCCGCCGCGCTCGGCTGCGGGGCCCGCGCCGAGGCCCGCACCCGGGAGCTCGTGCACCGCACCGGGCTGCTCCTGGTCCGTACGCCCGAGGGCGCGACCTGCTTCGACCGGCAGCTGGTCCAGCTGGCCCGCGAGGTCCCCGGCTTCGCCGCGCTTGTCTCGGAGTGGCTGGCCCGCGCCCCGCAGGACTGGGCCGTGGTGGTCGGTCCGAGCGCACGCCGGATGGTCGAGACCCTGGGCAGCCCGATGCCGATGCGGACCGGGAGCCACGGGCATGGCAGTCTTAGACCTGCGTAATCGGCAATCACGTACACGGGTTCGGGCGAGGAGCGGTCACAGTGCAGCGCTGGCGTGGCTTGGAGGACATCCCCCAGGACTGGGGACGCAGCGTCGTCACCATCGGCTCCTACGACGGAGTGCACCGCGGGCACCAGCTGATCATCGGCCGGGCCGTGGAGCGGGCGCGTGAGCTGGGGGTGCCGTCGGTCGTGGTGACCTTCGACCCGCACCCCAGCGAGGTCGTACGCCCCGGCAGCCACCCGCCGCTGCTCGCACCGCACCACCGGCGTGCCGAGCTGATGGCCTCGCTCGGTGTCGACGCGGTGCTCATCCTCCCCTTCACCACCGAGTTCTCGAAGCTCTCGCCGGCCGACTTCACCGTGAAGGTACTGGTCGACAAGCTGCACGCGCGGGCGGTCATCGAGGGCCCGAACTTCCGGTTCGGTCACAAGGCGGCCGGCAATGTCGCGTTCCTGTCCGAGCTGGGTGCGACGTACGACTACGAGGTCGAGGTCGTCGACCTGTTCGTGAGCGGCGAGGCGGGCGGCGGAGAGCCGTTCTCCTCGACGCTGACCCGCCGCCTTGTAGCCGACGGCGATGTCGAGGGCGCCGCCGAGATCCTGGGCCGCCCGCACCGCGTCGAGGGCGTGGTGGTGCGGGGCGCGCAGCGCGGACGTGAGCTGGGCTACCCGACGGCGAACGTGGAGACGCTGCCGCACACGGCGATTCCGGCGGACGGGGTCTACGCGGGGTGGCTGACGGCGGACGGCGAGCGGATGCCGGCGGCCATCTCCGTGGGGACGAACCCGCAGTTCGAAGGGACGGAACGGACGGTGGAGGCGTACGCGATCGACCGCGTGGGTCTTGATCTGTACGGGCTGCATGTGGCGGTGGACTTCCTGGCGTATGTGCGGGGCCAGGAGAAGTTCGACTCGATCGAGGGGCTGCTGGAGGCGATCGGCGCGGACGTGAAGAAGTGCCGCGAGCTGACGGAGTCGTACGACGCGGGCTCGGCCCGCGGCTGAGGCTTCCCGGCCCGGCGGGACCGGCGCCGGGGGCCCGCGTCCGGGTACCCCCGCCGCTACCGTGCGGACCAGTGGCAGGCCACCCCTGCCCCCGTCCCGCTCGGCAGGATCGGGAGGTCCCTCGTGCGGCAGCTCTCCGCCACGCCCGCCCGGTCCGCCTCGCCCGAGGCCAGCACCTGGCAGCGTGCATGGAAACGGCAGCCCGCCGGGATACGGGACGGGTCCGGTGGTTCGCCCGTCAGCACCACCGGGGCGCCCTCCGACTCCGGCAGGACCGACAACAGCGCCTGGGTGTACGGGTGCCGGGGCGACGTCAGTACCTCCTCCACCGAGCCCGACTCCACGATCCGGCCCAGGTACATCACCGCCACGCGGTCCGCGATGTTCCACGCCAGCCCCAGATCGTGCGTCACCACCAGTGCGGACAGGCCCAGTTCGTCCCGCAGGCGCAGCAGCAGGGCCAGGATCTCGCCGCGTACGGACGCGTCCAGCGAGGCCACCGGCTCGTCGGCGACGATCAGTTCGGGCTCGAGGACCAGCGCGCCCGCGATGACGACACGCTGGCGCTGACCGCCCGAGAGCTCGTGCGGGTAGCGGAGGAAGAAGCGCTCGGGCGGCCGCAGCCCGGCCCGCGAGAGCGCCTCGGCGACGGCCTCGCGCTCGTCGCCGGCGTACCCGTGGATCCGCAGGCCCTCGGCCACCGCGTCGTACACCGTGTGCCGCGGATTGAGCGAGCCGCTCGGATCCTGGAGCACCAGCTGGACGCGCTTGCGGTACGACTTGAGGGCGCGGGAGGTGTACGCGAGCGGCACACCGCCGAAGGTGACACGTCCCGACGTCGGCGGCACCAGGCCGAGCAGGGAACGGGCCAGCGTCGTCTTGCCGCATCCGGACTCGCCGACCAGCGCGACGATCTCGCCCGTACCGATGTCCAGGTCGACGCCGTCGACCGCACGGGCGGACGGGCCGCCGCGCCGCCCGGGAAAGGCGACGTGCAGATCGGCGGCCGACAGCAGGGGAGTGGTGGTCACGACGGGCTCCTGACTGCCGGGTGAAGCGGGCAGCGCGGTCACAGGCTCTTCTCCGACCGCACCGCGCCCACATGCACGCACGCCGCCCGGTGTCCGTCCGCCGCCACCGACAGCGGCGGGTCCTCCGCGGCGCATGCGTCCAGCACGACCGGGCAGCGGGGGTGGAACGTACAGCCGCCGGGCAGCGCGGCAGGGTCGGGAGGATCCCCCGGCAGGCCGCGCGGCGCCCGGCGCGAGGCCGCGTCACCGACGCGCGGGAAGGCGGCGGACAGGGCACGCCCGTACGGATGCTCCGCCGCGGCGTACACGCTCTGCGCAGGTCCCTCCTCGACGATCCGGCCCGCGTACATCACCGCCAGCCGGTCGCAGGTGTCCGCCAGCACCGCCAGATCGTGGCTGATCATCAGCAGGCTGATGTCCTGCTCGGCGACCAGCTGCTCGATCAGCCGCAGAATCTGGGCCTGGATCATCACATCGAGCGCGGTGGTCGGCTCGTCGGCGACGATCAGCCGGGGATCGCAGGCGAGTGCCATCGCGATCATCACGCGTTGCCGCTGCCCGCCGGAGAGTTCGTGCGGATACGCGTCCGCGCGGGCGGCCGGCAACCCCACCTGCTGGAGGAGCCCGGCAACGCGTTTCTTCGCCGCGGCCGGGGTGGACCTGTGGTGCAACAGCACGGGCTCGGCGATCTGTTCGCCGATCCGGTACACCGCGTTGAGCGAATGCATCGCGCCCTGGAACACGATCGAGGCGCCCGCCCACCGCACGGCACGAAGCCGCCCCCACTTCATGGTCATGACGTCCTCGCCGTCGAGGAGAATCTCCCCGCTCAGGCTGGCGGAGGCGGGCAGCAGCCGGAGCAGGGCGAGCGCGAGAGTCGATTTTCCGCAGCCGGACTCGCCGGCGATCCCCAGCTTCTGGCCTGCGGCGACGGAGAGGTCGACACCCCGTACGGCGGGCACGGCCCGCGCCCCGGAGCCGTACGTCACACGCAGGTTCCTGACGTCGAGCAGACTCATCGAGCCACCCCCAGCTTCGGGTTGAGCACGGCCTCGATCGCGCGCCCGCACAGGGTGAAGGCGAGGGCCACCAGCGCGATGGCGATACCGGGCGGCGCCAGATACCACCAGTGCCCGGAGGAGACCGCGCCCGCCTCCCGCGCGTCCTGCAGCATGCCGCCCCACGAGACGACCGTCGGATCGCCGAGTCCGAGGAAGGCGAGCGTCGCCTCCGTCAGGATCGCGCTCGAGATGCCGAGGGTCGTCTGGGCCAGCACCAGCGGCATGACATTGGGCAGCACATGGCGGCTCATGATGTGACCGTGCCCGCCGCCCAGTGCCTTCGCGCGTTCGATGTACGGGCGGGACTCGACGGCGATGGTCTGCGCACGCACCAGCCGCGCCGTCGTCGGCCAGCTGGTGACGCCGATCGCGATGATGACGGTCCAGACGCTGCGGGACATCACGGTCGCGAGCACGATCGCCAGCACCAGCGTCGGCATCACCAGGAACCAGTCCGTGATCCGCATGAGCACGGTGGAGAACCAGCCGCCGTAGTGACCGGCGATGATGCCGACCAGGGTGCCGATGGCCACCGACAGTGAGGCGGCCAGCAGTCCCACGGCGAGGGAGATCCGCGCTCCCCACACCAGCAGGCCCAGCAGGGAGCGGCCGAACTGATCGGTCCCGAGCGGAAACTCACCGCTCGGCGGCTCCAGGGCCGCACCCGGTGCGTGCGTCACGCTCTGCACGTCGCTGCCGACGAGCAGCGGCGCGGCGAGCGCCACCAGGGCGATGAGCGCCAGCGCACCGAGACCCAGGAGCCCCGCCCGGTGCGAGCGGTACGAGTGCCAGAAGCGGGCCACCGAGTCGCGGCGGCGCGCCCAGGCGAGAGACGTTGCGGTGGCGGTCGTCGTCGTCATCGGCCCACCCGGGGATCGAGCAGCGGATAGAGCAGGTCGGCGAGGAGGTTCATCACGATCATCGCGCCCGCGAAGACCACGAAGAGACCCTGGACGAGCGGCAGATCGGGCACGCTCAGCGCCTGGTAGAAGAGCCCGCCGAGGCCCGGCCAGGAGAAGACCGTCTCGACGAGGATCGAGCCGGCCGCCACATGGCCCAGGTTGATGAAGACCATGGTGACGGTGGGCAGCAGGGCGTTGGGCACGGCATGCCGACGGCGGACGGAATCGTCCCGCAGCCCCTTGGCCCGCGCCGTCGTCAGATAGTCGCTGCCCATCTCGTCCAGCAGCGAGGAGCGCATCACCAGCAGCGTCTGGGCGTATCCCACCGCGACCAGGGTGAGGACCGGCAGCACCATGTGGTGCGCGACATCGGCGACGTAGGCGAATCCGGTCTCGTCGCCCGACTCCATGCCGCCGGTCGGGAACATGCCGGGGATCGGGCCGATGCCCACCGAGAAGGTGATGATCAGCAGCAGCCCGAGCCAGAACGACGGCACGGACCACAGGGTCAGCGCCACACCCGTGTTGAGCTTGTCGCCGAGACTGCCGTGGCGCCAGGCGGAGCGGGTGCCGAGCCACAGCCCGATCGCCGAGTAGATCACCACCGCAACACCGGTGAGCAGGAGCGTCGCGGGCAGCTTCTGGGCGATCAGCTCACCGACGGGGGCGTGGAACTGGTACGACGTACCGAGATCGCCCGTCAGTGCCTTGGCGCAGTAGTCGGTGAACTGCTGCCACATCGGCTGATCGAGACCGAACTGCCGACGGAGTGTGGCCAGTTGCCCGGCGGATGTCGGCATGCCGTGCGTCATGGCCTTCACCGGGTCACCGGGGATGATCCGGAAGAGGAAGAAGCTGGTGACGAGCACGGCGAGCAGCGAGATCGCCGCGCCGCCCAGCTTGCCCGCCACATAGAGGAGATAGGCGCGCGCGTTGCCGCTCGTGGCGCGGGCATCGGAGGCCCGCGCCACAGCGGAGGTGTTCGTGGTGCTCGTCGTGCTCATCGACTATTCACGGTCTTCCGCGGTGGTACGCCGGCGCATCACGACGAAGACCCCGAGTGCGGCGGCGAGGACGACGACCGCGCCGATACCGATCACGACACCCGTCGAGGAGCCGCTGTCGGAGCTGCCGTCACCCGCTGCCGGCTCGGCCGACCACCAGCTCCAGTAGCCGTCCTGGCCCCAGAGATTGCCGGCGGCCTCCGGCATCGTCTTGATGGACTTGATCTGGTCGGTACGGTACGCCTCGACAGCGTTGGGATACGCGAGGACATTCATGTATCCCGTGTCGTACAGCCGGGATTCCATCTGCTTGACCAGCGCGGCCCGCTTGGCGGGGTCGTACTCGACGGCCTGTTCGGCGTACAGCTCGTCGAGCTTCTTGTCGCAGATGAAGTTGTCGGTGGCCCCGGTGTCCTTCGGCGTGGCCGGCAGTGCCGAACAGGTGTGGATGGAGAGGACGAAGTCCGGGTCCGGGTTGACGGACCAGCCGTCGAAGGCCAGGTCGTAGTCGCCCTTGAGCCACGGGTCGGAGACATTGTCGAGACAGTCGACCTTGAGGCCGATGCCGAGCTCGCCCCACCACTCCTGGAGATATTTGCCGATCGCCTTGTCGTTGGGGTCGGTGGCGTGGCAGAGAATACGGAAGTCGAGCGCCTTGCCGTCCTTGCCGACGCGCTTGCCGCTGTTGTTCTTCCGGTAGCCGGCCGTGTCGAGGAGAGCGGCCGCCTTCGCCGGGTCGTACGCGATCTTCTGGCTCGCGTCCGGCTTCCAGAAGTACGGTGCGAAGCGCGGCGGGAGGTATCCCTCGCCCTCCACCGCGTGTCCCTGGAAGACCTTGTCGACGATGGTCCTGCGGTCGGTGGCGTGGAAGAGGGCCTTGCGTACGGCCGGGTCGAGCAGCGCCTTGTGGCCGTTGCCGAAGGTCTTGCCGTCCTTCGACCTGGCCCCCGGGTTGGTGGCGAGTGCGAAGAAGCGGCGGCCCGGCGCGTCATTGACCTTGATGTTCCTGGCGCTCTTCAGGGACGCGGCCTGGGCGGGGGTGAGGCCCTGGACGAAGGAGACCTCGCCCTTCCGCAGTGCCGCGACCGCCGCGTCGCCATCCTTGTAGTACTTCAGCACCAGCTCGTCGAACTTGGGCGCGCCGCGCCAGAAGTCCTTGTTGGGCTTGAGCTTGACGAACTGGTCGACCTTGAAGTCGGTGACGATGAACGGGCCGTTGCCGACGATCGGGAACTGCTTGTCGTTGTTGAACTTCGAGAAGTCGCCGACCTTCTCCCAGACGTGCTTGGGCACGATCGGGACGTCGAGCGCCGTCATGGTGGCCTGCGGCTTCTTCAGCTCGATGACCAGCGTCTCGGGGTCGGGGGCGGTGACCTTCTTGAAGTTGGAGGTGAAGCTGCCGTTGGCGGTGGCGGCGTTCTCGTCCGTCATCATCTTGTTGAAGGTCCAGGCGGCGTCCTCGGCGGTGGCCCGCTTCCCGTCGGACCACGCGGAGTTCTTCCTTATGGTGTACGTCCACGTGAGCTTGTCCGGGGACGGCTTCCACTCGGTGGCGAGGCCGGGGACCGCGTGCGCGTCCTTGACGTCGTAATTCGTGAGGTAGTCGTAGGCCAGTCGGTGGACGGTGGTGCTGACCAGCCGCTGCGCCAGGAACGGGCTGAGGGAGTCCACGCTCTGCGAAATGGCGACGGTGAGGACCTTCTTGCCACTGCCGCTGCCCTCGGCAGCCTGGGCTTGGGACCGGGCTTGAACCAGGGACCGGGCTTGAACCTGGGGCTGGGTCTGGGGCTGGGTCTGGGCCGCCTGGGCCTGCGGGGCCACTGCCGGGGCCATCACCAGCGCGGAGGCGGCGGCGCCGGTGGCGAGGACCAGTCGGAGGCGGGGGCTGTGCCGGGGGGAGGGGTACGGAGCCTTAGTGACCATGGGACGGGGACCTCGCGTCATCACTCGCTCGGAGAAGGCGGGTAGATCTGTGGTTCGCCAGCTGGTGAAGCGTAGGTTTATCAGCGGTGGTCGAGTCAGTCAACGGCCCGTCAAACCCCTTGTGGGCTGGGAGAATGCGATGAGGGAATGCGATGAGGGCCCGCACCGTGGAGACGGTACGGGCCCTCATTGGTAGAGACCTCTGCAGCGTTACTGCTGAGGGGCTGGCGGTGCCTGCGGAGGCTGCTGCTGGGGCCATCCGGCGGGCGGTACGGGCCCCTGCAGCTCGGGCTGTCCGGGAGCACCGGGCTGGCCCTGCTGGCCCTGCTGCGGCGGCTGGCCCTGGTGCCCCGGCGGGGGTCCGGCCGGACTCGCGGCGGACTGGGCCTGGGAGGGCAGCGACTGCTGCCACCCCTGCGGCGGGTACGGCTGCTGGGGTTGCTGCTGCCCGCCGTACGGAGGCTGAGGCTGCTGCGGCGGGTACGGCTGCTGGGGTTGCTGTGGCGGGTAGGGCTGCTGACCGGGCATCGGCTGTCCCTGTCCCTGTCCGTGCTGCTGCCCCTGCCACTGCTGCTGGCCCGGCGCCTGCGGCTGTCCCTGGCCGTGACCCGGCATCGGCGGGGCCAGATGCGGCGGCGGGTTGCCGTCGGCGGTCCACAGCCCCTGCTGCTGCTGGGCGCGTACGAAGTCCTCGGCGATCAGGGCCGAGAGGTTGAAGTACGCCTCACGGGTCTTGGGACGCATCATGTCGAGGTCGACCTCGGCGCCCGCGGACAGGTGCTCGTCGAAGGGCACCACCACCACACCGCGGCAGCGCGTCTGGAAGTGCTGGACTATGTCGTCGACCTTGATCATCTTGCCGGTCTCGCGGACCCCGGAGATGACCGTGATGGAACGCTGCACCAGCTCGGCGTACCCATGGGCGGACAGCCAGTCGAGCGTCGTCGAGGCGCTGCTCGCACCGTCCACGGACGGCGTGGAGATGATGATCAACTGGTCGGCGAGGTCCAGCACACCGCGCATCGCGCTGTAGAGCAGACCGGTACCCGAGTCCGTGAGGATGATCGGGTACTGCTTGCCCAGTACCTCGATCGCGCGCCGGTAGTCCTCGTCGTTGAAGGTCGTGGAGACCGCCGGGTCGACGTCGTTGGCGATGATCTCCAGCCCGGAGGGCGCCTGCGAGGTGAACCGGCGGATATCCATGTACGAGTTGAGGTACGGGATCGCCTGAACGAGGTCACGGATGGTGGCCCCGGTCTCGCGCCGCACGCGGCGGCCGAGCGTACCGGCGTCCGGGTTGGCGTCGATCGCCAGGATCTTGTCCTGCCGCTCGGTGGCGAGGGTCGAGCCCAGTGCGGTGGTCGTGGTGGTCTTGCCGACCCCGCCCTTGAGGCTGATGACCGCGATGCGGTAGCAGGACAGCACCGGCGTACGGATCAGCTCGAGCTTGCGCTGGCGCTCCGCCTCCTCCTTCTTGCCGCCCAGCTTGAAGCGGGCGGCGCTGGAGGGATTGCGGCTGCTCTTGGCCTTCTGCTTGCCGCGGACCAGGCGGTCGGAGGAGAGCTCGACGGCGGCCGTGTAGCCGAGCGGGGCGCCCGGCACGGAACGCTCCCGCTGGTCATGGGTGACCGGCGTGGGCCAGGCGGCACCGGTCCGCGGGTCGGTGGGCTGGCCGACCGGCGGCTGGGCGTGCGGCTGGGTCTGGGGGTGAGCCTGCGGGTGGCTCTGCTGCGCGGGCAGATGGGGCGTGGCGGGCGCAGGCAGGTTGGGCGTCTGCGACGCCTGCGGCGGCAGCGGTACGGGCGCCTGCGCGCCGGGCTGCGGCCCTGGCTGACCGGGCTGGGGGAATCCGTATCCACCGTGCGGGGTCGGCTGCCCGGGTGCGGGCTGTACGGGCTGGCCCTGCTGGGGGAATCCGTAACCGCCCTGCTGCGTCTGGGGGTTGGGGTTCTGCGCGGCGGGGGGCAGCGGTGCCGCGGGAGCGGGCTGACCGGGCTGAGGGAATCCGTATCCACCGTGCGGGGCAGGCTGCCCGGGTGCGGGCTGTACGGGCTGGCCCTGCTGGGGGAATCCGTAACCGCCCTGCTGCGTCTGGGGGTTGGGGTTCTGCGCGGCGGGGGGCAGCGGTGCCGCGGGAGCGGGCCGGTCCTGCTGCGGGAACCCGTAACCGCCCTGCTGCTCGGCGGGCGCCGAGTGCCAGGCAGGCGCGGCCTGAGGGGTGTTCTGCACCGGCGGCTGAGGATGCTGCTGTTGCTGCGGTTGGGGGGCGGACTGCTCGGCGGTCTGCACGGGCATGGGCCACTGTGGTGCGGACGTCGGCGCGGCCGGCTGGAAGGCGGGCGGCAGCGGCGGCAGTCCGGCGTTCTGTGCGGCCGGTGCCGGTGCCGGTGCCGGTGCCGGTGCCGGTGCCGGTGCCCAGGGCTCAGCGGGCGCGGGCGGAGTGTCCTGGGGTACGGCATCGGTGACCGCGGGCACGGCATCGGCCGGCTCCTCGGCCGTGGCCTCCGCCTCCGGCGCAGTGCCCGGGGCAGCCTCGTCGCCGGACTCGGCGTCGCCACCGGAGTCCTGCACCTCCGCATCCTGTACCTCGGAGTCCTGCACTTCCGCGTCCTGCATCTCCGCGTCCTGGGCGCCCTCGGGCTCCCCGGCCGTGGCCTCGGCGGCATCACTCTCGTCCACCGCGTCGGGCTCGGCGTCGCCGTCGGTCCCCGTACCGGTCTCGCTCCCGGGCTTGCTCCCGGTCGCGGAACCGGGATCGTCCGCCTCCTTGGCCGCCGCCAGCTCCGCCATCTCGCGCTTCAGTGAGGCAGGGGAGAACCGCATGGTCGCCCCGCTCTCCACATCGCCGCCGCCGAAAGGCTGCGGCGCCTCGGGCGCGGGCTCCGGGGACGCTTCGGCGGCGGGCGCCGGAGCGGGCGCCGCAGGCGGCGTCGGCTCAGCCGCCTGCACCGGAGCAGGAGCAGCAACAGGGGCAGGCGCGGGGACGGACGCAGGCGCAGGCGCGGGCGCGGGAGCGGGCGCAGGCGCAGCGACGGGATCCGGCGCGGGTGCCGGAACGGGCGTCGCAGGCGGCGTCGGCGCGGGCGTCGGCGCCCAGTTCGGCTCGAAGCCACTGCCCGCGGGCAGCCCCGGCACGGCCACCGGCGCCCCATTGGGCGGCGGAGGAGTCGGTGCATGCTGACCCGCGCCCCCGCCCGACGTATCGCCTGTCGCATTCTGCGTGTACCAGGCCGGCGGGGTGTAGTCGATGGTGAACTCACCCGTCATCTCGGCGGGCTCCGCGTCGGACTGATCATCGACGGGAATGTTCCAGCCCCCGTGGATCTCGTCCCGATCGCCGTTCACTTTGCCTCCTGGTGTGGTCGAGCACCCTTGTGCCGTGGTGGGTGGGGGCGACCGCTGTCTTCCGATCGGCCCGGCTCTCCCCCTTGGGACGCGGACAACCTGCCCGTAGGTTCTTCTGCCGCGCCCCGACCCACCCTAATCGCCAACAAAGCCGGTCCGGCAGGCCCGCCCACCCGTCGGCTGCTGTCCCGTACGTCACGCCCTGCCCCCAAGTGATGCGAGTGCGGCAGAGCGTAAGGAAACCGAGGGGGTAAATCGGTACAACTGCGTACGGACTTCAGTCCGCTCAGTCCATCCGGCGAGCGCTGCCCAACAATCCGGTCTCGGCGTCAGTGGCCTGTGTCATGACGAACCGGCGGTCCCGCGGCGTGCACCAGAGTGTGACGCCGTCCGAGAGGGTGGACAGCGCCTCCGCCTCGGCTCTCGGGAGATGCATGATGCGCCCGATCTGGCGTGCCTCGTCGGGCGAAACGCGCTGAATGCCGACCAGACCCGACTTCTCCATCAGCCGCGGCGCCACCGGGCTCAGATACGGCAGCAGCGTCACCACCGACTGCCACGGTGCCGAGACCACCCGCCCGCGAGGCGGCCGCATTCCGCAGTCCCGCACCACGACCACCGGACTGCCGGCCGAGGCTCCCTGGGGCGGCACCCGGCCCACGTCGTGCAGCGCGATGCACTGCTGCCCGCCGCCCGCCGCCTGGGCGAGGGCCGTCCAGGCGGGCGCACGGCCCGTCTCCACGGTGACCCGCGCACCCGTCGCGGCCGCGCGCAGCGCGAGCACCTGCGCCGTCCACAGGCCGCCGATGAGTGTGACGTCGTACGGCGTGGGGCGGTTGATGCCGAGCACCGCGGGCTTGCTCTCGGCGTCGACACCGATGACCACGCCGTCGTCGCCGACCGGCAGCGCCAGCGCGGCCAGTTGGTCGACGGACATCGCATGGCGGTCCCGGCGCGGGCCGATCAGTCCGAAGCCGATACGCGGCTTGGCGGCGGGTGCAGACATCAGCGGGCTCCCCCGAGCGGCAGAGTGGCGAGCATCCCGGGCAGCTGTTCGCGGTCGAGCCGCACCAGCCCGGTCTTGACCCCACGGGCGGCGCGCTCCAGTTCGTGGCGCGCGGTGACCAGTTCCTCGTCGCTGCGTCCGGTGATGCGTACGTGCCCGGTGACCGTCACACCCTGCCGGTCGCCGTGCCCCAGCGTCAGGCTGAAGGTCGTCGCCAGCGCGGGGATCGAGGTGAGCAGGGCGACGGGCTGCGGCATCGGAGCCCCGCCGCCGCCCAGTTGGGGCCAGCGGCCCACCCAGTACGTGGTGTGGCGCCGGTCGTCGACGCGCCAGGTGCGCGAGGTCTCCTGGGTGCGTCGCGCGGGCGCCTCGGCCCGGCCTGCCTGGGCGATGGCCATCGGGCTGGCGCAGGAGGAGGTGGCGACGGCCGCCGTCAGCTCCTGCTCGGTCAGGACGGTCGCCCGGAACCCGGCGCCGGTCAGCCTGCTCGCGAGCTGGTCGGCGGCCCGCACCAGGCACTTCTGCGCGCCTTCGAGGCCGCCACCGCGTGCTGCCACCGCCTCGGGGCAGAGCTCGGGGTCGAGTTTGAGCGCGATCCAGGTGATCCGGAGCGCGGGCGCCCCGGTCTGGGCCTGCAGGGGCGCGTAGTTGCGCGCGGCCACCGACTGCTGCGGCAGATGCGGGGCGGGGGCGGGCTGGGTGTGCTGGACGATCTGCGCCGACTCCAGCCGTACGCCGTCGACGTCCATCACATCCCGTACGAGAGCCATGGGCAGCGGCCGCGCGGTGCGGTCGGGCCGCAGGGCCGTCGCGTCCGACTCGACCTGCAGCACGGCCGTCAGAAACGTGCCGTCGCCGATCATCCCCACCGGGCGGCGGTCGCGGTCGCTGTAGGTGTACGTCCGCAGGGCGGGATCGCACTCGACGGCGGGCGCGAGCCCCGGTTCCGTATCGGGCGCAAGGACCGCGGAGGCGGCCCTGCGCCTGCGCGCGCGCAGGGCGAAAACGGTGGCGAGCCATTCGGGCAGCGAACGCCGGTGCCGGCGCACCAGGGCCAGCAGCACCAGCAGCGCGGCCACCACACCGGCCGGCACCAGCAGCAGAGGGTCGATCACCCAGGCCACCAGCAGCAGCGCGGCGGCGATCTCGATCAGTACGAGTTGTTGCAGTCGGAACGGACCGAAGTGCCCCGGGCGTGCCTTGAGTCGGGGTGCGGCCGGTGCCTGGGACGGCGCGGCGGGCCTGACGGCGGCCTGCCCATGGGCTGTTGGCCGCACCCGCGTCGCGGAAGCCATTATCGCGCCACCCCCCGGTTCATTAGGCCCCAATTCATCCCGATCACCCCTGTCCGGCCCTGCTCAGCAAGGCCTCTGGCGGCTGGATCACCCTACCCGCCCCACAACCACCACCGATCAACAGGCATAGTAGGGGCCCGGTCCGACAACCAGGGCCCGGGGACCGTGCTCACCACAACGTCCCCGCGGGGAGACAGTGCCTTTCTTTACCAATGGGGACTCATGGCATCACGGCGGGATGAGCTCAACGCGTACACCTTTGCGAAGAAGCGCACGGTCGCGGCATTCCTCCAACCCTCCGCCACGGGTACGGAGGAGGGGGCGCCGCGCCCGATGCGCGCGATCATCCCCAGCCTGATCGTCGGCGCGCTGATCCTCGCGGGCTTCGGTGCGTTCGGCATGTTCAAGCCGAAGGCACCCAAGGACTGGGCGGCGCCCGGCACCAAGGTGATCGTCGGCAAGGACTCCACCACGCGCTATGTGGTGCTGGAGACCCCCGGCAAGGGCAAGGACAAGAAGGCCCTCCTCCACCCCGTACTGAACCTCGCCTCCGCGCGACTGCTGCTCACCCCCCAGCAGTTCAAGGTCATCCAGGTCAGCGACGACATCCTGGACGCGGGCAAGCCCCCGCGCGGTCCGATCCTCGGGATCCCCTACGCACCGGACCGGCTGCCCAGCCACACCGAAGCGGCCAAGCCCAAGCGGTGGGCCGTCTGCGAGCAGCCCGGTGGCGGCAAGGGCAACACCGTGCAGAAGGCGACGTTCGTCTTCGGCGACCGTGATCTGGAGCTCACCGAGGGCGAGCAGAAGCTGAGCGGCGGACAGGTCCTGTACGTCAAGGGGCAGAAGGGGAAGCTCCGTTACCTGGTGGACGCCTCCGGTACCAAGTACCTGGTGCGCGGCACCACAGAGGACGCCGACTTCCTCACCCGCGCGCTCGTCGGTGAAAGGGTGGAGCCGCAGGCAGTCACCGACGACTGGCTGGCGACACTGCACGACGGCAGCCCGATCGACTTCCCGGTGATCCCCGGCACGGTCGGCGCCGACGCCGGTGTCGGCGGAGGGCTGACGCCCGAGCAGGACAAGGTCGGCATGGTCCTGAAGGCTGAGACCGGCTCCGGCCGTGTGTACTACGTCGTCCTGGCCGGCAAGGTCCAGCCGGTCTCCGCATTCACCGCCTGGCTGCTCATCAACTCCCCGCAGACCCTGAAGCTCAACATGCGCGGCGAGGCGACCAGCGTCGACGTGGCGTCCTTCGCTCCGGAGAACGACATCTTCGGAGCGCAGAACCGCTGGCCCGAACTGAGGACCAAGCAGGTCAACTCGGCGAGCGGCGACCGCGACACCATCTGCAGCGTGCTGCGCAAGGTCGACGGCAAGGGCCGTACGACCCTGTCGACCTGGGCCGGCTCCAAGTACCCCGCGGAGATCACCGCGGGCGGTACCAGCACCTACGTCACCCCCGGATCCGGTCTGCTCTACACCCAGGTCCAGGGCAAGCAGACCAGGCCCGACGGCTCGCTGTTCCTGGTGACCGACACCGGACTGCGGTACGCGGTCCAGGCGAACGGCGACAGCGACACGGACCGCTCCGACATCGGCACGGGCGGCCAGGAGAAGCAGCAGGACGGCCGCCCCGAGCCCAGCCAGGCGCAGATCCGGCTCGGCTACGAGAAGGTCACCCCCTCCTTCGTACCGATCACCTGGTCGGAGTTCCTGTCCAAGGGCCCCCGGCTGGACACCAACAGCGCGCGTCAGCCGCAGGGTTCGTAAGAGGGAGTGCGAACGATGCTGCACATGCGCGCAAAGACCGCCCTGCTGACCGCCGCGACGGCGCTGACGGGCCTGACGGCGATGCCCCCGGCCGCGTACGCCGCCGAAACCCCGCACCACCTCGGCATCAACGGCAGCGGGGAGTGCACCTTCCCGATGACGAAGCAGATCGCGGGCATTCCCTGGCCGCTCCAGCGGGTGTTGCTCGACGAGCTGTGGCAGGACACCAAGGGCAAGGGCATCCGGGTCGCGGTCATCGACACCGGCGTGGACATCAAGAACGACCAGCTCGAGTCGGCGGTCGACGCCTCTGCGGGCAAGGACCTCCTCAAGCCCGACAAGGACGCCGGGGAGGACGACAAGCGCGGCAAGACCAACGGCACGGTCGACGAGGTCGGCCACGGCACCAAGGTCGCCGGGATCATCGCGGCGCGCCCCCGTAAGGGCACCGGCTTCGTCGGTCTGGCGCCCGAGGCGACGATCATCCCGATCCGCCAGAACGACGAGAACAACAGCGGCAACGACCTCACCATGGCCACGGCGATCGATCACGCCATCGCCAAGGGTGCCGATGTCATCAACATCTCCCAGGACACGACGAAGCCGCTGCCGCTCACCTCGAAACTCAACCAGGCGGTGCAGCGGGCGATCCAGGCAAAGGCCGTCGTGGTCGCCTCCGCCGGCAACGACGGCATGGACGGCAAGCTGAAGAACACCTTTCCCGCGGCGTTCCCGGGTGTCCTCGCCGTAGCCTCCTCCGACCGCAACAACGAACGTGCCGCCTTCTCGCAGGCGGGCGAGTTCGTGGGCGTCGCCGCCCCGGGCGTCGATGTCGTCTCCACCGTTCCCGGTAACGGCCAGTGCGTCGACAACGGCACCAGCTTCTCGGCGCCGTACGTCGCCGGGGTCGCGGCGCTGCTGAAGGCCAAGTACCCGAAGTGGACGGTCTCGCAGATCATCGCGCAGATCGAGCAGACCGCGGAGCGCAGCATCAACGGCCGCGACAACTTCGTCGGTTGGGGTGTGATCGACCCGGTACGGGCGATGGACGGCGCCGACGGCCCGCCGGAGGCCCCGACGGCGGACCCGGGGCCCCCGAAGCCGCCCGCTCCCGAGCCGGCGCATCTGGCGATGTCCGAGACCGTCCAGGAACGCAACGAGCGGTACGCAACCTATGCGTTGGGAATCTGCGTCGTACTGGTGTCGGTGATCGCCGGTGGGGCGACGGTCGTCCGGGACACCCGGCGCAGGAGAGCCCGGTGAGCCAAGTCTCCCTACGGGGCTTTGCAGTTGGAACTGTCGTATCAAGTGGATAGAGTGACGGCGGGACTCAGTGAGAACTGATGTCCGGCACGGGGGCGGCATCCAATCGGCTTCCGTCTACATCGCCGTCGTAGAAAGAAGGGGCACAGATGTCGGGTAAAGACCTGAAGGTAACTAGTTCCGATATTGGGGAACTTTCCGGCAAGATCCAGGCGTTTCAGACGAACCTGAGCGGCCGGATCGGCGACCTCAACCGCGTCGTCGACCTCATCCAGGGTGGCTGGAAGGGTGCGGCGAGCCAGCAGTACGACGTCACGCAGACGGAGCTGAACCGGAAGCTCAAGAACCTGCAGCAGAGCCTCGAGAACCTCGAGAACATGGTCAAGATGAGCGCCGACGGGTTCGACGCGCAGGAACGCGAGCGCATGTCGTCCTTCACCAAGATGGAGAACGCCAAGGGCAACAGCAGCGCCATTCTCGACGTCTGAGTCGTCCGCACTGTTCGCTGAACTTCGCCACGAGGAGTAAAGAATGACCACTGCCGTCAATTACGACACAGTGACCCAGGCGGCCCGTGACACCACCAAGACCGCCTCGGACCTGAGCGACCAGCTCCGTACCCTGCTGGGCCACGTCAACAAGGTCGCGGGCGACTGGGACGGTGAGGCCAAGGAGGCCTACATCGCGATCCAGCGCCAGCTGGCGACCGACATGGACGGGCTGAACCAGGACCTGAACACGATCGCGCGTCTGCTCAGCGACTCCGTCGTGGGCTACCAGGACACGGACAAGGGCAACGCCGCTCGCTTCCGCATGATGATGTGACGAGCGCTGCTCCATCGACAAGGGGGGTTGCCCGCGCGAGCGGGCAACCCCCCTTATCGTATCCGTACGCCTGCCTGAGCGATTGCCCCAGTGCCTACTTGAGATCGAACTCGCCGTCACGCGCTCCGAGGACGAACGCCCGCCACTCGGCTTCCGTGTAGCGCAGCACCGTCCCCGGGTCCAGGGACGAGCGCATGGCCACGGCCCCGTCCGGCAGATACGCGATCTCGACCCGCTCCTCGTCCTGGCTCGTGCCGGGCGCGCCGACCCACTCCACGCCGGAGATGTCGAGGGCGTACAGCTCTTCCTTCTGGCGTTCCTTCTCGCTTGCGTCAGCCATCGGCGCGGTCCTCCCACAGGTATGTCGAACGAGGTGCGTGGCCACACTACTTGGTGCGTTCCGGCGGCCTTGACCGCCGCCGGAACGCATGCTGTCGTGCTACTGCTGCTCCGGCAGCCAGCCCAGCTGCACCAGCGGAGCCCCCCGCTTGCGGGAAGCGAACGTGGCGCGTCCCGGCGGCAT
This sequence comes from Streptomyces sp. NBC_01142, assembly GCF_026341125.1. NCBI lineage: Bacteria > Bacillati > Actinomycetota > Actinomycetes > Kitasatosporales > Streptomycetaceae > Streptomyces > Streptomyces sp. NBC_01142. Next base: position 1,604,643 of record NZ_JAPEOR010000001.1, read on the forward strand.
CGGACGTGCCCTGACGTTGCCCATGACGTCGCCCTCACTCGGGTCGCCCGAGAGGATCAGGCCCTGCGCGCCCAGCTCCTTGACGCGCTGCATGAACGACTCGTACATCGAACGCGACGCACCTGCCGCGTTGCGCGCGACGATGAAGCGGATACCGACATCACGCGCGAACGGCAGATGCTCCACCAGCGCCGAGAGCGGGTTGCCGGAGCTGGTGGCGACCAGTTCGTAGTCGTCGATGATCACGAACAGCTGGGGGCCCGTCCACCAACTGCGGTCACGCAGCTGCTGCGGGGTGATGTCCGGCTTGGGTGCGCGCCGCTCCATGACCGTGGCGATCGCGTCCATGTGCGTTTCCATGGCCGACGCCATCGGCGCGTACTCCAGCAGATGGGAGGCCGGGACGGCCTCCAGCATCGTGCGGCGGTAGTCACCGACCACGATCCGCGCCTGCTCCGGCGTGTACCGCTCCGAGATCTGCTTGGCGATGAGCCGCAGCAGGTTCGTCTTGCCCGACTCGCTCTCGCCGAAGACCAGGAGGAACGGGTCGGTCTCGAAGTCGATGAACACCGGCTCCAGATTGGTCTCGTCGATGCCGATCGCGACCCCGTGCTGCGGGTACTCGAAGCCCTTGGGCAGCTGGTCGGCAGGCAGCCTGCGCGGCAGCAGACGGATGGTCGGCGCGGCCGGCCCCGCCCAGTTGCCCTTGACCGCCTGGACGAAGGCGGCCGTGCCCTCCGAGAGATCCACGGCGCTGCTGATCGAGTCGATACGCGGCAGAGCGGTCATGAAGTGCAGCCGCTCCGGGACCTGGCCACGGCCCGGCACACCGGCGGGGACGTTCGCGGCGACCTTGCGGTCGAACTCGGAGTCCATGACGTCACCGAGCCGCAGCTCGAGCCGCCCCAGCATCTGGTCCTTGAGCGCCGCACGCACCTCCATGTAGCGGGCGGCGGTGATCACGACATGGATGCCGTAGCCCAGACCGCGCGCCGCGAGATCGGCGACGACCGGCTCCAGCATGTCGTAGTCGTTCTTGAAACCGCCCCATCCGTCGATGATGAGGAAGACATCTCCCCATGCCTCGCCGGGCAGTTCGCCCGCGGCCCGCTTGCGCCGGTAGGTGGCGATGGAGTCGATGCCGTTGGAGCGGAAGAACTCCTCGCGCCGGTTGAGCACGCCCGACACCTCGGCTACCGCACGGCGTACCCGCTCCGGGTCGAGGCGCGAGGCGATACCGCCGACATGCGGCAGGTCGGAGAGCGAGGACAGACCGCCACCACCGAAGTCCAGTGCGTAGAACTGCACTTCGCTGGGGGTGTGGGTGAGCGCGAACGACGAGATCAGCGTACGCATCAGCGTCGACTTGCCGGACTGCGGACCGCCGATGACCATCATGTGGCCGGCCGCGCCGGAGAAGTCCCGGTACAGCACCTCACGGCGCTGCTCGAAGGGCTTGTCTATCAGGCCGAGCGGGACGACGAGACCACCCGGGCGCGTGTACTCGGTCGCGGTCAGACCGCGGTCCGCGGTCGGCGCCAGACCGGGCAGCAACTGGTCCAGGGTGGGCGCCTGGTCCAGCGGCGGCAGCCACACCTGATGCGCGGGCACACCCTGACCCTCCAGGCGGCGCACGATCACATCCAGCACGGTGTCCGCGAGCGCCTCGTCGTCGGAGGCACGTGCGGCCGTCGCGGCCGGATCGGGGGCCGCGTACACGACCGGGACCGGCGTGGCCGTGAAGACCGCGGGCCGCCGTTCGATGGGCAGCTGGCCGGCCGACAGATCCGGACCACCGGTGCGGTACGTACCCGAGACGTACGCCGCCTTGAAGCGGGTCATCTCCTCGGTGCCGAACTTCAGATAGCCGGAACCGGGCACGGAGGGCAGGTGGTAGGCGTCGGGCACACCGATCGCCGTACGCGATTCGGCCGCCGAGAAGGTCCGCAGACCGATCCGGTACGAGAGATACGTGTCCAGGCCGCGCAGCTTGCCCTCCTCCAGGCGCTGCGAGGCGAGCAGCAGATGCACACCCAGCGAACGGCCGATACGGCCGATCTGGATGAACATGTCGATGAAGTCCGGCTTGGCGGTGAGGAGTTCGGAGAACTCGTCGAGGACGAGCACGAGCGAGGCGAGCGGCTCCAGCGGGGCGCCGGCCGCACGTGCCTTCTCGTAGTCGTGGATGTTGGCGTAGTTGCCGGACTTGTGCAGCAGCTCCTGGCGGCGCTGCAGCTCACCCTTGATCGCGTCACCCATGCGGTCGACGAGTGTCAGGTCGTCCGAGAGGTTGGTGATGACGGCCGCGACATGCGGCATCTGCGACATTCCCGCGAAGGTCGCACCACCCTTGAAGTCCGCGAGGACGAAGTTGAGCGTCTCCGAGGAGTGCGTGACCGCAAGGCCCAGCACCAGCGTGCGCAGCAGCTCCGACTTGCCGGAACCGGTCGCGCCGACACACAGACCGTGCGGGCCCATGCCCTCCTGCGCGGCCTCCTTGAGGTCCAGCATCACCGGCTGGCCGTCCTCGCCGACGCCGATCGGCACCCGCAGCCGCTCGGCGACCGACCGCGGCCGCCAGGTCCTGGCCACATCGACAGCGCCCGCGTCGCCCAGGTTCAGCAGATCGGTGAAGTCCAGGTTGGCGAGCAGCGGTTCGTCGTCGTCGCCCCCGCCCATCCGCAGCGGCGCCAGCTGGCGCGCCAGAGCCTCGGCGGCAGGCAGCGAGATCCCGTCGGGCACACCTTCGTACGCCACCCGGGCACCGGACTCCAGCCACAGCCGGCCGGGCCGTACGACCACCGAAAGGCCGCCGCGCGGCTCGTCCAGGTCACCGGAGACCACCTCGACGATGGTGACGCCCTGCAGCCCCTCCGGCGCCGCGAACAGCGAGTCCGGCGGAACCCGCCCGCCGTCCAGTACGACGACGATGTGCGGCTGGTCCATCACCGGCTGGTTCTCCCGGCTGAAGCGCGGCCGGCCGTCCAGCCGGCTGTGCAGCAACTGCTCCAGCTCGGCGAGGTCGTCGCCGAACAGCCGCTTGGTGCCCGCGCCGTCCATCTGGCCCGGCACCTGCGTGTGCGGCAGCCACTTCGTCCAGTCCCAGCGCGCGACCGCGCCGGGCGCCGCCACGACCACCACCATCAGGTCTTCGGGGGAGTGCAGCGTCACCAGTTGGGACACCAGCGCCCGCGCCGCGGAATGTGCCGACTCCTGCTCGCCGGAGACCGTCACGTGGTAGAAGGCGCGCATCGAGACCGCCATCGGCAGCCCGTCCAGCGAACCGTGCACGGCCAGGAACTGCTGCATGGCACCGGCCGACAGC